>JAMXLN010000157.1 GCA_024281145.1 Hyphomicrobiaceae bacterium | reverse complement strand
GCGCAGCTGAAGCGAGCCAAGACTGCCAATCATCACCGCCACCGGTGAGTGCTATCGGCACCCGCGCTCCGAGTACTATGCCAGCTGATAGCGCGTCGGCAAGGTAGGCGAGCTGCTTGGCTATCATATTGCCAGATTCTAGATCGGGAGCGAGGAGGATATCCGCTTGTCCGGCTACGGCCGAACGGATGCCTGTGTACTCGGCGGCTTTGAGCGAAACTGCATGATCAACCGTCAATGGGCCGTCAAGAATACCACCACAGATCTGACCGCGCTCGGCCATTTTGCAGAGCGTCGCCGCTTCGATGGTGGCGGGCATTTTGGGATTGATCGTGTCCACTGCCGCGAGCACGGCCACCTTAGGCGCTGGGATTCCGAGCCAGTGCGCTAGATCGATGGCGTTTTGGCAGATATCGCGCTTCTCTGAGAGCCCGGGGGCAATGTTGATCATGGAATCAGTGATGAAGAGCGGCTTCGGATATGTCGGTATGTCCACCGCATGCACATGGCTGATGCGGCGCTCGGTACGTAACCCATGGGTCGTAGAGATGACCTGAACGATGAGTTCCTCGGTCGACACGCTCGCCTTCATAATGCCTTCGATTTTACCCTCTCGCGCGAGGCGGATGGCGGCAGCGACGGCTTCGCGGGGCTTTTCTGCTGATGTGATCTCGAAGGCGTCGAGGTTTACGTGGCCCGCACGCGCTGCTTCGTGGATCACACTTTCGTTGCCGACAAGGATCGGGACGATTGCTCCCTGTTCCGCGGCTGCGGCTAGACCGGCGAGCGATTCGGCGTCAGCCGGATACACGATCGCAGTCGCGACCGGTGGCAGGTTGCGTGCTTTAACTCGCCCCATGATGTCGCGGAAGCGCACCTCTTTGTCGTCGAAACGCACTGACGGCAGGAAGACCTTCGGACGCCGCACCTTTTCCGTTGGAGCAATTACTTCAGCTGTACCTGAAACAACGACTTCGCCATCTTGGTTCACACATTCGGTGTCAAGCACCACCTTACGTTTTGTGGCGTCCTTTTCTTTTGCCGTGACTTTGATGGTGACGCTGTCGCCCACCCTCACAGGTCGCCGGAAGCGCAAGTTTTGCGCGAGGTAGATTGTGCCCGGTCCGGGAAAGACGGTTCCAAGTACCGTTGAGATGAGTGCGCCACTCCACATGCCGTGGCCGATCACCTCGCGGAAACGGCTACTCATCGCATATTCGGGATCAACGTGCGCGGGATTGATGTCGCCCGACATGACGGCGAAAAGTGTTATGTCCTGCTCGGTGAGTGTGCGCTCGAGCTTGGCAACCTCGCCGATTTCGATTTCATCGAAGGTACGATTCTCGATGAGTTCCATCTCAATGCCCATCATGGTTGGCCACGTTCCCTACTGGCACCAACTTGGCATATCTCGCAATAGGTCAAGCAAGCGCGGCGCCACGCCGGCGTGCGCACCCCATCGGTGTTCAATTGTCATGGTGCCTTCGTTGTTGTGGCGTAAGCCTTGTCAGTAGGGAGTTTCCCCTAGAGTTACGATACGCCTTTTTGGCTTACGCTTGGAGCGATACGCATTCGCGTCGCCCTCGGTTGTAGCCTTGCGGTAGGACCTTAGCTTAAGCGAGGCGGTCCGGTGCGAGGTGCAAGCCCCGCACTTGTCACCGTCGGCGCAACAGCCAATGCGTTCGCTCCGGTGCAGGCACGGGGACGAGGTGCCTGCGGAAAGACCATCCTCGCGTTCCTTCAGGCACCCACCCGCCCACAGCACCGACCTGCGTAGCTCTCACGGGAGGGAGATGGCTGCTCGGTCCGCGGCGCCAAGATGGTGGCGGGCGTCCTTCCTGTTTGGGTCAGGTTCAGACGAGTTTGGTGCGCAGATCAAGGTCGTTGCCTGGTCTCTCACGAGCTGACGTTCGGGCCTCACCATTTTGGGGAGCGTGGGCCTTGCGCTGTGCCCGCGTTGATAACGCGGCAGGACATGAACGGAACACGATTGGCTGCTTGCTGAGTTGAACAATAGGCATCCACGCAACTTCGCCCGCCTCATCCACCGGTCAATAGATTCCAGTAAGCTACTGCGCAGCGACTTTGTGCCGTACTTCGTTCGAAAATCCGTGCGAATTGCTCTGCGGCTTATTTGTAGTAGCCAACGCCGCAACCCAGATCGCTCGCCCTGGCTATGAAAGTCACCTTTGGCACAGGCGTCTTGTCGGGTCCAGGCCTCGGAAACATGTAACCGACCTCGGTGACTTGGCCTTCCGGTTTCTGCGCTGCCGCATAGAGATCTTGGCCAAACGGCTTTCCGGTCGGGTCTTTGAGAGCCCTGGTATCTGTGCCAAGCAATTCTTTGATGGCGGCGACGAACACGCCGTCGCTCACGTTGAAACAGAACGGATAGAGGTCGCGGTCCTTGAAACCGCCGTCTCCCTTGTTGAATGTCGCGAGCGCCGCACTCTTATTCACCTTTACGGCGGCGACCGCTTTGTCGAGCATGGCCCTAGCCTCTTCGGCCGTGCCAAACGAACCTTGCTGAGCGAACGTTTTCGCGGAGAGTGCGAAAGCCCCAACCAATACCGTGCCGATGATGAGCGGACGAACCATGGGTCATCTCCGTCGTTGCTTTGAGCCCGAAGATCGCTCTGGGCGGACCCACTAAGCAGCAACGATCGTGGCCAGGCCAACGCATTCGGCGCAGCCCGTTCCACCATGCGGAACACCATGCTAGGTTGTTTTGCTATACAAGGGGGATGAAACTTCCCCCTGTTGCGCATTGTGAGATGCGTCTAGGGAGCGATCATGGGAGGGGACGACCGTCGGGGGATTAAGGCCGTCGAAGTCGCCAGCCGGCTCCTCGACCATCTCGCGCGTGCTCAAACGCCGGTAGCCGTGCGAGAGATCGCGGCAGCCGGGCGCATGTCTCCCGGCAAAGCCCACCGTTATCTTGCAAGCTTTGTGGCAACCGGCTTGGCGCGTCAGGAGCCGGAGACGCGCCGGTACGGCTTAGGCCCGCTGGCCATGCGACTGGGTATTGCCGCCCTCAATTCTCACCAGCCACTCCGGGATGCCATGGCGCTCCAACGTGAGTTGCGCGATCGCTTTGATGAGACAATGGTCCTCTCGGTGTGGGGCACGCATGGCCCGACGATCGTCCACGTCGACGAGAGCAGTCAGCCGATCATCATGACGATGCGAACAGGTGCGACGCTGCCTATCCTCGCAACCGCCAGCGGACTTGCGTTCGCCGCTTTCCTGCCGCGACATTTTTCAGAGCCACTCATCAGGGGCGCCCTCAAGGCCGACAATGGCCTGAATTTGTTAGCGCGCGATTGGGCCAGCATCAAACGGTTGATCAAGCAGGTCCGCGAACAAGGCTATGCCTTCAACGAAGGGCACCTGATGCCAGGTGTGAGCGCCGTGGCGTTTCCGCTGATTGATCGCACGGCAACACTCGTTGCCGTACTCGCGGTGATGGGGCGGCATGAACGCGTCAATCCGCACGACGGCGCAAAGATGCTTGCCGATCTAAAGCTAGCAACGAGAAATTTTGGCCAATAGGAAAAGGTTGGTTTGACGTTGCCTCGCACCTCAAATCAACTCCTCATGCCAGATGCCCGCACCTGAGTGCAAAGCCCGGTTAGAGCGTGCCGCGACGAAGTAACCCGGAATGTGCACATGACGGCCACGGGAAATCACCACGCTGAGCTGGAACGCGAGTTTACGGACTGCACGCTCGAACAAGCGCACCCACAGGTGAGGGCTTGGCGCGGCGACGAGCTGAGGAGGGACATTCAAGAGGCGACGAGAGAGCTCGTTGCTCTTGTGGCCGATGACAATGCGGCGCGCCAGTTCGCTGAGACCATGAAGGTGCTCAGCCTGCCAGCGCAGCACTACAAGATGCGGTTGATTGAAATGGAAGGGCGGCGGTTCCTAGCCCGCATCGACTTTTCAGATCCCTCCGGTTCATCGCCGTTTGTAGCCATCTACCGAGCAAGCGTACCACCTGGCGCGATCTCCGATAGGACTATACTGCGCCGAATCGCCGGAGAGTTCGCGCCTTTCGCGCCACGCCGAATTCGCTTTTACCAGCCCGCGCACGTGCCCATTGCGGTGGCGGGTGCCTATATTGACCAACGTTTCCTTGCCGGTCTCGCTCGCGACATGGCGGCGCGACCGGAAGCCCCAGGCCTTGCGCGTGTTGCGCTTCATCGCCCTGCCGATCTCAGCTTCTATCCACGCTACGTCGCTGCCTATAATGAAATGTTCTTGGCCCGCCCGCAGATGCGGGGTGCCGTACGCATCGAATGCGAGACAACGCTCGCAGCGTCCCACGCCGAAGGTCTGCTCTACGAGATTTCCGTTGGCGGCCTATGGGCTGGGATCGTGGCGGCGCGACACCAAGTAATTGTCGGCGTGCGCGGGGCCTATATGGTCGAGATCCTGCTCGATAGCATGGTTCGCGGTCAAAGACTCGGGCCGGCCGTGCATCGACGGTTTGCTGCCAATGTTGCCGCCACCGACCCATCAACCCTTATCACGGGCACAATCGCTGCAGTTAACGAGCCGTCGCTAAAGGCTGCTAGCCGCGCAGGACGTGTTGAGATCGGCGCTTGGCATTGGGTTGACGTGTAGGGTCTCGCTGCCGAAACATCTGCCAGAATTGCTGCCAACCAGGCACGCTACGCACCCGTACGCCAATGGTGGGCATCTCTGAGCATCCAAAAACGTCAGTTGCTGGTGTCAGCAAGCCGGCGGCGCCGCACCCAGTGCGGCTCGTCGCGGGTGCCGGGCTGGTAGTAAAGGGTGACCTCGGCGATGCGGCCTTGGCTCAGGGCGCGGCGGGTGGGCCCATGCGTGACCTCGAAGCTGTCGAAGCCGACGCGTCGCATGAAGGGGACCAAGTCGGAGAGCACGTTGCCCACGGCGCGCAACTCACCCTTGTAGGCATACTTGTCGCGCAGCAACCGCGCGGTCGAGAAGGCGCGGCCGTCGGCGAATGTGGGAAACGCGAGGGCGATCAGGGAAAACCGCGCCAGGTCCGTGGCGAGATCGTCTATGCGCTCGCCGGCTTCGAGGCGCAGGCCAACCGGCGCATCGCGTCCCGTGAGCAGGGCGCGCTCGGCGAGCCAACGCTGCCGTGAGACAATCACCGGCCGATCGGGTAGGGGCACTCCAGCCTGGGCGCTCGCCCAAGGATCGCTCCGGAAGGCGCCTGCATGCCATACCGTCCCGGCCGGGTCGCGCGCGCCCCCTCTGTGCAGGGGCAGCAACACGGGACCATCCGGGACGTTGGCGGGCACGGGCCTGCGACTGCCGCCGCCGGGCGCGCGCGCGGATCCTTCATCGGCGACATTTGCCGATGCCGGGCCGCGGCTATCGGATACTGCGAGCACGCCCGCCGCATCCTCGCCGTCCGGTGAAGCCTCCCCCACCTGCAAGACCTCAAGCGGCGGCATAAAGCGCCTCCTTGAACGGGGCCGGACCCAGGCGTCCATAGGCGGCGAGGAAGGTCTCGTTGGCACTCGCGCGCAGCGAGAGGTAGGTGTCCACCACCTTCGCTACAGCATCAACGATACCGTCGGGGTCGAAGCCGGGACCGGTGATGGTGGCGAGCGCCGCGTCTTCGGCGCCAGAGCCGCCGAGCAAAAGTTGATAGTGCTCCTCGCCCCGCTTCTCGACGCCGAGAATGCCGATGTGGCCGACGTGGTGATGCCCGCACGCGTTGATGCAACCCGAGATCTTGATCCTGAGATCGCCGATCGCATCCTGGCGGGCGGCGAGGCGCGCGGAGATGCGTTGCGCGATGGGAATGGAACGGGCGTTGGCAAGGGCGCAGTAATCAAGACCGGGACAGGCGATGATGTCGGTGACGAGCCCCGCATTTGCCTCGCCCAGGCCCACGGCTTGCAGTCCCGCATAAACGCGGCGCAGATCCTCGATTCGCACGTGTGGCAGCACCAGGTTTTGCTCATGCGACACGCGCACTTCATCGAAAGAATATTGCTGGGCAAGATCGGCGATCGCGTCCATCTGCTCTGCACTGGCGTCGCCGGGAACGCCACCGATGGGCTTGAGCGAGATGGTGACGATGGCGTACCCCGGCTGCTTGTGGGTATGCGTGTTGCGCGTGACCCAGCGCTCGAAGCTGCGCTCCGGAGGCCGCAGGTATGCCTTGGAGGGTTGGGGCTCGAACGCCGGCGGCGTGAAGTAGGCCTGGATGCGTCTGATCTCGTCTTCCGGCAGCCTCAGCGCGCTGTCGCGGATGCGTTGCCACTCCTCTTCCACTTGGGCGCTGAAGGCAGCCGCGCCGATCTCGTGCACAAGGATCTTAATGCGCGCCTTGAACTTATTGTCACGGCGGCCGTGCAGATTGTAGATGCGCAGCACCGCCTCGAGATAGCTCAATAGATCGGCCTCGGGCAGATCGTCGCGAATGCGCTTGGCGATGATGGGTGTACGTCCCTGGCCGCCGCCGACAAAAACGGCAAAGCCGAGGGCTCCAGTTGCAAGACGCTTGAGCTCAAGACCGATGTCGTGCACGCGTATCGCCGCGCGATCCCGGCTCGCTGCCGTCACGGCTACCTTGAACTTGCGCGGCAGAAAACTGAACTCCGGGTGCAACGATGACCACTGGCGGATGATCTCTGCGTAGGGTCTGGGATCGGCCACCTCCTCGGCAGTGGCCCCGGCGAAGTGATCTGCGGTGACGTTGCGGATGCAGTTGCCGGAGGTCTGGATGGCGTGCATCTCCACGGTGGCCAGCTCCCCCAGGATGTCGGGGATGTCCGCGAGTTTGGGCCAGTTGAACTGCAGATTTTGCCGCGTGGTAAAATGGCCAGTGCCGCGGTCGTAGGTGCGCGCAATATGCGCGAGCTTGCGCAGCTGGCGCGAGTTCAAGGTGCCGTAAGGGATGGCGATCCGCAGCATGTAGGCGTGCAGCTGCAGATAGACGCCGTTCATGAGCCTGAGCGGCTTGAACTCGTCCTCTGTGAGCTCGCCCGTCAGGCGGCGGGCCACCTGGTCACGGAACTGCGCCACGCGCTGGTGCACGAATTCTGCGTCGAACTCATCGTAGCGATACATGGGTCAGGCGGCCTCGGCGTGCGCATCGTGTGTGGCGCCAAGGTCAGGGTTTCCGACCCCGGGCATGCCATGCATCTGGGGCCCTTCCACAGGCTGGGGCTCGCGAGGCGGGGATGCATATGCCAAGCGCTCCTGCAGCCCCTGACGCTGCCCGGCCGCGGGCTCCCTATAGCCCGGCACGTCGTCCAGCACGCTGGGGCCAGTGGCGCGGACGCGCTCGCGATAACGGATTGGAAGAAGGCCGCTGAGGGTCTCGTGCACCTCAATGAGATAAGGATCAACGACGATGCTGCGGATCGCATCGTAGGAGCCGCGATCCCTGAGCGCCCTCACCTCGTCGGGAGAGCGGGCCACCAGGCCCTCGACGAGCGTCTCGCTCCAGGCACCCTCGAAGTCGAGGAACACGACGGTACCGTCGCGCAGTCGGTTGGCGGTGAGCACGCAAACTGTCGGGGCCTTGCTCATGTTAGAGCCTCTGTGTTGGCAGCACGTCTTTCGAGGGGCCGTTCGATGGCGGGGCGGCGGGCGCGGCGATGCACGATCACGAACGCGGGTCGACAAAGGCCCGCCTCGGCCCAGTCGAGCCCCACGAAGATCACCGCGGGCGAGACCACCGCGTGTTGTGCAACGGCATCGGTAAGATCGGCGAGCGTGGTGGCGATCGTGCGCTCACCTTCGCGCGTGCCGTTTTCCACGATTACTACTGGCGTGGCAGCATCGGCGCCCGCGGAGAGAAGCTGGCGGCGCAGGAGCGGGGCATTGCCGATACCCATATAGATGGCGAAGGCGGCATCCTTGGCGAGGAGCGCAGGCCACTCGAAATCGGGTTCCCCCTCGGCGCTCGCGCCGGTGACGACCGCGAACTGCCGGATCCGCTCGCGCAGTGTCAGCGGCAAGCCAACGCGTGCTGCGCAGGCCTGCGCGGCAGTCACGCCCGGAACGACCTCCACCGGGATGTCGGCCGCTTGGCAGGCGCTCATTTCTTCGGCCGCGCGGCCGAAGATGAGGGGGTCGCCACCCTTGAGCCGGGCCACGGCCTTGCCGGCCTGCGCCTCGCGGACGATGAGGCGATTGATCTCGGCCTGTGATGTGGCAGGGCCGCGCGGTGTCTTGCCGACAAACACGCGCTCCGCATCCCGGCGCGCGTATTCCAGGATCTTCGCATCCACCAAGCGATCGACGACGAGAACGTCGGCTTCTTGAAGCCGCTGCACGGCTCTCAGGGTGAGGAGATCGGGATCGCCGGGACCGCAACCGATGAGGGTCACGCGGCCCGTGGGGGTGGCGTGCGTCAACCGATGCTCGTCCTCGAGCTCGGCGGCGAGGATGCGGCCAGCCTCGTTCTGCGCGCCGCTGAGGACAGCGCGGCGGAAGGGTCCTCTGAGGAGCCGCTCCCAGAACCGGCGGCGCCGGCGCGGATCGACGACGGCTCGGGCTACGCCGTCGCGCAGATCTCGCGCGCGGCTGGCCAGCACGCCCAGATTGGCGGGCAGCAACGTCTCAAGCAGTGCCTTGATCTGGCGCGCCAGTACCGGCGCGGCGCCTTCGGTGCCGATCGCGACCGTGACAGGATCGCGATCGACGATGGCTGGCGTGATGAAGGTGGAAAGCGCGGGTGCGTCGATCACGTTGACGGGGATGCCGCGCGCCTTGGCGGCTCGCGATACGGCACCATCACACACGCCATCCCCGGTCGCGGCATAAACGAGGCGCTGGCCATGAAGATCGCGGGCCAGGAAGGCACGGGGGAGAAGGGCAATGGCACCGCGCTCAGCGAGCCCGCGCAACTCTTCGGTGACGGTCTCGGCCACCACGGTGATGCGGGCGCTGGTCTTGCACAGCAGCCGTACCTTGCGGGCGGCCGCTTCGCCGCCGCCGACGACCAGCACGTCTGCCTCGGCGAGGTCGGCAAAGAGGGGAAAGTAGCGCATGGGTTAGGCTTCCGCCCGCATGACCGATCACCAATTGAGCCCGATGCCGCCTCGCCAGCAGCCACCGTCCGGAACGGGGCAAGCCAGCCAGTCGCTGCGCGGAGCCTGGCATTAAATAGAATTATTTTCTACAAATCGGCAAGGTCCAGCCCAAAATAAGCAAATAATCGCCGCTTATGTCCCGCTTCGGTGAACGAACGTGCTGCCGTGGTTCATTGCTCGGCATCGACAGGCCTCCCTCCCCTGCCGTGCGCGAATTGATTTTCCGCAGGGGTCCCCTGCTCAGGGGCGCATGGCAAACGTGCGCGGCCCCGGTGTGAGCAGCGGCTCGGCCAATGCAGCGAATTCGCAGAGCAAGCGGCGCGTGTCCCGCGGGTCGATGATCTCTTCCACCCAGAAGGGTTCGGCCGTGCGGAAGGGCGAGCGCAGGGCGTTGAGCCGCGCTTCGATTTCGGCGAGCTTGGCTTTGGGGTCGGGGGCAGCGTCGATCTCGGCCCGGTAGGCGGCTTCGATGCCGCCCTCCAGCGGCAAGGACCCCCACCAGCCCGAGAGCCAGGCATAGCGGATTGACAGCCGTCCGGACGGCACGTGCAAGGCCCCGGCAACACCGAAGGAATTGCGCACGATCACTGTGCACCAGGGCACGCTCGTTTGGTTGATCGCCGCCATGGCGCGCACGCCCTGGCGGATGGTGGCTGACTTCTCCGCCTCCAAACCGATGAGAAAGCCCGGGCAGTCGCACAGATAGACGACCGGGAGATGGAAGGTCTCTGCCATATCGACGAAGCGCACAACCTTGGCGCAGGCGTCCGCCGTCCAGGCGCCGCCATAGTGGTAGGGATCGCTGGCGAGCACGGCCACGGGTAGCCCATCGAGGCGGGCGAGCCCGGTGATGATCGGCCGACCAAACATTTGGCCCATTTCAAAGAAGGTGCCCTTGTCGAACACGGCATCGATGATCTGGCGCATGCGGTAGACTTTGCGCCGGTCGCGCGGAACGATGCTGATGAGCTTGGCATCGCTGCGGTCCACGGGATCAACACGCTCTCCTCGCGCCGGCACGCCGTAGACCGAGGACGGCAGATAGGACAGGAACCGCCGGGCGCATTGGAACGCTTCTTCCTCCGTCTCCACCGCATGGTCGACGGCACCCGCCTTGCATTGCACCTCCCAGCCGCCCAGCTCTTGTTTGCCCACGGTTTGGCCGATGCCCGCGACCACCGGCGGTCCGGCGACGAACATGGCCGATGTCGACTTGGTCATGATCGAGTAGTGGCTCGCCGCAAGGCGTGCCGCGCCGAGGCCGGCCACGGAGCCGAGCCCCAGTGCCACCACGGGTACGGTGCCCAGATTGTTCACGAGGAACTGATAGTGGATCTGGGACACGCCCAGTTGCCCCGGCAAATTGGTACGGCCCGTGGTTTCGATGGTCTTGACCGAACCGCCGCCGCCGGAGCCCTCGATGATGCGGATGATGGGCAGCCGCAGCTCGTTGGCCATGCGCTCGGCCAGCGTCGGCTTCATGGGGATGGTGGCGTCGGCCGATCCACCGCGCACCGTAAAGTCATCCCCCAGCACGATCACCGCTCGGCCGTCGATCCTCGCTCGCCCCATGACACAATTGGCCGGCGTCAGCCTGCTAAGCCTTCCGTCAGCGTCATATTCGGCCTTGCCAGCGATCGTTCCAATTTCGTGAAAGCTGTGCTCGTCAATGAGGCGATCAATGCGCTCCCGCACGGTGAGCCGGCCGCCGTCGTGCTGGCGCTGCACCTTGTCGGGCCCGCCCATCTCGCGTGCCATTCGCTCACGCGCTCTGAGCTCATCGAGTTCCGGTTGCCAACTCATCTGTCGACCCCATGGGCAGCGCCGGCGCTCCCCTCGTGGAACGCGCGGGCGGCCGTGGCCAGCGCCCAACGCAGGCTCTCCCCACGGCATTCGCTGCGCAGTATGCAGGGCTTGCGCGCCGCCGCAACCGCTCATGGCGGTGCCGCTGCCTTTGGTTCACCCGGGGCGGCGCTGGCCCATCTGTTGGCTCGTCGATGTGTGGCGCGGCCCCGGGCCGGCCAACATCCCCTCGGATCGCCCGCCCGCGATTTCGTCTTCACCTGTAGCGAGCCAAGGAGCGCCGGCGGCCCGCCCTGCGGGCGATCACTCGGCCGCTGAGGCAGGATTGAAGGCCGTTGCGACGGCCGGCGACAAGTAGGCGCCCTGGCGCAGCAATTCCCGCTGAATGGCCTGCACGTCCATCGCGCGCGGGGAAGTGCCGGCGCCGGCCGCCAGCGCTGCGGCAACGCCTGCGGCCTGTCCCGTGAGCCAGCACTGTGGGATCTCCCGCAGGAAGGTGTGGGAGTTCGCATCGCAGGCGACATGCCGGCCTGCGCCCAAAATATTGTCGAGTTCCGCCGGCACGAGCGCTCCGTAGGGCACGGAGATGTTGGGAAACTTCGGCGACAGGGAGGTCGAAACCCCGATCTCGTCACTCCATACCTTGCCGGTGTCCCACTGTTGCCGCGTGACCTTGCGCAAGCCGTTGAGACGCCGGCTGTGGCGTACGCCGATTTGCGGGGCTCCCAGCATCAGGAAGGCGTTGGCAAAGCCCGGCGCCGCGGTTCGGTAGATTTCGAGGTGGCCGACGGCAAGCTGTCGCGAGCGCACCTCGACCGCGCTCAGGTCGTCCACATTGACGGCGCTGTAGCCGGCGAGCCGCGGCCCCATGAATAGCGCAATGTCGTTGCGCCACGAGACGAACGGCTTCTCGAAAAAGCTAAGCTTCTTGCGTCCTTGCGCCATGAATTGGGAGAAGCCCTCGGGCTCGTCCCTGCGGAAAGCGAGCCACCGCTCCATGTCGACCCCAGCCAACAGGAAAGCCGTGTTGATGCAGTGATGGATGTCGCCCTCGTCGATGTCGGATTCCAACGACGCGTGCGTGCGCGCGATCAAGTCGGCATCGCCCGTGGTGTCGATCACCACCTTGGCGAAAACGGCATGACGA
This sequence comes from Hyphomicrobiaceae bacterium, assembly GCA_024281145.1. Taxonomy (GTDB): domain Bacteria; phylum Pseudomonadota; class Alphaproteobacteria; order Rhizobiales; family Hyphomicrobiaceae; genus AWTP1-13. The sequence goes on along the minus strand of JAMXLN010000157.1, from coordinate 11,910 downwards.
CCCTCCTTGCTTTCGAAGATGGCGCCCTTCACGGCGTTGCCCTCCAGGATCGGCGCCGTCGCCCAGGCGTGCAGCAGCAGGCGCACCTTGGCCTCGACAACCATTTGCATGGAGAGCGTCTTGAGGGCTTCCGGATCGACGGTTGGTGACCAGGTCACAATGCCGTGGAACGCGGCCGTACGCTGCGCCCAATAGGCAGCCGTGGCGGCGTCCTTGCAGCCCCAATCCGAGCGCTTGGGACCTTGCACCGCCCCTGTCGGCAATCGCTCCAGCAACTCGTTGGCAATGCCGCGGATGATGTGGCGGCCTGTCCAATCGCTCATCCGATCGATCCAGATAACCAAGCCGCCGGTCGAGAGCCCGCCCAGGTGATTGTAGCGCTCAACGAGCAGCACATCGGCCCCGAGGCGCGCCGCCGCAATGGCCGCCGCGGTTCCGGCGGGGCCGCCGCCGACCACCAGCACATCGGTCTCGGCGAACACGGGGAGCTCGCGGGCAGGCTCAAGATAGGTGCGCTTGGGCCGCGCGCGCCGGGCGGTCGCCGCGCCGCTGAAGACCTCGAGGCCTTGTTCGACGCTGACGGCGTTTAGGCCGGCTGCCGTCGGCGGCCCCTCTCTGAAGATCTCGGACTTGTAAAGGGGGGGCCAACCATCCTCGGCCCGCTTGTCATCGCTCATGACCAGTTCCCCGGCGGCGGCAGTTGCGGGGGCAATGTCCCGCAAAGAACGGATGCGGCATCATAGGGCAGTCTATTGGACGCCCGCTAGCTTGACCAATGGATCGAAGCGGCACACCCTTTCGGCATGACCAAGCTCCAGCCAGCCCGCGCCGCGACGACGCAAGCCTTTCTTTCTGAGGCGGGGCCGGAGCTTGCCGCGTTGTGTACGGCATGCGGCGCCTGCTTCGAGGCCTGCCCGATGCCCGATCACATCGCTCTGCGATCCAAAGATGGAAAGTCGATCACGGACGGGTTGCGCCGGCTTGCCCGAGGTGAGATGGCGCCGGCCGACACGGTCGCCTGGGTCAAGGCGTGCGCCAAGAGCGGGTTGTGCGTCGCGGCCTGTCCGCAGAAAGATGTGGGGCTTGATGCTATGCTGTTGGTGCGTGTCGCCAAGCAGCGCGCGCTCAACGATACGCAGCAGATCCCGACCAAGCACGATCCAACCTTGTTCCCGCGCGTTAAGATCTTCGCGCGCTTGCAGCTCACCGACGAGGAGCTCGATACATGGCTTTAGGCTCTGACCGCGTCACATTCTGGTTCGGTTGCAACATGTTGCGTCACGCCGAGATGATCCGGCTCACCATCATGTTGCTCGAGCGTGCCGGCTATGACGTGCGCACTGTCGGCGGTCCGGGCTATTGCTGCGGCACGGCGCACGATCATCAGCCGCGCGCTGCCAGCAACATGGCGGCGCGTACCGTGGGTCGCTTCAATGAAGCGGCCGAGAAGGAGGGCCGGGGTAAAGTCGTGACATGGTGCCCCTCCTGCCACATGCACATGTCGGACATCATGTCGCCCGGCAACGCCACGGCGTTCGAAATCGCGCACGTCACCGAGCTGCTGGCGGAGCGGGCCGATCGCCTGGCCGGGCTGTTGCAGGTCCCCGTGCAGCGGCGCGTGCTGTTGCATCGACACTTGGGCTTTGCCACGCACGTAGCGGTCAATGAGCGCGTGGTGGGCCTGCTCTCACGCATTCCAGGCCTGCAGCTGCAGCTGGGCCCGGCGCATCCAGGCCATATGTGCAGCGCGCTCGCAACGCTTCCCGGCGCGCTCAGCCACGCGATGCGCGAGACGTGGGAGGGCGCCAACGCGGCCGATTGCAATACGGTTTGCACGATTTTCCACTCCTGCCACCGCGAGCTGTCGGCGCTCGAGGGCAGGGACGGCATCGCCGTTCGCAATTGGGTGCACCTTCTCGCCGAGGCGATGGGGCTTGAGGCCAGCGACGCCTATCTTGGCTGGCGCACTGGCGGCGCCCCGGACATCGCCGCTATCGAAAGGGCGGATGAGTCGCGCTATCATGCGCTCGTCGAGCCCGAGATCCGCAAGCCGCCTCCCCTGTAAGGCTTTCCCCTATCATTGGTGCTGGCGCCGCGCACCGGTCGGTGCTAGCGGCGGCGTGTCGGCGCGAACCCCAAAAGGCAAAGGAACGGCCAGGACGGACGATGCAGAAGTCAGCACTTCCTGAGGTTAGAAGGCCGCTGGGCATCGTCCCCGAAGCCACGTTCTCCATTGTTCTGACGCTGAGCTTTGCGCACCTGCTCAACGACATGATGCAGTCGCTCCTGCCGGCCATCTATCCCCTCATCAAGGAGGCTTATGGCCTCGATTTCGGCCAGATCGGCTTGATCACGCTCGCCTTCCAGCTCACCGCGTCCCTGCTCCAGCCGGTCGTCGGCATGTTCACCGACCGGCGGCCGCAGCCCTTCTCGCTGGTGGCCGGCATGGCCTTGACGTTGATCGGGCTCATCGTGCTGGGCCGCGCCGGCAACTATTCGATGCTGCTGATCGGCGCAGCGCTGATCGGCACCGGCTCGTCCATCTTTCACCCGGAGTCGACGCGGATGGCGCGGTTGGCCTCGGGCGGCCGCCACGGCTTCGCCCAGTCGCTGTTCCAGGTGGGCGGGCAGACCGGGCAGGCGCTGGGACCGCTGTTGGCGGCGTTCATCGTCGTCCCGCGCGGTCAGGCCAGCATCTCCTCCTTCTCCGTCGTGGCGCTGGTGGCGATGGTGCTGCTGCTGCAGGTGGGGCAATGGTATAGGCGCCAGTCGCCAGCGCCCGTAAAGGCGCGCCTGGCCGGTGGGGGTCGTCTGGGATCGTCGCGAACCAACGTGGCGTTGGCCCTCGCCGTCCTCGTCGTATTGATGTTTTCGAAGAATGCCTACACCGCGAGCCTCAGCTCCTATTACACTTTCTATCTGATCGACAAGTTTTCGGTCTCCGTGCAGATCTCACAGCTCCTCCTGTTTTGGTTCCTGGTCTCCCAGGCGGCGGGTTCGCTGATCGGCGGACACTTGGGCGACCGGTTCGGTCGGCGCGCCATTATCTGGTTTTCGATCGTCGGTGCCGTGCCCTTCACGTTGGCGTTGCCGTTCGCCAGCCTGTTCTGGACGATCGTCCTCACCACCATCATCGGCATGATCATGGCAAGCGCCTTCCCGGCCATCCTCGTCTACGCGCTGGACCTGCTGCCAGGCAAAGTCGGCATGATCGCGGGCCTCTTCTATGGGGTGTCGTTCGGCCTCGGCGCCTTGAGCGCGGCATTGATGGGCGGGCTTGCCGATCTCACGAGCCTCACCACCGTCTACCACTTGTGCGCCTTCCTGCCCCTGCTCGGCCTCTTTACCTGGTTCCTGCCTTCAACCGCTCCCAACCTGAAACGTCCATAAGAGAAGCCCTGTGTTGCGTTGGTCGCGCACCACAAAGGGGCAAGGGGGCAAGCCCCGCGTCGTTTGGCTTTACCCTCCTTCGCCCTGACCGCCTGCGTGCATTCTGGTGGCATGCCTGCGGCGATCCGAGCCTGCCCTGGTGCAACACGGGTTTGTCGTCTGAGGCTTCAGGGAGCTCGTCGCCTCGCCATGGGGGCGAAATCGACCAATGTTCTCCCCCGCAGTGCGGACCGCCGCGGCATGGCGCGAAGCGCGCAATCTGAGCCTGACCTGGCGGGAGCCAGTCCTAGGCTATGCCGTGGTGTGCCAACTGCGGGTGCTTCGCCCGCCGGGGTTTGGCCTCACACGCACGTGAACGACGGAGCCGCGAGGCATATTGCGTCTACACGATGGGCCGGTGCGTCTCTCCTCCCCCGTTCGCGCTGGCCCAATTTCCGGTGTGGGAAGCCCGGCAGCATCGTGCCACTGCTGCCGGGCTTTTTCCTGTCAGGCTCCTGTAAGGCGCTCAAGGCCAGGCTGCCGCTCTGGCGCGCCTGGCCTCATTTCCCTCCCAGGTTACCTCCTTTCGCGCCCATGGGCCCCGGCCGTGCTGCAACGCGCGTGGTTGTGACCGCCGGCCGGGGCCTCTAGAGATGGGTCCCGACGCTTTGCTGCGAACGCGAATTCGCGCCACCCACGTGAGGCGCCCGGCAGACGATGTCGGGCGGCGCGCCCACTTCGAAGCCTCACTGCTCCCGCCTAACCCTCGTCCTGTCATCGGGAGCGTGCGATGAGGCTTGCCCCAGTCGAACGAGCCTAATTGAGGCAAACGATGGGCGTTGTCGTGCGAGCAATGCGTGAGCCCTAGCGACCGGCAATAAGGGCCTGGCTGATCGAGTGCCTGCCCTATATGTAAGAATTGCGAAATGCTCGGCGCCGATCGCAAACGGGAGACGTTTAGAACCCATATAACTGCGAATTGCAAAAAGGCGCGTTTATATAACTTTCCATTGGGCACGCGCAGCGTATTTTCTTTCCAGTCTATTCCGGGCAAACGACCCGCGCCTCGAGTTTGTTAGGGGAGAGCGACTGCGAATTTAGTGCGCGGCCATACTCTCCGACGACGGATTAGGTTGTGGTTGGTTGGTCGAAACCTCGCTCAGCGAACGGCTTTCCCATTTTTTGTCTCAGCCGACATGGCGGCCAAGTCGGCGCCCCATCTTGCGCGTGCGGGATCTGGCGGCCAGCCCGCCTTCTGCAATGGACGAGGGCGCTTCTGCGAAGAACGTCGGTCCCTGCCCATTGATCAAAAGCAACAGTCGGTGCGGCAACTGATCGCTCCGGTCTCGCAGCCACCGAGACCGGGGTATCTGCGGATCCATATCTTTGGGCCGTCGGCTAGCTTTCGGCCGTGCGATGGGAAATCTCACCATCGCATCGAAATGCAATCGCGGAGCAGGAGGAACGACATGTCAATCTATAGACGCAAGTGGTGGATCATAGGGGCCGGCACCGCGTTCGGCTGCGTGGCCCTTTCGACACTGGCACCAGCTCAGTGGCAGAATTCACCGCTGATGAGAGGGTTTACGGACAATTGGAGTACGGGCGCATCGAACGTGATAGGGCAGCTTGGAAGCAACGAAGGCATCTATGTGGACATGAAAGACTTCAATATCATGAAGGGAGCCGCCAAGGGCGACCCGTCCGCTCAAATTGCCAAGTTAGGCGCAAGGAAGGTGTCGGACGGCGCGATCATCTTTCGCGCCGGCGATGCGCTTTATATCGTGGATAGCAAACCGCCGACGAGCACTCAGTAGACGGTTGGCCATGTGCCGATATCCGGAAGGGCGCGCTGTCGTCAGTGGCGGCGCACCCATCTGTCGTGACCACTGAGACGCAGGGGCGGCATGCGGGTCAAAAGTGCGTGGCGGCAAGCTGGGTGTCGGGACGTTCAGACATTGGGGAAGCGACGGCGTTCCCCGTGCGTTGCGACGAGCCGGTGAGCCCAGAAAATTCCCAGAGCCTTCTCAGAAAACTCAGGGCACATCGCAATCATCCGACGCTGCGGCGCGATGGAGCGGCCAAAGCTGTCGCCGGAGGAGATCAAGAAGGTGCGGCAGGCGATGCCCAACAACATGGCCAGTGCATACGCGCGTGGTTGCGTGGCACACGATGAGGCGGCGCTACGCATGCGGCGGTTCGATGTGGCGGTGCCTTGGAAGGCCCCTGTAGGTTTGCTGTGAGCAACGGACCATAGGCTTTCGCTCGGCGCCCCGCTAATGCTCCGGCTTCCCGGCCGGCACAAAATGATCCTCCGAGGGGAGAAGGTGCGCTCGCGGATCGGCGCCGAACCTGCCTATGTGACTTTGCGATGACGCAAGGAACGCGGGCTCCGCGGGATTGCTGTTGATCGTGGAGCACCATGCCAGTGCGCACTGTGGGCCTCGGGCTGCGCTAAAGCCAACTGCCTCAAGTGCACCACCTTTTCCCCGCAGGCTTTTCCCCGCTGGGCGCCCTGCCGACCAGAAGGAGGCACTTTACCCGACGTACCAAGACGTCACTGTGGAGGAAAGCCACGCTCGTGTTCCTCCCAGCATTGCCTTCCAGGAACTCCAAGCGTAGGTTGGGGGTTCGAACAAAAGCGCTCAAAAATTCTCCTCGAGGTCAGGTATGCACAAGTGGTGGGGTTGCTTAGTCGCGATGCTCCTCGGGCTGATGGCAGGCCCGGCAAACGCGGAGTACCGGGGCGGCCCGATTAAGATCGGCGTGCTCAATGACCAATCTGGACTTTATGCGGATATCGCCGGTACCGGGTCGGTGTGGGCCGCCAAGAAGGCGGTAGAAGACTTCGGTGCCGCGGCCAAGGGCATGAAGGTTGAGATCATTTCCGCCGACCACCTAAATAAGCCGGACGTTGGCTCAAACATCGCGCGGCAATGGTATGACGTCGAGAAGGTGGACGCGATCGCCGACGTTCCCACGTCATCCGTTGCCCTTGCCGTCAACGAGATCACGCGCGAGAAAAACAAGGTTTTCCTGGCGGTAGGCCCGGCGACCTCGGATCTCACCGGCAAAGCCTGTTCACCGAACACCGTCCACTGGATCTATGATACCTGGGCGCTCGCCAACGGCACCGGCAAAGCCCTGGTCCAGCAGGGAGGTGATACCTGGTTCTTTCTGACGGCCGATTATGCCTTCGGTCATGCGCTTGAGCGCGACACGGAATCGGTGGTGCTCAAGAGCGGCGGCAAGGTCCTCGGCAAGGTGCGCCATCCGTTTCCCGGACAGGATTTTTCATCGTTTCTGCTGCAAGCACAGGCGTCCGGAGCCAAGGTCATCGGCCTGGCCAACGCCGGCGGCGACACCATCAACGCCATCAAGCAGGCATCCGAGTTCGGGATCGTCCAGGGCGGACAGAAGCTCGCAGGTCTCTTAATTTTCATAACCGATGTCCACTCCCTGGGCTTGAAGACCGCCCAAGGGCTCGTGTTCACTGCGCCCTGGTACTGGGACCAAAATGACACCAATCGCGCCTTCGGGAGGGAATACCTTGCCGCCAATGGCCGGATGGTGACGTACACGGTTGTCGGCGTCTATTCATCCGTCATCCACTATTTGCGTGCGGTCGAGGCGTTGGGCAGCCATAATGACGGCCGGGCCGTCATTGCAAAGATGAAAGAGCTTCCCACCGACGACAAACTGATGGGTAAGGGCAGCGTGCGCGAGGACGGCCGCAAGATCCATCCCATGTATCTGTTCGAGGTCAAGAAACCTGAGGAGAGCAAGGGCGAATGGGACTACTACAAGCAGCTTGCGACCATTCCCGCGGATGAGGCTTGGCGGCCCCTCGATCAGGGTGGGTGCCCACTGGTCAAGCATTGACGTCGAGATTTGGGCCCAATGAGCGGGGAGTACATTCTGCAAACGGTTGGATTAACCAAGACGTTTGCTGGATTCACGGCTGTCAATAAAGTTAACCTCAACGTGCGTCGCGGGACGATCCATGCGCTCATCGGCCCCAACGGCGCCGGCAAGACCACTTGCTTCAATCTCATAACAAAATTCCTGCCCGTGAGTGACGGGAAGATCCTGTACCGTGGCCGAGACATAACCGGAGCCGCGCCGCATACGGTGGCTCGTCTCGGCCTCGTCCGTTCGTTCCAGATTTCGGCGGTCTTTCCGCACCTGTCGGTGCTGGAAAACGTGCGTGTGGCGCTGCAGCGGAAGCTTGGCACTTCCTATCATATCTGGCGTCCGGAAAGTTCGGTGGAGGTGCTCAATGACCGGGCTCTCGAGCTGCTCTCCGCCGTCGGAGTTCAGTCCTATGCCTCGCTGCCCGCGGTCGAATTGCCTTATGGTCGCAAGCGTGCCCTCGAAATCGCGACAACCCTGGCGCTGGATCCTGACATGCTGCTTTTGGACGAACCAATGGCCGGCATGGGCGCTGAGGACATCCAGCGCACGTCGGCGCTGATCCGCCAAGTGGCTCAAGATCGCACCGTGCTGATGGTGGAGCACAATCTATCCGTAGTTGCGGACCTCTCTGACCACATCACGGTGCTCGCGCGCGGTGAGGTCTTGGCCGAGGGATCCTACGGCGAAGTTTCCGCCAATCCCCAGGTCATTGAAGCCTACATGGGGACCGGCCATGCCTGAGACCCAGCTCGCGCTGCAAGAGGTACATGCTTGGTACGGTGAGAGCCACATCCTCCACGGCATGACCTTCCACGTGGATGCCGGTGAAGTGGTGACGCTGCTCGGACGCAACGGCGCTGGCAAGACCACGACTATGCGCGCCATAATGGGGCTCGTGGCCAATCGCAAGGGTTCCATCACGCTAGATGGTTGCGAGCTCATTGATCTGAGATCCAATCGCATCGCCCGACACGGCATCGCCTATTGCCCGGAAGAGCGCGGCATCTTTGCGAGCCTCAATGTGCGCGCAAACCTGATGCTGCCACCCAGACTGAAACCAGGAGGGCTCGAACTCGATCAGATCTTCAAGCTGTTTCCGAACCTGCGCGAGCGTTCGTCGAGCCAGGGGACCAAACTCTCCGGCGGTGAGCAGCAGATGCTAGCCATCGCGCGCATTCTCAGAACCGGCGCGAAGCTTTTGCTCCTCGACGAACCGACTGAAGGCCTGGCGCCCGTTATCGTGCAGCAAATCGGAAACACCATCCGAATGCTGCAAAAACACGGCTTCACGATTCTACTTGTGGAGCAAAACTTCCACTTCGCGTCCACCGTTGCGGACCGTCACTATGTGGTCGAGCACGGACAAGTTATTGATATGATCCCGAACGCCGCACTCGACGCAAATAGAGAGAAGCTCAAGACCTATCTTGGCGTTTAGGAGAAGTTTCATGCGTGCAGCCCAGCAAGAGCCCAGACCCGAGAGATCGGCGCAGGCACCCGACCGGTTCTTCAGCGCCTCGATCTTGAGCACGCCGTCGCTCTGTTGGGCGTGGACTGGGGAAGTGTGAGGGTCGACGCTGTCCAAGGGAAAGTCACGATGTTCGAGCTGATCGGCGTGCCTCCGCAGGCGCTCTTCGGCCAGCTTCTGCTAGGCCTCATCAATGGCGCCTTTTACGCGCTGCTGTCATTGGGCCTTGCCGTCATCTTCGGTCTTATGAACGTCATCAACTTCACGCATGGCGCCCAATACATGATGGGTGCGTTCTGCGCGTGGATGCTCCTTACGTTCGCCGGCATTCCGTATTGGGGAGCCCTCGTGCTTGCTCCCATTATCATAGGCATCACGGGGATTCTTATCGAGCGCCTATTCATCTCACGTCTTTATCATCTCGACCACCTATACGGACTGCTGCTCACCTTTGGACTAGCTCTCATATTCGAGGGATTGTTCCGCCGGCAATTCGGCTCGTCTGGCCTGCCGTATACCAACCCGATCCCCGGGGGCACCAACCTGGGCTTCATGTTCCTGCCGTGGTACCGCGCCTGGGTGGTCGCATTTTCGCTGACGGTGTGCTTTGCCACCTGGTTCATGATCGAGAAGACTCAGCTTGGATCCTATCTGCGAGCCGCAACCGAACGCCCCGATTTGGTTCAGGCGTTTGGCATCAACGTGCCGCGCATGATCACGCTCACCTACGGTTTTGGCGTGGGGCTTGCCGCGCTGGCCGGCGTGCTGGCGGCACCAATTTATTCCGTGAATCCAGTGATGGGCTCCAACCTGATCGTGGTGGTGTTTGCCGTCGTTGTGATCGGCGGTATGGGATCAATCTTGGGATCTATCCTCACGGGCTTCGGGCTCGGCGTGGTGGAGGGATTGACGAAAGTCTTTTATCCCGAGGCATCGAATACCGTCATCTTCATCATCATGGCCATCGTGTTGATGTTGCGCCCGCAGGGGCTGTTCGGGAAACCCAAGTAGGACGCGATCATGCCAATCGGGCGAAGCTGGAGCATGAACGTCTTTGCGGCACTTGTTGTCGTGGCGCTTGCCGCACCGCTGGTGGTTTATCCCGTGTTTCTTATGAACGTGCTGTGCTTTGCCTTGTTTGCCTGTGCGTTCAACCTCCTCATCGGCTATGTCGGATTGCTCTCATTTGGGCACGCCATGTTCTTCGGGTTTGCTGCCTACATTTCCGGCCACGCAGTCAAGAGTTGGGGATGGGACCCCCTGCTCGGCATTCTGATTGGTACGGTCGTCGCGGCCGCCATGGGCCTTGTGGCCGGTGCGATCGCTATACGCCGCCAGGGCATCTACTTTGCGATGGTAACGCTTGCACTGTCACAGATGGTGTTCTTCTTTTGTCTGCAGGCCAAGTTCACCGGCGGGGAGGACGGCATTCAGGCTATCCCGCGCCGGCCACTGTTGGGGTTCATCGACATCCGCAACGACTTCGTGCTCTATTATTTTGTGCTGCTGATTTTTTGCATAGGTTTCCTTATCATCTATCGAACCATCCACTCTCCGTTTGGACAGGTTCTCAAGGCCATTCGCGAGAATGAGGCACGTGCGATCTCGCTCGGTTACGCGGTCGATCAATTCAAGCTCATCGCTTTCGTACTCTCAGCTGCCCTTGCGGGTCTTGCGGGCGCGACAAAGGCCATCGTGTTCCAGTTGGCCTCCCTTACCGACGTTACCTGGCAAATGTCGGGCGAGGTGGTGCTAATGACGCTGGTTGGCGGTATGGGCACCGTGTTCGGACCCATTGTTGGCGCGGCGATCATAGTATCTATGCAGAACTATTTATCAGGATTTGGCGAATGGGTGCTCGTGATCCAGGGCGTTATCTTCGTCACCATGGTGCTCCTGTTCCGGCGCGGCATCGTGGGTGAGATGATCGCCTTTGCGAACAGGCGTTGGACGGCCAAGCGCCGACAAGACGAATTGGCAATCCGCGAGGTCCGACCCGCGGAATAGTTCTCGCATCGCCCCTTCAAGACCCCGCGTCGCTCATCTGTCGAACATCCCCGGCTCGCGAGAGGTCAGCGGCGACCGCTTAGCCAATTTTCGCGTGTTGATTGGGCGATCCGGCAATGATCGCCCGGGTGCCTAGCGCGAATGGAAACTTAGGAAGAGCTTTGGGCGCGTTGCAGGACGAGCGCGATGCCCCCGAGCATCATGACCGACGCAACGAGGACCCGTCCGGTGAGCGGTTCCGACAGGAGCCCCACTCCACCTAGCGCGACGAGGGCCGGCATGGAGAGCTGCACGGTCGCTGCATGGGTCGCCGGCAGACCGCGCAGGGCTAGATACCAGATGACATACCCCAGCCCCGTTGCGATGCTGCCGGAGGCGATCGCGAGAAGAACACCGGCGGCTGTCGCCTCGAAGTCATGGGCAGCGAGCAGGTTGACGGCGGCTGCTGGTAATAGGCAAGCGATCAAGTTGGCCGCGTTCGTCTCCACCGGGTCGTTGGCACCACGGGCAAGCAGCGAAAAGCAGCCCCAGGCGATGCCGCACATGCCCATCAATACGGCGCCGAGCGGGTCGGGGGCGCTGGCGCCTGGCAGGACCAGATAAACAAAGCCCAACAGCGCTGCGGCGAGCCCGGCCCATTGCCAGGCCGAGAACCGCTCGCCCTCCCAAAACGCGACGCTGAACATGGTGAGCTGGACGGAGCCGATCAGGACGAGGGCCCCCGAGCCTGCATCGAGCCGCAAGTACGCAAATGAGAAGAAAATGAAATAAGCGAGCAGAGAAGCAACCGAACGAAAATTGGCATGAATGATGTGGGGCAACGCGCGCCGCTGCAGCCAGACGACGCAACAGAGGATGGCAGCCCCAGATCCCACACGCAGGGTCGTATACGTCGCCGCATCGATGCGCCGGGACGCCAAGGCCAAGCGGCACAGGAGCGAATTGGCGGCAAAGCAAAGCATTGCCGCTGCGGTCAGCATCAAAATCTGGCTAGGTACTCCACCGGTCCGGGCAGGCATTGGCCCTCGTTGCATGATGGGTCGTCAAATCCGGGGAGGAGCTGCCGCAGATGGAACTCGAGCCGCCGAGCACCCGTCCACGCGGCCAATGGATCTGCCGACCAGCAATGCCGGCTTCCGGATCGGTGGTGT
>JAMXLN010000156.1 GCA_024281145.1 Hyphomicrobiaceae bacterium | reverse complement strand
TTGGGCTCTGCGGCGGGTGGCGGTTTCCCGCAGGCGAACTGCAATTGCCGCAACTGCGCTGACGTGCGGGTGGGCATGCCGGGCCTCAGCCAACGCACGCAGTCCGCATTGGCCGTGACCCGCGACGGAGAGCGATGGGTATTGCTCAACGCCTCGCCCGACATTCGCCAGCAGATCGCCGCCATGCCGGCGCTCGCTCCACGTCCCGAGCACGCGGTGCGTTCAAGCCCCATCGTTGCGGTTGTGCTCACGGACGGCGATGTGGATCACGTGGCCGGTCTGCTCAGCCTGCGCGAGGGCCTCCCATTCACGCTTTTTGCCTCGCAGCGCGTGCTGGATGCGCTGGCCGCCAACAGCATTTTCAATGTCTTGAACCCCAGGCATGTTGCCCGTGTTGCCCTACCGTTCGGCACGCGCATCGAGATGGACGGCGGGCTCACCATCAGCGCCTACCCAGTTCCCGGCAAGGTGGCGCTCTATTTGGAAGATGCTGGGCGTGACTTTGGCACACGCGAGGGCGACCGCATTGGGCTCGAGGTCAGCGATCCCGCGACCGGGACCGCCTTCCACTACATTCCGGGCTGCGCCGCGATCGACCCGGCGCTGGCGCGGCGGCTTGCAGGTGCCCGACTGGTCCTCTTTGACGGCACGCTCTACACTGACGACGAGATGATCACCCAGCGCCTCTCGGACAAGACGGGTCCGCGCATGGGCCACATGTCGATGTCGGGCTCGCGCGGATCCATGGCGGCCTTCGCGGCCTTGGGCGTGGGGCGGCGCATTTTCGTGCACATCAACAACTCCAACCCCGTCTTGCGCGATGACAGCCCGGAGCGTGCTGATGTTGAGCGCGCCGGTTGGGAGGTCGCCCACGACGGCATGGAGATCCGCCTATGAGCAGCAGCCTGATGGCGCCTGCCGAGCTCGAGGCCGCCATCCGCGCAGTGGGCGCCGAGCGCTACCACGACAAGCACCCGTTTCATCACCTTCTACACGGCGGCAAGCTCGGCAAGGGTCAGGTGCAGGCCTGGGCGCTCAACCGCTTCTGCTACCAATCGGCCGTACCGCGTAAGGACGCGGCGCTGATGAGCCGCGCGTTCGACCGGGAGCTGCGCCGCGAGTGGATCCACCGCATCCTCGACCACGACGGCCGTGACGGCGAGGAAGGTGGCATCGAACGCTGGCTGGTGCTCACCGACGCTCTCGGCCTCGACCGAGCCTATGTGGTGTCCATGGAGGGCGCGCTGCCGGCGACCCGGTTTGCGGTCGAAGCATACGTCACTTTCGTGCGCGAGCGAACACTGTTGGAGGCCGTCGCCTCCTCGCTCACCGAACTGTTCGCACCCTCTATCCACCGCGAGCGCATCGTCGGAATGCTGGAGAATTACGACTTCATCGGAGAGCGAGCCATGCAGTACTTCCGGCGCCGCCTCGACCAGGCCAACCGCGATGCCGACTTCGCCCTCGAGTTCGTCCAGGTGCACGCCACGACGTTGGCGACGCAGGACGCGGTCGTCGATGCCGTGCGTTTCAAATGCAACGTGCTGTGGGCACAGCTCGATGCCCTGCATCACGCCTACGTGACGCCGGGCTTGATACCGCCAGGCGCCTTCCGACCGGCGGGCGCGTGAGGCGAGCGGCACCTGCGGACCTCACGAGGACAGGGGTGGCCCTTCACCCCGTGATGTCGAGGACATGGCGCGAGCGTAAGGGGCATCCGGAGGAGCCGACGGGGGCATGACATGGCATCAGTAACGCTCGAGGACGTGCGGAAGATCTACCCCGGCGGCGTCGAGGCCGTGAAGGGCGTTTCCCTCACCATGCCCGACGGCACATTCACGGTCCTGTTAGGCCCTTCGGGCTGCGGCAAGTCGACGTTGCTTCGCATGATCGCCGGGTTGGAGACCGTCAGCGCTGGCTCGATCAGCATCTCTGGCAAACGCGTGAACGAGGTGGAGCCTGCCGATCGCGACATCGCCATGGTGTTCCAAAACTACGCGCTCTACCCGCACATGAGCGTCTACGACAACATGGCGTACGGCCTCAGGAACCGCGGCGTCCCTAGAGGCGAGATCGAGCGGCGCGTGGCCGAAGCCGCGCGCTTGCTCGCCATTGACACCTTCCTCAAACGCAAGCCGCGTGAGCTGTCGGGCGGCCAGCGCCAGCGCGTCGCCATGGGCCGCGCCATCGTGCGCGAACCGCAGGCCTTTCTGTTCGACGAGCCGCTGTCGAACCTCGACGCCAAACTGCGCGTGCAGATGCGCGCAGAAATCCGCCGCCTGCACAATCGGCTCAAGGCCACCTCGATCTTCGTTACGCACGACCAGGTTGAAGCGATGACGCTCGCCGATCTGGTGGTCGTGATGAACGGCGGGCGCATCGAACAGAGCGGCGCGCCCACCGAGGTCTACCGTCTGCCGGCAACCCGTTTCGTGGCCACCTTCATCGGCTCGCCGGCCATGAACCTCATCCCGGGGAAGGTGGTCGGCGCCGGCGTGGTCGAGACCGGCGGCGGACGCATCGACTTCGCCCCGGGCGCGTTCGTGGTAGGCGATGATCAGGCCGTCGAAGTCGGCATTCGACCCGAGGACTTGCGTTTCGGATCGGGTGGGGCTGGCGAACTTCAGTTCGCCAAAGACTTTGTCGAAGAGCTCGGCGCCACCCGCCTCATTCACGGCAACGTCGGCAGTGAACCTATCACCCTTGCGGCCGCCACGACGGCTGCCGATGCCGGCTCCAGCCTCGCCGCCGACCGCGAGTGCGTGCACCTTTTCGATCCTGCGACTGGTAAGAGCCTGCGGCGTTAGGCGCAGCCTTGGGCGGTCGCAACCAACCACAAAAGGACGTCTATGCGCGTTCATGTGCAGAAGAGAAGCCCGCTGGGAATGCGCCTCGCAGCCCTATGCTTGGCCCAAGCGCATCGGCGCCAGCGGCGACCGAGCCTTGTGCGGTTTCGGTTCTCATCGGAGGAGACGCAATGAGGGGGAAGCCATGAGCCGCGACATGGTCAATGCCATCTGCGGTAGCTTTCCCGGTGCCCAGGTGTCGGATCCGTGGGGTGGAGGACACGACGCCTGGAAGGTTGGCGGCAAGATGTTTGCCTGTATCGGCGCGGTCACCCCCGGAGTGTCGGTGAAGACCGACAGCATCGAAACGGCGCAGATGCTGATCGATGCAGGGGTCGGCGTGAAGGCGCCCTACTTCCATCGCTCATGGGTGAACCTGCCCTGGGGGACAGCCGAGGACGAACTGCGCCATCGCCTGGCGACTTCTTATCGGCTGGTCCGCACCGGCCTGCCCAAGAAGGTGCAGGCTGAGCTCGCCCCGTGGGCGTGAATGCGCCCACCGGCCCTTTATGGTTGGCGCGTCGTGCGATCGAACTCAGGTGTAGATCATCTTGCGGGTCATGCCGCCATCGACGATGAGCTCGGCACCGGTGATGAAGCTCGCTTCGCTCGACAGCAGATAGCGGACGGCGGCCGCCACATCCTCAGGCCGTCCGACACGGCCGACGGGGTGCTGGGTGTGATCGCTGGGCTTGAGCGGGCCGTGCTTGCCGGTATCGATCCAGCCGGGGGACACGCAGTTCACGCGTATCTCCGGCGCCAGCGTCATGGCAAGGGCGTGGGTCAGCGCGACGAGCCCGCCCTTGCTTGCCGAGTAGGCGAGCGTATTGGGCTCCGACATGTGCGCCCGCGTCGAGGCGATCGTCACGATCGAGCCCGAGACCGCCTTGAGGTCAGCAGCCGACGCCTTGGCAAGCAAGAACGTCGCGGTCAGATTGGTTGCCAACACTTGGGTCCAGCGTTGGAGCGTGGTCTCGGCCAGTGGCGCAAAGCCGCCGATGCCCGCGTTGGATACCACGGCATCGATGCGGCCCGCCCGCGCCCGCGCCACGGCCACCAGCCGCTCTACATCGGCCTCGTCGCTCACGTCGCAGGCAACGCCCGCGCCACCCATGTCCGCCGCTGCCTTGCTCGCAGCCGCCCCATCGAGGTCCGCCAAGATCACTTGCCAGCCGGAGTGCGCGAGGTGGCTGGCCACCACGCGGCCTATGCCATGGGCCGCCCCCGTCACGATTGCCGCGCGGTCACCCACCGTTGCCATCCTCTCTCAAGCTGCCCATCCGGCCTCTCGCACGAGACCAGAAATCGGGGTCCGACGCGAGGCCGGCGCCCTCGTTGGGTAAAGGATCGCCGGCTTGCGCGGGGTCACACCTGCCGGTGCGGGCATTGCACAGCTTGCCTGGCCCCGGCAGTGGATTAGGGTGCTTGGGGCGGAGGCATTAAGGATGACAGCCGATACCTTTGACTACATCATCGTCGGCGCGGGCACGGCGGGCTGCCTCTTGGCCAACCGCCTGTCGGCCGAGCCGCAGGCGCGCGTGCTGCTGTTGGAAGCCGGTGGTCAGGACCATTATCACTGGATCCACATCCCGGTCGGCTACCTCTACCTGATGGGCAATCCGCGCGCCGACTGGTGCTTCAAGACCGCCGAGGAGCCCGGCCTCAACGGGCGCAGTCTCAATTACCCGCGCGGCAAAG
>JAMXLN010000155.1 GCA_024281145.1 Hyphomicrobiaceae bacterium | reverse complement strand
ACCACGCGGTCGGCGAGCATCACCGATTCCGGGATCGAATGGGTGACGAACAGCACGGTCTTGGGCTGCTCGCGCCACAGACGCATGAGCTCGAGGGTCAGTTCCTCGCGTGTCAAAGCATCGAGCGCGCCGAAGGGCTCGTCCATCAGCAGGATGTCGGGATCGTGCACCAGCGCGCGGCAGATGCCGGCACGCATCTGCATGCCCCCCGACAGCTCGCGCGGAAACTTGCCCTCGAAGCCTTCGAGGCCCACGAGCTTCAGCAGCCGCTTCGCCTGAACCGAGCTGGCGGGTGTGACACGCTTCATGATCTTCAGCGGGAAAAGGACATTGTCGAGTACGCTGGCCCATGGCAGCAGCGTCGGCGCCTGGAACACGATGCCGGTCTCAGCACGCGGCGCGGCGACCGTTTGGCCATCGACTATGACGCGCCCTTGGTTTACCGGCAGGAGGCCGCCCACCAGCCGCAGGAGCGTCGACTTTCCGCATCCGGACGGGCCTACCAGACACACAAACTCGTTGCGGCGGATGGAGAGCGAGACATTGGTGAGCGCCGCGATCCGCTCGCGATCGCGCGAGACGAAGTGCTTCGACACGTTCTCGATCTCGATCACCGGCAGCGGCCTCCCGCCGTGCGGACCCGAGGCTCGTCGCCAAGCTCGGCAGTCAGCCATACCTCGTCTGGCGGACGCATGCTGATCCCCGAAGCGGTGGCCATGGTTCTCATTTCTCGACCAGGGAGGTGTCGATGGCCTGCTTGTAATCCCATTTGGGATCGAGCTCCTGAGCGTCGGCGATCGCCTTCCAGGTGAACTCAAGCCGCTCGGGGCTCTCTTTGCCCCAGCCGTATTGCTGGGAGTGATCGTTATAGACAAAGCTCAGCGTCGCGCGCAGGCTGCCGATGCAATCATCGAGCGCCACCTCCGGGACCTTGGCGACGTGCAGTTTGCACGTCTCCTCGGGATTGTCGCGCGCGAATTCGAAGGTCTTCTTGATCGCTCGCAAGAACCGCCGCGTGAGGTCCGGCTTCTCGGCAATTGTCTTGTCGGTGGCGATGATGGTGGCCGCGAAAATCTTGAAACCCACCTCAACGAACGGAAGCACGACGATCTCCTCGCCAGCGGCTTTGGCCGCCTTATTCTGGTAATAGTAGTGGATCGAATAGAAAGGTGCCGCATCGAGGTTCTTGGCGATCAGCTGCGCGGCCATGGCCGCGCCATCCATGTTGACCCAGGTGATCTTGCTGGGATCGGTTCCGGCGCGTTCGGCCACCTTGGGAAAATAGAACTTGTGGCTGTTGCCGGGCGTGATGCCGATCTTCTTTCCCTCAAGCCCCTTGAAATTCGTGATACCGGAACTCTTCAGCACGAACAGCGAATGCGGCGACTGGGTGTAGACGACGGCAATGGTTTTGACGGGAACGCCCTGGCGCGCCCTGGCCGTCATGACGGCCGCCATATCCGCGACGCCGAATTCAAAGGCGCCAGCAGCAAGCTTGGTGACGGTGTCACCCGAGCCGTAACCGCGGGTGATGGTGATGTCGATGCCCTCGGAGGCGAAAATGCCCTTCTGCCAGCCGCCATAGTACATGGCATGCTCGCCCGATGGGATCCAATCCGTTTGGAAGCGGACCTTGTCTTGGGCCACGGCGGCAGAAACGCCGAGCAGCCACACCGCAGCAGCAATCTTAAGACGTGCCATGCTTACCTCCGGGCGTCGTGCAGCCGCCGCGAGTATGCGATGCAGACACCCGGGCTGCAATTGGGCGCGAGGTCTCTTGCCAATTTCGGGCCAATTTCGGGCCAACATCGGGCCAACATCGGGCCAATATCGGGCGCGCATCGGCAGGATCTGCTGAGGCGATTGCCCACCTTTTGCGCACCATGTGGCAATAAGGGGCGGTCGCTGCGGCAATTGAGACCTGCCAGGCCACACCTGCCGGTGCTCGCCAAGCGGCAGGTCGCCGCCGCCGGAGCCTCAGAGCTCTCTTAGCGCATTGAATTGCGCCACATAACCCGACGGGTCGATGCGGGCACCGATCACGGTCGTGCGGCCGGATTTGAGCGCGGCAGCGAGCGCATCCGCGAGAGCCTGCTCGGTCTCCACCACATACGCATCGCAACCAAAGGCGTGCCCGAGCTTCTCCCAGTCGACGCCGCCGAGCTTCACGCCGTGCAATGGGATGCCCTTGATCTCCTGTTTGACGCGGATGAGGCCGATTTCCTGGTCGTCAAAGACGACAGCGATGATGGGGAGCTTCTCGGCCTGGGCCGTCTGCAACTCCGCCACGGACATGAGAAAGCCGCCGTCGCCGACGAACGCAACAATGGGCCGATCGGGGTGGGCCAGACGCGCTCCCATGGCCCCGGGCACCGCATAGCCCATGGAACCGAGCCCGTTGGAGCCTAGGAACTCACGCGGGCCGTAGGACTGCCACCTCTGCACGACGAGGAGCCGGCTTGCTCCTGCATCGCACGTGGCGATGGTATCGCGCGGCAGGACCGCTCGCGCGATTTCCATGGTTCGCTGAGGAGATAATCCGTTGCTCGGAGTGGCGAGGGCTCGGCTCACCTCGTCGCGAAAGGTCCGGGCAACCTTCTCACCCCAGTTGCTTCCCTCCGGCGCCCATTCCGCCAGTCCTGCCAGGATCGCCTTGAGATCGCCTGCCACCTCCGGATCGGAGGGCACCAGCGCGTCGAGGCTCGCGGTTCCCGAGAGCGCCAGGACTGGTAGCGTATAGGGCCACGGCTTGGGCTGAAGCTCGACGGCATCGAGACCCACCGTGACAATCAGGTCCGACGCATGGACGAGATTGCGCTCGATCAATCCGCCGATAATGCAGCCAGCGCGCAGAGGGTGGTCCTCGGGGATGACACCCTTACATTTTGGCGTGGTCAGCACGGGAGCGCCGAGGCGCTCCGCGAACTGTACGAGCTCTTTTGAAGCGTTGGCCCAGAGCACGCCAAGGCCAACGATGAGGATCGGCCGGTTGGCGCGCCCGATCATGTCGAGCGCGGGCTTCAGGTCGGCGCGATCTGGCCTCGGCGTGAGGATTTTGGGCAGGAGGGGCGGTTCGGCCAGGTACGCCCCAGCCTCGCGCGTCGTCTCGCTCTGTGGCAGCTCGAAGTGCACCGGCCCCGGCGGCGGCGCCATCGCCGTTCGCATGGCACGGCGCACCTGTTGTCGGACGGTCTTCGCATCGATCGTGGTGCTCCATTTCACCAGCGGCGCGTAGATGGCGAGCTGGTTGATGCGCTGGCGCAGGCCCGTTTCATAGGTCGGGCGCGAGTACGCATCGGTAATCGCGATCAGCGGCGAGCGATCGAGCAGGGCGTGCGCAACGCCGTTGACCATGTTGGCGGCCCCGGGCCCGCGCGTCGAGAGGCACACGCCCGGGCTGCCGGTGATGTCACCCCAGGTGGCTGCCAGCATGGCGCCAGCCACCTCCTGCTTCATCAGCAAGAAGCGCATTTGGCGTTGGCGGCCGGCTTCCATCAGCTCCACGGATTCCCCGCCGGGGTGACCAACCATAAACGGCGTGCCAGCCAACTTGAACGCATCCGCAAGTACCTCGACGGTCGTGGTCACACTTCGCCTCCCGAGCCGCTCATGAGGACGGAACTTTACCTTACCCACACCGGCGTTGCAGCCTTCCAACAGCCAAGCCCCGGCCCCGCGCCATCCTCGCCGCAAACGCGGGGCGTCCCCACAGGTAGCCTCATCCAGCTGCCCCTCAGTCCGGCAGCTTGTGGGCGGCGAACTTGGCGCGCAGGTCCTTCTTGGAGATCTTGCCGGTCGCCGTCATCGGCAGTGCGTCGACGAACACCACATCGTCGGGCAGCTGCCATTTGGCAATCTTCGAGCCCAGCACATCGAGGATATCGGCCTTGCTCGGGTTGGCGCCTGGAGCCCTGACGACCACCAGCAGCGGTCGCTCGTTCCACTTGGGGTGCGGCACGCCGATCACGGCGCAGTTGGCGATGCCCTTGCAGGCCAGAGCAGCATTCTCCACATCGATCGAGCTGATCCACTCGCCACCCGACTTCACCAGATCTTTGGTGCGGTCGACGATCACCAGCCAGCGGTCGGGCGTGATCTTGGCGACATCGCCGGTGCCAAACCAGCCCTCCTCGTCGATCTGTCTGGTGGATGCGTCCGGATTGTTGAAGTAGCCTGACACGACCGCGGCGCCGCGCACAAAGAGCTCACCCGAGGTCGTCCCATCCGGTGGGGCCCGGTTGCCTTTGTCATCGATCACCTTGAGGTCGACGCCGAACATGCGCCGGCCCTGTTTGACACTGAGCGCGGCCCGCCCCATCGCCGGCCGGCCGCGTTCCTCGGGTCGAAACAGCGTGAGCGTGCCAACGGGGCTCATCTCGGTCATGCCCCAACCGTGGGTCACTTCGATGCCGTAGTCGCGCGTTAAGACGTCGATCATGGCCTGCGGCACCGCCGAGCCGCCGCTCAGGATCTGGGCCAGTTTCCTTGGCTTGCGACCGCGCTTCTTGAATTCCTCGAGCAGCCCGAGCCACACGGTGGGCACCCCCCAGCCCGCTTCCACGCCTTCGCTCTCCATCAGGTCGTAGAGCGTCGGCCCGTCCAGCTTGGCGCCTGGAAGGATGAAGGGGCAGCCGGCAAGCGGGGCGACATAGGGCAGGCTCCACGCGTTGGCATGGAACAGCGGGACCACGGGCAGGATCGTGCGATTGTGGGCGAAAAGATCCGGACGCGTGGCGACAAGAAAGAAGGTGTGAAGCAGCATCGAGCGATTGGAATAGAGAACGCCCTTGGGCTCGCCCGTCGTACCGGACGTGTAGCAGAGTGCGCAGGCGGAGTGCTCGTCGAACTCGGGCCACGTCAGGCCTGGCGAGTTGTCTGCCAGCAGGTCCTCGTAGCAGTAGAGCCCTTGCATTGCGCTCTCAGCGGGCATATGCGCGCTGTCCGTCATCAGCACGTAGGTTCTGGTCGTTTTGAGCGCGGGGGCGATCTTCTCCAGGAGCGGCAGGAAGGTGAGATCGAAGAAGAGCGCCGTGTCCTCGGCGTGGTTGGCGATATAGGCGATCTGCTCGGGAAACAGGCGCGGATTGATGGTGTGGCAGACCGCGCCGATGCCGGCGACGGCGTAGTAGAGCTCGAAATGGCGATAGCCATTCCAGGCGAGTGTCGCCACTCTATCGCCCGGCTTGATGCCAAGCCCGATCAAGGCATTCGCCAACCGTCCGATCCGCTCGCGCGCGGCTGCGTAACCGTAGCGATGAAGGCCCCCTTCCACGGTTTGCGACACGATTTCAACGTTGGGATAAGTTTCAGCGGCGAAGTCGATCACGCTCGAGACCAGCAGCGGCCGGTCCATCATCATGCCGCGGAGCATGAGCATTATCCTCCCTGGAATGCTTTGTTCTCTCAGAGTAACCTCGCGTCCAAGCCGGCGCCAGGGAAAGCTCGGGCGCTCAAAGTCCGGGGTATGATCCCGGGGAATCAAAAGGAGAGTTGCCGTGGCCGTAGTCGACACGCAGAGGCAGGGCGAGATCGTCATCATTCGCATGGATAACCCGCCCGTGAACGCGCTAGGCCACGCCTTGCGCCTCGGGCTTGAGAAAGCCTTTGGCGAGGCCAATGCCGACGCGGGGGTCGCCGCCATCGTGCTCACCGGGACGGGGCGCTTCTTTTCGGCAGGCGCCGACATCACGGAGTTCAAGGGCGAAATGAAAGAGCCGCACCTGCCTCAGCTGATCGACAAGATTGAAGCCGGTTCCAAGCCGGTCGTGGCAGCCATCAACGGCACGGCGCTTGGCGGCGGGCTCGAGTTGGCACTCGGCTGCCATTATCGGGTCGCGGCCAAGGACGTGCGCCAGCTGGGCCTGCCGGAGATCAAGCTTGGCATCATACCGGGTGCAGGCGGCACGCAGCGCCTGCCGCGCGCGGTCGGGATTGAACAGGCCCTGCAGATGATCACCAGCGGTGTCTTCATCGACGCCAAGAAGGCCGTTGCCACCGGGCTTATCGACAGCGTAGCGGATGGCGATGTGGTGGCCACAGCCATCGCCTTTGCCAAACAGCAGATCGGCAAGGAGCCGAGGCGGATCGGCGAGAAGCGGATCGATAAGGCCTCGATCCCGGCCGACCTATTCGATAAAGCGCGCGCCTCAATCGGCCGCCATCCGAGTGGGCCCATCGCGCCAAAGTGTGCCATCGACGCGGTCGAGGCGGCAACGCAGGTCCCGCTCGCGGAAGGCAACGCCCGTGAGCGCAAACTTTTCCGTGAGGCCGCCGCAAGCCCTTACGCGCGCGCGCTGCAGTACGCCTTCTTCGCCGAGCGGCAGGCCGCGAACCTGCCGGGCATCGCGCCCGATGCCAAGCTACGCGACATCAACACCGTGGGCATTCTCGGAGCTGGCACGATGGGGACCGGCATCGCCCTCGCGTTTCTCAATGGGGGGTTCCCCGTCACCATCGTTGAGACCACCCAGGAAGCGCTCGACCGCGGGGTCGATCGCATCAAGGACACCCTGTCGGCCAACGCCAAGCGCGGACGCATCACGGAATCTCAGGCCGCCGACCGGTTCGCCAAGCTGACGCCATCCCTGCAGATGGACGACCTCGAAAAATCCGACCTTGTCATCGAGGCCGTGTTCGAGAACATGGCGCTCAAGAAGGAGGTGTTTCAAAAGCTCGACAAGATCGCCAAGCGCGGCGCGATCCTCGCCACCAACACATCCACCCTCGACGTCGATGAGATCGCTGCCGTAACCAAGCGGCCGCAGGATGTGGTCGGCATGCATTTCTTCTCGCCCGCCAACATCATGCGGTTGCTCGAAATCGTCCGCGCCGAGAAGACCGCCAACGACGTGATGGCAACGGCCATGGGCATTGCCAAGCGCATCGGCAAGGTCGGCGTGCAGGCTGGCGTGTGCGACGGATTCGTCGGCAATCGTATGCTGGCAGCCTACGGCAACGAGGTCCAGGCCATGACGCTAGAGGGCGCCATGCCGCGCGAAATCGACGGGGCGCTGGAGGCCTGGGGGATGGCCATGGGACCGCTGGCGGTGAGCGATCTTGCGGGCCTCGACGTCGGCTACCGCATCCGCAAGGAGAGAAAGCTCACCGGCGAGGCAGCCCAATTCGCCCGTGTGCCCGACAAGATCGTCGAGATGGGTCGGCATGGCCAGAAGACAGGCGCGGGCTACTACAAGTACGACGCCAGCCGCAAGCGCATCAACGATCCCGAAATCGAGGCCCTGATCCGCTCCGAGGCCCAGGCCCTGCAGATTAAACAGCGACACATTCCCGCCGAAGAGATCGTCGAGCGCTGCCTGCTGCGGCTTGCCAATGAGGGCGCCAAGATCGTTGAGGAAGGCATCGCGCTCCGGGCGAGCGATTGCGATGTCATGTACCTCAACGGCTACGGCTTCCCGGCCTGGCGGGGCGGACCCATGTGGCAGGTGGACAACGTCATCGGCATGCGGAACGCGGCCGAGAAGATCAAAGGGTATGCGGCCACATACGGCGCGCGGTGGAAGATCGCCTCGCTGATTGAACGTCTGGCAGCCGAGAACGGAACCTTCGCCGGCGTGGACGTGAAGAAGAAGTAGCCGCGGGGCATCTTTACGCCGACCTTGCGGCTGCGCTCATCGGGCGACGTTCTGGCGGGTTTGGCTCCGTTTGGAAGGGTCGCGGGTGTAGCCCCCGAGGCGCTCCAGCACGTCGCGGATGGGATCCTTTGTCCAGGCACGCGTCACGAAGTCCTCATGGTCAACACCCGCGGTGTGCAGGAACGCGACGGTGCCCTCCAGGCGCGATGGTAGGCTGGTGGTGAAGGGGTGCTCGTGCTCGGCGAGGTATTGCTGCAAGCTTTCGTTGCCTCGGGCTGACGAGGCGGTGTAGGCACTGATGAAGAACGCATTCGGGTGGTTGGCTATGAAGTCCGCGTACTTGCCGACCTCCCCGTAGAGCGCGTCGAGCAGCAATACGCCGAGCACGCGGCTGTCGCTCCCGCCCTTTGCCAGCGCCCAAGCGGCCGGAACGTAGCCGCCGCTGTAAGCGACGATCACCACCGGCAGCGTGGCAAAGGTCTTGCGCGTGCGCTTGTCCCCGTGCAAGCGCGCCAGGTGGGCGCCCGCTTCGCCGATGAAGCGGGCAAAGCCGTAGGATTCCCAAAACCGGCCGGCGCTCGAATCGTTGGCGTTGACCGCCAATTGCGGCGCCACCAACACGGCGTTGACATTGGCCTCGGCGATCTGGGCGGCGACGCGCTGACGGCCGCCCACGTCCCGCTCCAGTGTCGCCCGGTTGCCGTGCAGGAAGACGACGATCAGGCCGGGACGGCGGACGTCAAAGCCTTTGGGCAGGAACAGCAAGGCGCGCTTGTCGCTGTAGGTGGCATCCTCCCACAGCACGCCCCGCGCCGAGCTATGGCCGCGACGGCCCTCCTCATCGGTGACATCGAAAAATGGCCGCTGCGTGCGCGGGACAACGCCCTCATAGGGGAACGGCGAAAGATCGAACTCAACGAGCGCGCTCTTGGGGGCCCTGAGCGGCGGGATGCGCGCATTGACTTCGTGGGGTACGGGCACCGGCGGGAGCGAGGCGGGTGCAACCCGGGTCTGGCCGAGCACGCCCTGGCTGGCACCGGCGAGACAGCCGGCGAGCACGATGCCCGCGAGTTGCGCCCGCATACCCATGGCCGCGGAGGTCGTCCGCCATCGTGTTGGGCCGCCAGAGCGCCCGAGCATGTCCGGCACCGCGGCTTGGCCTTGGCATTGGCGAGCGAGGAAAGCTTGCTGCATTTCTTTGAGACCTGCCGGGCGCGCGCGAACGATGGGCGGGAGCGTGAGCGCCGTGCGGCGAGAGGTGTGGCGACGCTCGCGACCCCAGCGTCGGCAAGAAAAACGGCGGTGTGACCGAATGATGTCGAGGCGCAGACGGAGCCGCCAAGGCATGTGGCCTTAAGCACCGCAACGCTTGTGCCAAGCACGCGTTCTCGCCTCACGCCCGCTTTCTCTTCTTGCCCTCCATGCTTGCGGGGGTCGCCTGCGGTTTGCCGTGGCGATCAGCGCCGTCAGCCGGCTTCGCTGGTAGCGCCGGCAGCTTGGCATAGGTCAACGCGATTTCTGCAAACAGCCAGTCGCGAAAGGCCTTGACCGTCGGGCGTCGCTCCTGGCCGCGGGTGCACACGAAGTGATAGGCGCGCCCCGGCAAGGGCAGCTCGGGTCCAAATGGCGACACCAGACGTCCCAAAGAAATGTCGTGCGAAGCGACCAGCTTGTAGCCAAGCACAACGCCCGCTCCCTCGCTTGCCGCATCAAGGGCGTGGTCGGCAACGTTGAGGCGCAGGCCGCGCGTGGTGTCGACGCCGTCCACACCCACCGCCCGCAACCAGTCATCCCAGGTGGGTACCAACCCCGGCAGATCGATCTGGATCAGTGGGAAGCGCGGCAGATCGCGCGCCGATCGCAGCGGCGCGTCACCCTCGAGCAGGCGCGGGCTGCACAATGGCAGCAGCCATTCATCAGCAAGCTTCTCAACATGCAGATCGGGATGCGCGCCCGAGCTCAGCCGGATTCCAACGTCGACGCCATCGTTGGTGAAATTGGCATAACCGGTGCTCGCGGTAATGCGCGTGTCGATTTCGGGGTGCTCCGCCAAAAAACGGTAGATGCGCGGCACCAGCCACTTCGCCGTGAGGCCTGGCGACGAACTCACCACCAAGATGCGGTCCTGGCGGGCACGATCGAGCTGCTCCACGGCCGCGCGCAGGCTCTCAAAGCCAGTGCGAATGCCAGGATAGATCAGCCGGGCGGCGTCGGTGAGCTCGATCGATCGCGCGCGCCTGTGGAAAAGTTTGAGGCCGAGCAGATCTTCCAGGCCGCGGATCTGGTGGCTCAGTGCCGCCGGAGTCACGTGCAGCTCTTCAGCCGCCTTCGAGAAGCTGGCGTGGCGGGCCGTCGCTTCGAACGCCTTCAGCGCATTGAGCGGAGGTAGGGGGCGGCGGGTCGGCATGGGGAATGAGATTCTCTCATCTATTGAGCGAGATATTGTCGTTTGTGTCCGCGATATAAGCAAGGTAATTCACAAGCAACGTGGCAATGATCATGAGGAATGCTCAAATGTTTGCGCCACAACGCTCGTCAACCACACGGCCTCTTTGGGCGCCAGCATCGCGAGCGCGTCCTTTGGCACGGGCGCTCAAGCTGACGGCGCTCGGGCGCGATCGCGATGCCGCAGCGTCGATGTTGGCGTACCGACCCTTCGCCCCAACACAGGCCTGGAGCCGAGCCGCGATCGCAACGGCCCCATTAGGTCTGGCCCACGCGTCCGTGCACAGGAGGTTTCCATGGCGTCCGGCACCATGACAACGACATCCCCGTCCCATCCCGTGGCCCTGAGCCCGGGCCTGCGGCTCGTTCAATACGGCAGAGATCTTTGGCGCGCTTATTGGGCGCACAGGGCGCGCCGAGCCGGCATTGTCTTGCTCAGCAGCCTCGACGACCGCACCCTTGCCGACATTGGCTTGGCTCGCTGTGAGATCGAAGCCGTCGTGCGTCAGAAGTCAAGGCAGAGGTTGCGCCACTACGCGCCCGACTGGCAGTAGGGGAGCCTCTGCGCCGCGACCCTGCCAGTACTGGCAAGCAGTAGGTCATCGGTTCATCGGCGAGCCGCAGGTTTATCCCTTGCCGTCAGCTTGAAGCGTTCGGCGGGGCCATGGAGCGCGAGCGCGTGGCCGCAGCTCCACCCATTCATCAGGCCTCACGTTCTTTGACCGGCGAACGCCGTTCGCCCGATCGCGCGCGCGCCCCGCAGTTGCGCTCAAGACGCGGCCTCAAGCCTGGCCCTCGCGCGGCACCGTCCGTCATTTCGGATCAGCGCCACGTACGTTGGGCGGCCCATAACGGGCGACAGAAAACGATTGCTTAGCTGACCCCGCTCACGCTAGCTCTGAGATCGAATGAAAGCGCAGGAGGAGGGGCATGTCAGCGGACGGCACCTGGAAACTCTCGATGCAGACGCCGATTGGCGAGCGCAAGTCGACGTTGGCACTGCAAAGCTCCGGCGGCACCGTGACCGGCAAGCTGACGGGGGAGGAAGGCAACTCAACGGACATCTTCGATGGCGCCGTGAGCGGCGACAAAGTTAGCTTCAAGGCAGCCATCAAGAACCCGATGCCGCTGACACTTGAGTTCACCGCCTCGGTGGCCGGTGACAAGATATCCGGCAATGTGAGCGCAAGCGGCGTCGGCAGCTGGCCGTTCTCAGGGACGAGAGGTTAGGCCCGAGCCAGGGACGGGCTTACTGGGTGGCGACCACCCGCTCGATGGCGTCGGCATCCTCGAGCCAGGCAAGCTCGCCACGACGCAGCATGTAGTTGATGTGCGCCTGCACCTCGCTGAAGGCAAAGCTCATCTGGTGCGGATCGAGCGTCCGCGAAAACAACACCGGAACGAGCTCGGCAGCTGATCGGGGTGCGGCGCGACAGGCACCGGCGATGGCGGCGCAGCGCATCTCATGGTGCGCAATGAGCTCGGCGCTGCGGGTGTAGAGACCGCGGAAGGGCAGCTGGTGGCCTGGCAACACCAGCGCATCGGCGGGAATTTCTTCCCGCAGTTCTTGCAGCGAGCGCAGATAGAGGCCTAGGGGGTCGCCGTCCGGATCGACCGCCCAGACGCTGATGTTTGGGGTGATCCTGGCCAACACTTGATCTGCCGCCAGGAAAATGTTGTCGGCGGCGCAGTAGAGCATGACCTGCTCAGGCGCGTGACCGTTGCCGGTAAGCACCTCGAAGCGTCGCCCGCCGATGTCCAGCGTGTCGCCAGCGACCAGGCGCTGAAACGTTGGCGGCAGCCCTGACACCATCTTGAGGTAGCCGTGACCTTGCGTGGCAACCCGTTGGGTGGTCGCCGCATCGAGACCGTGGCGCAGATAAAAGTCGCGGTAGGGCTTGGCGTCGAGGGCCCCCGGGCTGAGCGAGATGTTGGCGCACGTCAGATAGCTCGTTTGACTGGTGAGCAATGGCAGGCCGTGGCGCTCACACAGCCAGCCGGCGAGACCGATGTGGTCAGGGTGGAAGTGGGTAACGATCAGCCGCGTCAGCGGACGTCCAGCGAGAGGTCCGGCCGTTAGCGTGTGCCAGATCGCGCGCGTGGCGTCATTGTCGATGCCGGTGTCGAGCAGGGCCCACCCCGCCCCGTCGTCAATCAGATAGACGTTGATGTGATTGAGCCGGAACGGCAGCGGGATCCGTGCCCACAAGATCCCCGGCGCGGCTTCGACGACCTCGCCCACGGCCGGCGGTTCGGGCATTGGAAAGACCAGGGGCGGGTTGTCGGTCTTGGTCAGCATGCTTTGTGTTCTCGGTTGCGCGACTGTGCCAGGGAAACCCCTTACTGGCACGGATTGCTGCACTGCACCTAGCCCCTTGCCGCGGGGGAGCTATGTCGGGTCCCCCGTAGCCTGCGGCCGAAAGCCGCTAACGACGAAGTCGGTGGGCTCCGGATCAAGCAGGCTCCATGCCGCTCCTGCGAATGATGGCTGCGGCAGCCGGTGCGGTGAGATGGGCGATGAGCTCCCTTGCCGTTGGCAGCCCGACCGCACCCACCGGAAGGCCGGCAGCAAACACGGTCATGTGCTGGATCTCGGCCGGCAACGGCCCCACGAAATCGATGCCGGATACAGGCAATAGTTCGCTCACCTGTTGGAAGCCGATCTCGGCTTCCCCGCGAGCGATGACAGCGCCGACGGGCTCGCCTTCGATTTGCTTGATCCGGTTGCCGAGCGCCTCTGCAAGGCCAAGCCTTTGGAACAAACCTTTGAGATAGATGCCGCTTGCGCTCGAGGAATAGGCGATGGCTTGCGCCTGCCGTAGCGCACCGATGAGCGTGTCAGCGGAGGCCAAATCGGGCCTCGGCGCGCCGGCGCGCACCGCCACGCCGATGCCGCAGCGTGCCAGGTCCGTGCACCCTGCGGCCACGACCAAGCCCTCGCCAATCAACCTGTCGAGCCCTTCCCGAGCCATGATGACGAGATCGAGCGGTTCGCCCGCCGCCAGGCGGGCAGGAATGGACGTTGCAGCCCCCGCCGCCGAGCTGCCCCAGGCAGTTACAACTCGGTGCCCGGTTGCCTCCTCAAAACGAGCAGCCAGCACCTGGTAGGCCACCCTGAAGGCACCGGAGCAGACAACGCGGACTTCGCCGCACTTGGAGCGCTTGAGCGCCGGCATGGTGTCCATCTTGCGCCGACTGCCGCGGACCGCGGCAAGAGCATGTCTGGCAGCTAGGTTAAGCGGATCGCGCTCCGCCGGCGAGCCCCGGCCGCGGGGGCGAGGTCTATCGTGCGGCGGATAATTTTGGCGGCAAGCCGATTGATGGCGGGATGGCGCATGCGCTCCGATGCGCCGACTAGTCGCGGCCATTGCTGATGGCCACCAGCCTGTCGAGCGCAGCGCGCGCCGCGCCGGATTCGATGGAATGGGCCGCGAGCGCCGCCCCGTCCGTCAGGTTGCTGGCCTTGTCGGCGACGATGAGCGCGGCAGCCGCATTGAGAACGGCAATGTCCCGCAGCGGCGTGCGCTTGCCGGCCAGGACGTCGCGAATGGCAGCGGCGTTTTCCTTCTCGTCGCCGCCTCTGAGATCGGTGAGTTTGGCGGGCGAGAGGCCGGCATCGGCCGGCGTCACCTCAAACACCTCAATCCTGCCATCCTTCAGCTCAGCCACATCGGTGGCGCCCGTGGTCGTGAGCTCGTCCAAGCCGTCGTGGCCGTGCACCACCCACACATGCCGGGCGCCGAGGTTTTTCAGCACATGCGCGACCGGTTCGACCCAATGCCACGAGAACACCCCCACCACTTGGCGCTTGACGCCACCGGGATTGGAGATGGGTCCGAGCAGATTGAAGATCGTGCGGATGCCGAGCTCGCCGCGGATGGCCGCCCAGTGCTTCATGGCCGGGTGATGCAGCGGCGCCCACAGGAAGCCGATGCCGGCCTGCGAGACGCAACGCGAAATGATGTCGAACGGCACGTCGAGCTTAACCCCGAGCTCGGCCAGCACATCGGATGCGCCGGACTTGGAAGACACGCGCCGGTTCCCGTGCTTGGCCACCCTGACGCCCGCGCCGGCGGTGATGAGCGCCGCGCAAGTCGAGACGTTATAGGTGCCGTGGTTATCGCCACCGGTGCCAACGATGTCGACGGCGTCCGGCGGCACCTCCACGCGGTTCATGCGCGAGCGCAGCATTTGCGCAGCCCCGGTGATCTCCTCCACGGTCTCGCCCCGCACGCGTAACGCCATCAGGAAGGCGCCCATCTGCGCTGGCGTGGCGGCACCGGCCGTCATTTGGTCGAGGGCGGTGCGGATCTCCTCCTCGGTGAGGGCGGCCCCGCCCGAGACCTTCTGGATCAGGGCGCGCAGCTCGTGGGAGGGCTGAGTGTCCATGGCGGCTCTCAAGCAGCGTGCCGTGCGGCCCGCACGTTGCGGCGACGGGGATTGAGGCCCGCAACCTCAAGAAAGTTGGCAAGCAGCGCGTGGCCGTGCTCGGAGGCGATGCTCTCGGGGTGGAACTGTACGCCATGAACGGGATGCGTTCTGTGCTGCAGACCCATGATCACACCATCCTGCGCGGCAGCGGTCGCGGCCGTGACCACGAGGCAATCGGGCAGGCTCACCCGCTCCACGATCAACGAATGGTAGCGGGTCACCTGGAAGGTCTTCGGCAGACCCTTAAACAGGCCTTGGCCCTGGTGGGCGATCTTCGACAGTTTGCCGTGCATGAGCACCGGGGCCCGTACCACCTTGCCACCATAGGCCTGCCCAACGGCCTGATGGCCAAGGCAAACGCCGAGCACGGGGATCATGGGTCCTGCCTTGACGATGAGCTCAAGGCAAATACCGGCCTCATTGGGTGTACAGGGGCCAGGCGATAGCACGATGCCCTTGGGCTTGAGTTTCAAGACCTCGCCCACGCTCACCTTGTCGTTGCGGAACACCTGGCAGGTGGCACCGAGCTCGCCCAGGTAGTGGACAAGGTTATAGGCAAAACTGTCGTAGTTATCGATAAGGACCAGCATGGCGGGATCTTTACGGGAGCCGTGTGCCCAAGGTCAAGGCGCGGGGTGAGGCTGCGTTTGCCCGCGGCTCCCCCCTGTGAGGGGAGGCAGCACGAACTGGCCACTGCGGAAGGCGCCGCCACAGCCAAGCCGTGTGGGGGGCAACGCTGGAGGATTCAGGGCTCATCGCAATCGAGGGATCCAATCCCATCCAAGTGGCCGGAGCAGGCAGACTACGCGAGCGACTTCGGCGTAACGAAGAGATCGAGCCGGCCCTTGCCCTCGTCGACCCTCGCCCAGTCTTCGCCCTTGAAGCGGATGACGGCGAGAGCAGCGGTCGGAAATTTGCTCCCCAAGGTCCTTAGCATTTCTCCCTTGCCGCTGCCCGAGAGCTCGAGTGCCAGTCCCTGAATGCCCGGATCGTGGCCCACGATCAGGACGTGCTGCACGTTGGCCTCGATCTTGCGGATGCGCGCCAAGAGCACCGATGCGGCGGCCAGATAGAAGCCGTCCTCATAGACGACGGTCGGGCCACCCGAGAGGTGGGGTAAGACGAGATCGAGGGTCTGCCGCGCCCGCACGGCCGGCGAACACAACACCAGATCGGGTGCCAATCTGTGCGCCGCCATATAGGCGCCCATGCGCGGCGCAGCGCCCGCGCCACGCTTGGACAGAGGTCGATCGAAGTCGTCGAGGGCGGGATCGTCCCAGCTCGATTTGGCGTGGCGCAGTAGCGAGAGAGTGAGCATGGCCAAAGATAGCCTATGGCGCGCCAGCCGCCAGGCCCCCCTGTGGGAAGTGCCAATCGCGACCTGGCCCATGCATGACCCGGTCCGTGCGAAATCTGGCTCATGATCTGGCCCATGCGCGCGGGGCGTGCGCCTCGAGACCATCCCCGAAGTTCCCACTTCGCCCCGGACCTGATGGCCGCCGGCGCTGTGGCGCGTGTCCTGCCTCTGCGACCCCAGTCGGGTCGGGCGCCGCCACCGATGGCACGCCGCTCCGATTTAACGGTTGCCGCGCCGCGTTCGTTCGGCAAAGCGCACGGCCTCCTCCGCCGCCTTGAACAGAGCGCGGGCTTTATAGAGGCACTCCTGCTGTTCCGCCGCGGGATTGCTGTCGGCGACAATTCCGGCGCCCGCCTGCACGTAGATCGTGCCGTCCTTGACGAGCGCCGTGCGCAAGACGATGCAGCTGTCCATCTCGCCATCGGCCGAGAAGTAGCCCACGCAGCCTCCGTAGGGCCCGCGCTTCTCCTTCTCGAGCTCGTCGATGATCTCCATCGCGCGTACCTTGGGGGCACCGGAGAGCGTGCCGGCCGGGAAGCCCGCCATCAACGCATCGACCACGTCGCACCTCTTGTCGAGCCGCCCAACGACGTGGCTGACGATGTGCATGACGTGGCTGTAGCGTTCGATCGCGAAGCTCTCGGTCACTCGCATGGAGCCGATCTCGGCCACGCGCCCCACATCATTGCGTCCAAGGTCGAGCAGCATCAGGTGCTCGGCGCGTTCCTTGGGGTCGGCCAACAGCTCTGCTTCGAGGGCCTTGTCCTCCTCCGGCGTGGCGCCGCGGCGGCGCGTGCCTGCAAGGGGTCTGATCGTCACCTCTTGGTCGCGCACGCGCACCAAGATTTCCGGGCTCGAGCCAACCAACGCGAAGGCGCCGAAGTCGAGGTGGAACAGGAAAGGCGAGGGATTGGTTCGCCTGAGCGCCCGATAGAGCGCAAACGAGGGCAACGTGAAGGGCGCAGCGTAGCGTTGGGATAGCACCACCTGGAAGATGTCGCCGGCGGCGATCAACTCCTTGGCCCGGTCTACCATGGCCATGAATTCGTGGGGTGCAGTGTTGGACACCGGTTCGGGGAGTGCCAAGGCGATG
>JAMXLN010000154.1 GCA_024281145.1 Hyphomicrobiaceae bacterium | reverse complement strand
GCCAGCGCCTCTCCCGTTGGCTATTGACGATGCGCGACCGTCACGAGGAGGACACGCTGCCGATCACGCAGGATCTGCTCGCGGAAATGCTGGGTGTGCACCGGCCGACGGTGACCAATGCGGTGCGGGCGCTGCACCGCGCCAAACTGATCCAGGCAGATCGCAAACGCGTCGTCATTCTCGACCGCGACGGTCTCATCAAGGCGTCGTGTGAGTGCTATCAGGTGGTGCGACTGCGCATCGCCCATCACCTGCCGAAGACCTATCCGGACTGAGCTCGTCCGTAATCTATATGACCGACAAGGCCACCTGACCCCGGTACGGTGCCAGCCGTTCGATCGTATAGAGGGAAGCACCATGAAGGCACGCGCGCTCATATCTGCCGCGAGCTACGGCCCAGAGACGCTGAAGGTTATCTTCCAGGCATTTGACGTCGCCTGGGCCGAGATCGCTCACCACTTTGAGGGTCACCCAACACAGGTGGACGCCGCCCGCGAGCGCCTCGCCCACGCTGTCCTCGCAGTCGCCGACGAACACAGTAAAGATGTGCAGGCCCTCAAAAGAACAGCCCTCCAGGTGCTGGGCCTGTCTTACGGCCGCACGCTAGGTGTGCGGCTACCCAGCACCCAATGAACGCTCCTCCACCAAGTCGGAGGGGGCACCGGATCGGCGCCTTCCGTCCCGCTGCCTGGGCTCCCGTTGTGGCGCGTCCGGAGCGGAACTTCGACCTCGTCGTTGGGGTCTTTCAGATGAAGCCCAATCGGATGCAGCCCAGGTGGAGCTCCCCACGGCTGCTGCGACCCGCGCCTATTGGAAAGGGCATCTGAAGCTCTCTCTCCTCACTTGCCCGATCGCCCGCTATCCCCCGGTTCGACTTCGCACCGCAAGGGCTTACGCCCGAAGGCACGCAAAGGCGCCTCTCGGTATCGCACGCGCAAACGCGCGGCCCGAGGGGTAGCTGATGCCGCCGGTGTTTGCCGGCTCCTTGCGGCCGATGCTGGACCGGGCGCCTACATTTGCTAGCGATGGGAGCGCAGAGGGTGACGGGGAAGGTTTGTTGAGATAAGGCCGGCCCGTTACCGGACCGAGGGTTGGGCATCCGCCTGCAACGCTTTACCTCATGAGCCCGACGTGGCCCTCTCCGTGGCAGAGGCTCCAGGCTCATTGGCAGTCCTAGCGCTTTCTTTAGCGGTTGGTATCCTTGGCCATGCGCTCCAGCATCCAGGCCGTCTCGGGGAGGTTCACTATGACCCACCTTTGGTCCGTCGCTGCCCTCGCTCTCGTCCTTGCGACAGGCAGCGCAGTCACCCACGCACAGCAGCCCTCCGAAGCAAGACCATTCCCGGAGAGGCATCCCAATCCACCGCAGGTGATCCGCATGATCAATTTTGCGGGCCGGTTTAATCTGCCGCTCTGGGTGGCCGAACGGGAGGGTCTATTCGCAGCAGAGAAAATCAGCATAAAGATCGATTTCACACCAGGGTCCACCTACCAGCTCACGCACCTGATCGCGGGCACTTACGACATGGGTTTCACGGCGATCGACAACATTATCGCGTATCGAGAGGGTCAGAACGAAGCGTATCTTCCGCCGGGAACCAATGTCGACCTGATCGCCGTCCTCGCCTCGGACGACGGCTTCCTGTCGATTTCGGCGCAGAAGGACATCACCTCGGTCGAGGCACTCAAAGGCCACACGGTGACCGTCGATGCCATGACCACGGGGTTCGCCTTTGTGCTGCGCGAAGTCCTGGCGAGAAAGGGCGTCCCAGAGAGCGAGGTGAAGTTCGAGCGGGCCGGGGGCGTAGCCAACCGTTTCCGCGCCATGCTCGAGAACCCCTCCCACGCCGCGACGACGCAAATGACGCCCTTCGAACTCCTTGGTGAGGCGCGGGGCTTCAACACCCTCGTGCGCGCCCGCGACGTGTTGGGACCCTATCTCGGCATTGTGGCCGGTGTGAAGAAGTCATGGGCTCAGTCCAATCGCGACCTCCTCGTTCGCTTCTTGCGCGCGTATGCCAAAGGCCTCGAGGCCATGTACGATCCAAAGTATCGGCCGATCGTCGAGGCTATTCTGGTGGCCAATGCCGCGGGCATGACGCCACAGTTGGCCGCCAAAGCCTACAACATCTATGTCAATGAAAAGACCGGGTTCTTCCGCAAACCCGTGTTCGACCCGGAGGCCATCAAGACAGTCCTGGCGCTGCGCTCCAAATACGGGGTCCCACAGAAATTATTGACGGATCCCGCGCCATACTACGATGCCAGCTATCTGGCTGCAGCGGGGATCAACTGAGGTGCACCAAGACCGAGGCGGTCGCAGCTTGATCACAGCACCGATGGCAGAGCCAAATTGTTCGATCCTCGCCTCAATCGCTTTGGGCTTGCAGCGCAAACCGCTGCGGCTTCGGGTGTGCGCGACGGGCTTGATCGCGCACTCGCGGCCTAAAGACGTAAGCTAAAGCAGTCCTCTATCATCTAAGATATAACGCGGCCGCGCGGTCCTGGTTGGGCTCACACTTCCCCTTTGATCGCACCATGCGGGGCAGGCTTTGTACTGACGACGGAGCAACCAACGCGAGTCGTCGGGCGGACTTGCCGTTTGCGGGGGGAACGTCGCCACTGCCCAGGGCCGACGCCCCTCTTATCGTGGCCGCGCGAGAAGAGCCCGCACGTGCGCTCCGCCTCGGCAACCGCGCAGCGTGATTTCGCGGGGCAAATCCGCTTGACCAGAGGCGCTTCGCTCAGCGCTCCACCAAACCCGCAGCGGCCAAATTGCCGGGGCAACCGTGCGCCAAAAAAAAGGGCTG
>JAMXLN010000153.1 GCA_024281145.1 Hyphomicrobiaceae bacterium | reverse complement strand
CGCACCGACGGGCTTATCCAGCTTGCACAGGCGCAGGGAGCAACGCCGCCATTACACGCGGTTGCTCACTGGGTTTCCTATAGCGACAGCGCAGCGATCTATCTGGCAATTGTCCTACTCATGGTGGACGTTCTCGCGATTGGAGCATTTGCGGCAGCTTCCTGAGAGTTAAGCGGACCTACTCCGGTGAGGGACAGAACTCGGCATCATTCGAAGCCTCGTCAGCGCCACCATCGTACCCGGCCTTCGCGTGGTTTCGCGAGGCTGCCCCGCTCTTTCACCGAACCTATTGGCAAACAGCGCCAGTCCCATTGTGAAGGAACTTTCTCGAGCGGCCACGCGTTGCAACATCGGTCCATGGTGGGGGGATTTGTAGGGACGCCGGGCAGTTGGATGTTCGCGATGTCCAATGCGCCATTTCATCGGGTTCCGCACACGAAGCTGGCATGGGTCCTAGTCGCCTCGGTCGCCATGTTCGCCTCGACCACGGACGGCGTTGATGCGCGGAGGCACTGGCGACATTACATCCGAGGTATCGCAGGTCCAGCTCCTGAGAACCATGTGCCCGGCAGTTTAGAACGTGGCTGGTACCGGTACGGTGCAAGAAACAGTCGGCATCATCGGCGGCGCCTGCCGAC
The DNA here is from genome assembly GCA_024281145.1 of Hyphomicrobiaceae bacterium. Classification (GTDB taxonomy): domain Bacteria; phylum Pseudomonadota; class Alphaproteobacteria; order Rhizobiales; family Hyphomicrobiaceae; genus AWTP1-13. The sequence goes on along the minus strand of JAMXLN010000153.1, from coordinate 34,554 downwards.
TAACATATTGGCTTTGGTCCCGACGGATTGGCGCAAACAGGCGGCTGATGCGAATCAAGGCGAACACCGCTTTGTCTCACCCGAAGGCGACGCTTGGCTCGCGCTCTCAGGAAGACCAGCTGAGGAGCAATCGCCTGACGAGTACCTAAGGTCATTCGCGTTCGTTGATGGGGAGGACGTAACTTACCTGCGACGCGAACGGGATTGGCTCGTGTCGTTCGGATTCAAGGACGACAAACACGAGCGCAAATTCTATCGCAAGGTCATCCTGAGCTGTGACGGCCATCGGTGGCGGCACCTTACGGTCGAATATCCGGTCACAACGCGGAGTCCGGTTGAGCAACTCATAGACGACCTGTCGGAGGTCATGGACTTCACAAAAAACGCCGGTTGCGAAGCTGCACCGTCATCGTCACGAGAGCTGTCCCTTTCTCCTGACCAGCAACGGTGCGTCTATAGCAGCGTGCCGAAGTTCGCGAAGGTGGACCTGGGCATGCGCCTCGCGCTTGGTGCGGAAGTGCCGCGGGACGTGAAATTGTTCAACTTCCCTGGCGAGGCCTACGCGTGCGATGCTAGGCTGGCAAACCTTAGGTATGTGGTGGCTGAGGATCAGGTCGTAATCGTAGACCCCGCAGACTACACAATCGTGGATGCGATCTCGCCGTGACCGGCGCAGTGCTTGCCTCCCGGTCGCAGGTGGAGCGTCATCGGCATCGCATGCGCACCCCCTGGCAGAGGGCCCTTACAAAGATCAGCTCCTGAGGGAACGAGAGATCAGGCAACGAGGCTAATCTGGGCATCAAAATCCGTCTGAACTTCACCCGCAACTGCCGTCGTTGATGTTTCTTGATACGCCGAGTGGCATCGGGCTTAAAATGACGGCGGTTTTTACGTCGTTGGGTCAAAGACGTCACTAGAGTCCAACTTCAACCCATCGCTCTGGCAAGTGATGTAGGACATGCAAGTTCTCCAGTTTAAACGGTGGTGGTCATGCTGCGGCTAGACAAGTTCAAACGCCACCCGCTCACTTTCGGTCCAACGCCAATCGAGCATTTGCCGCGCATGACGGCGGCCCTCGGCGGCAAGGTGCAGATCTACGCCAAGCGGGACGATTGCAATTCAGGCCTCGCCATGGGCGGCAACAAGCTTCGCAAACTCGAATACATCGTGCCGGATGCTATCGCATCGAACGCGGACACGCTGGTCTCCATCGGCGGCGTGCAGTCCAACCACACGCGGATGGTTGCGGCGACGGCAGCGAAGCTCGGGATGAAGTGTGTCGTCATTCAGGAGAGCTGGGTGCCGCATGAGGATGCCGTCTACGACCGTGTCGGCAATATCCTGATGACGCGTTTAATGGGCGCCGAGAGCCGCATCGTCTCCGACGGCTTCGACATTGGCATCCGCAAGAGCTGGGAGGATGCCATCCAATCGGTGAAGGATGCGGGCGGGAAGCCCTATCCGATTCCGGCAGGTGCCTCAGTGCACAAGTACGGCGGACTCGGCTATGTCGGCTTTGCCGAGGAGGTGCGCGCCCAGGAGACGCAAATGGGCGTGAAGTTCGACTACGTCATCGTGTGCGTGGTCACCGGCTCCACCCAGGGAGGAATGATCGTGGGTTTCGCTGCCGACGATCGGGCCCACCGGGTCATTGGCATCGATGCCTCGGGCACGCCGAAGCAGCTGCGCACGCAGGTTCGCCAGATCGTCGACAATACGGCCGATCTAGTCGACCTTGGCCGCAAGGTTCGCGACGACGAGATCGTCATCCTTGAGGACTACGCTTATCCGGCGTATGGCGTGCCGAGCGACGCGACCAACGAAGCCATACGCTTTGCTGCCCGCACCGAGGCGATGATTACTGACCCCGTCTACGAGGGTAAATCCATGCAGGGCATGATGGACTTGGTGAAGAAAGGGTTCTTTCCGGAGGGCTCCAATGTTCTATACGCCCATCTCGGTGGCGCACCTGCGATCAACGGTTACAGCTACATCTATCGGAACGGATAGAACCCGGGAGGTACGCGCGATTTTCGCTGTCCCTCGGCTCCGGACGTGAGGTGTCCAACCGAATGAAAGCTTCGTGTCTCGGTGAGAAGTCGCCCGCTCGCCGAGCCAAACTGTCTCCCGTTCGGGAGCCAGGGCCAAGCGCCTCGGCGATAGCGCACAGCTCATCGGCTCTTCTCGGTAATGGCGAGCGCGCGGCGCATCAGGGGCTCGGCCTCGGCGAGGCGGTTGGTCTCCTCCAACAGCTGGGCCAGGTTGTTGAGGTCTGGGGCGACGGTGGGATGATCGGGCCCAGGCTCTTCTCGTCGATGCCCCGATCACGTGAAGCCGCTCGCGGTCTTCGGGTTCACCCGATTGTAGCGTTCAGAGTTGGAACGGTACATGGTCTCCGGCCGCACGCGGCTCGCCCTCCGCGCTTGCGGACCATTCCAGATCACCCACCCCAAATGAGCGAGCAACGTCGGGGGTGCCTAGCTACCGCACTGGAGGTTCAATCGGAATGTCGCGGGGTACGCAAACTGTATTTTCCAATGGGACTAATTACAGCGCGGCGGAGTCGACACCGCTCAAGCCCGCGGCCCTTGGTGATCCAACTCAGAAGTCGAGCGGATCGCCATCACCGCTTGGCGAACGTCGCCGCTTCAAGGATGCGGGCAACGTCTGCGCGCTCGGGAGTCGGCCACGTCCGCGCTGCCCAACGAGCCTGATCTAGCGGCGTGGCTCGGTGCACGGAGTCGCGGATTGTGAGGGACGCGCCCCGCCTGAGCAATTCGTCCACAACCAACCGCTGGCCGTTACCGGCAGCTACGTGGAGCGCAGTCAATCCTTTGTCGTTGGTGGCATCCACCGCTGCGCCGAGGACATCGAGGCATAAGCGCACCGCTCGCAGATTCCCCTGCTGCGCGGCCAAGACCAACGTCGCCTCGACGTCGCGCGCCTCCAACGTTCCGCTCGCCAACTGCCGGACTCGTTCTTCTCGACCGCACAGACAGGCGGCCCGCAGCTCCTCGCCCGAGGACAATGACGGCCGCGCCGCGCCACAGTCCACGAGCATCTTCGCAATCAGATTATGGCCCAGCAGCAACGCGTTCTCGAGGTGCGTCCGCGTGTTGTAGAAATCGCGCCCGTTCGACGAGGCGCCATGAGCCAGGAGCAACGCCACGCGGTCGCCGAACCCTTGCTTCACCGAGGCGCCCAACAGATAGTCGAGCCGCGCCTGTTCCCGAAGTCCCCGCGCGAGCAGCAGCTCAAGCCAGCCGTCGTCGCGCAGGAAGTGCATGTTGTAAAGCGCCTGCTCGTCGTTCGGATCGGCGCCTTCATCGAGCAGAAGCTCGACGAGCGCGCGCGCCTGCGTGTGTGGCGGAGCCGCAACCGGACCTGCCTCACCGACGCCAATCGCACCCGTGATGGCAGTGCACGGCACCTGGTACATGAGGGCGTGCGTCCTTGGATCCGCACCCCGGTCGAGCAAAAGCCGCGCGCATGCGAGCGGATCCCAGGACGCGCGAGGTGCAATGCGTGCATTGCAGAGGTAAAGGAGCGCATCCCAGTCCCGTGGTCCACCCCGCCGAGTAGCCAGGTCGGCATCGCAGTCGAGGTGCTCCCGCAGTGCGCTGACGTCGCCAACAACTGCCGCCACGTAAGCGTTCTCCTGCGCCAGGCCAGGTGATGCCGACAAGATCGTCTCGGCTCGTTCTCTTCGCTCGACCGCGTCGTTCCCGGTGTGCGTAAGGCAAGCTAGATCTAGGAATTCGTCCGCTGTCCTCGGCTGCATGGGTTCACTCTACCGCATTCGCACGAGCGCTGTGTGGCTACGAATGCCGGACACGCGCGTCAGGGACGCCCGATCGAGCAGCAAATTTGGTCTATCGAACGGCGGCGCGATACTGCCGGAAGCACGTCGGTGCACACCGACATGATGGTCTCGTCGATGCAGAAAATTTGGTCAGGAATCGAGGGACCAAAGGACACATCAAGTGCCAATCCGGCCCGCGGCTTAGGGCGGTGAACCACGGCGACTTTGGCATACAAGTGTGCGGTCTTTAGGTCGGGTAGTGCACACGGTCGGTTCTTGCAACGGCCTGTATTATTGGTCGTTGAAGCAAGGGCAGCAGCTTCCATGCCCAGTTACTCGGGGCGATCCACCATCGCGACTGGCGCGGCCAGGCCCACGCTCGGCTCCAGACCCCCATAGCCGACTGCCTGCAAAGAAGATTTGGTCTTGAGCGGCGCTTTGACGATTTCTCATTTGAGAGCGCAACCCGAACTTTTGAGCTGGGTATGGCGAAAAGGCTTAGTCATGCCGTTGGAGAGCAGCGCCGTGCCGGAACTCTCGAGGCGAGCACCCGTTAACTATAAACGCGAGCACGCCGGGAATACGCCCCTAGGAGGTAAGCACCATGCGTAAGCTCTGTTCCGGGGTTCTGGCGGTAGGATTGCTCGCAGCCCCACTCATTGGCCTATCCAGCAGCACTGCAGCGGCCTGGGGTTACGGTTACGGTTATCGTCCCTACCGTCATCACTACGGGTACTACCATCGCCCGTATTACCGTCACTACTACGGTCACTATCGACCCTACTACCACCACCGTCGTTATTGGTAACGGCGGAAGCTTCGGGGTCGTGGTCGAACACCTTGCCGCGATCTCGAAACGGGCCCCCCCGAGCCACATCCTCGGGGGCTACCGTCATGATGGGTTTGTGTTCGCTCGTACTCGGCGGGCCAGGTGCGGTAGGGTCGCGGTTTCGAAGCGCGTTGTCCCGATGAGCCCGCTCTCTGGCTGCCGGCGGGTGCCCTCGCTATTGAGTGGGTGCTATTTTTGTGTGCGCGTAGCCACGGGCCACCCGATTTTCTGACCAATTCACGCGCGGCAAGGGGTTTGGTCTTTCGCCTGGGCAAGCGACAACTTCTCGGCGCAATAACGAGCTAGCGCTATCTCTGACCAATGCCACGATCCCGAGCGCGAGCTCGCTCAGCGGTAGATCCATCAAGTGCGATCTTACTGACATCGCAGAGCACATTGGTCGCATTGGCTGAGAGGCTTGCGAACGCGCGTTCTGTATCTCGATCTGCAGAGGTGCTCCCGTGCATGACGCGCTCTTCGCTCGCGCCTGGTAGCCATACTGTACCGTCAGGGGTGCTGGGTCCAAAAATCCGACCTCGTGAATGGCCGCTTAGACCAATGAGTGATGATAGGCTTCCTTGGCGGCATTGACCCTGAATTGTGATCTCGTCATTGCGATCCATAAACGCTTCGCGCCCTTCAGGCGCGAAGACTATCAGGTCGCAGTTGATGGTGGGGTCTCATCTGTCAATTGAAACAGCAGCCAAGCTGATTTTCTAGGCCGCAAGCCAGGCCGTTTTATCCGGGCAAATTCTCAGTGCAACCTTCAAGCGCGTCCGCTCGCGCCACAAGCGATGCGAGCATGCGGTCGGTGACGGCCGGCGGGGCCTGCGTGGCTGGGCCCCTTGACCGAAGGCGTCGAGATCCGCGGCGGATATGTCGATCTTGGCTTCCATGCTCGTCACCTCCGCCTCGAAGCACTGCATCCACGTGGGATACGGGTTCGACGGCACACAACGCGTCCGCCACAAAGGGAACATCGATAAATCGTGACGTGGGTCGCGGAAGGGTAAGTCTGCTTGTGACCTCGAGAGAAGGCGGTTGCAAATGGGGGTGGAAGACTAGCGTGCAACTCAGGCTCTCGATCGCGCTCGTAGCGCTCGCCTGCGTCGTCATGGCCTGCGCGCAGAACGTCACCCCAGTCATCCCCGAGCCTACGCTCAGGCCGGACGACAGAGCGCGGAACGTCATGCCCCAGCCGTCGCCTAAGCCGGACGATAAACCAGCGATCGCCTTGGATTGCTCCGGGCTTATGCAAGGCTGGAACAACTGCATGTTGACGGCCAGTAATACTTGCGGGTCCCGTGGCTATACGATCCTGGATCGTAGCGACCAAAACCCCACGCTGCCCAATGAGTCGATGTTCACGCGGTCTATGCACATCCGCTGCAATAGCTAATCCCCGAGGACAATTTCAGTTGGGCGCGCGCATTCCGCCCTCTTCGTTAACCACGTGCATACGTTGAGGGGGGCTCGGTACGGTTACGTACGAAGAGCGCTCGGGCCATGTCACCGACCCAAAATATGGAGGGTCAAATTGGATTAGCGGGGTGAGTATCTAGTCTCTGCGGGCAAGACATGGCTTTTTTGCGCGCCAGCTCCACTCAACACAATAGGCTGCTCAGCAGCCTCCCAGAGCGAGATCGGGAACGTTTGGAGCGATACTTAGAACCCGTCACTCTTAAGCCACGTCAGCGGCTCGAAGCCGCCAATCGCAAAATCGAGCACGCCTGCTTTGTCGAGGAGGGGTTAGTTTCGATCGTCGCTGTGGAACCTTCTAAACGCCGACAGGTCGAAATTGGCTTAGTCGGACACGAGGGGCTGACCGGTATTCCTCTCATCCTCGGCGCAGAATCTTCACCGCTCGAAGCATTGGTGCAAGTCGAAGGTCGCGGACGACGCATTCCTGCTTCTGTGCTGCGCGATTTCGTGCAAGAGAGCTCCTCACTCCTGCCCTGCTTGTTGCGCTACGTCTCCTTATTCGCCGATCAGGTCCAAGCAACCGCGCGTGCAAATGCTCATGGCACTATTGAAGAGCGCCTGGCGCGGTGGCTGTTGCTGGCGCAGGATCTCTTGGAGCGGGATGAGCTTCGAATCACGCACCAGCATCTTTCGTACGCGCTAGGTGTCAGGCGTGCAGGCATTGACCCAGCACTGCACGACTTTGAGAGTTCTGCACTGATCGCAAGCTCGCGCCGATGCATAGCTATTTTAGATCGCGCGGGGCTGAGAGAACGAGCAAACGGTCTCTATCAGGCGCCAGAGGTAAAGTAAGGGACTTCGTTCTCGGGCTTTCCACAGGCTTCGTGGTCCGATTGTCGGACCCGCTCACGACTAATTTGTGTGAATAGGTGAGGTCTCGCGTTTGGCGATCTGTCCTCGCGCCAAAAATTTGCGCGCGCAGAGGAGGCAGGGCCGTCATCGACCTCTCTTATGGCGACCCGTTGCCTGGCGCGTACGGTCGAAGTTGATGTTCTCGCGCTACATGTAAATGCAACCGCAGGCTGTGACGATGCCGTCGCGGTCGCGGAAGGGTAGGTGAGGGCAGCTATAGGGCTTCCGCGAAGGAAATTAGACGTCAGCGGGCACTTGAGATCGAGCGCCTCGTGCTGCTGGAGGCTGCTGGTGTGGTCGAAGCTCTATTGCGCGACGCGCAGGCCATCCCAGCACGCAAGTTAGCCAAACCGTCTCGACCCGCCGGGCTGCAACTTGCTTCCCGTCTAACTGCGCTTTGATCCAGAGGCGGCCGTGTTCGCCGGAGGCCAGTGCATCGATCGGCCTTGCCTCACCAAGGCAAGACCAGAACGTTGCTTGTTGGAAACGATGTCCGGCAAGGCACGATGTATCAAACGCGCAACAAGTAAAGCTGGCTTATTGCACATATGTTCTGCCGACCTGGACAGCGACTCGAGAATCACGGACCAGACGTCAACAGTGCGCTGCCGTGGGGAGCCCCGACCATGACGAGATTAAACGCCACACTCCGAGTGAGTAGTGTTGCAATTGGCCTACTTGCAGGAACGACATCCATTGCCCTAGCGGATGGCTACGGGCGCTCGGCACCATCTGCGCCAACTATCTACAACTGGACCGGCTTTTACGTCGGCGGCAGTGTGGGCGGTGCTTGGGAAAACATTGATTGGCGCTACGAAAATTCCTTGCCGGCAACGTTTCGCTCATTTTCGCCGACCAAGGATTTGGGGGTCTACGGTGGCCACATCGGCGCCCAAATACAGTTCGGCACCATTGTGGTTGGTGTCGAAGCCGGTGGCATCGGCCATTTCGACGACGGAGACTTCGCGTCAACAGTCAGTGGAGCAGGACATTGCTCTCCGGTTGCTGGCGAGGTTTGCTTCGGCCGGATGAAGGAAATATTCACTGTCGGTCCCCGGCTCGGTCTAGCCTGGGACAAGTGGCTGGTCTATGGGACCGGCGGCTGGGCGACGGGGAAGGTTGATACAAAAAGAATGCTTGTCGGAACCACCTTCGACGAGACATCGCAAGAACAAGACGGTTGGTTCGCCGGGGGTGGCGTCGAATATGCCCTCACACAGAACTTAATCTTCGGCGTCGAGTATCAGCACATCGACCTCGGAAACGAGCTCCATTGGTCAACCGTTGATGCGGGTGCCCCGTGTCCGCCCGTAGGTGTGTATTGTCGTGACGTTGGTGCCAGCGAAGACATCGTCCGCGCGAGGCTGAGCTACAAATTCTACGGCACTGAAGCACGCGCCGCACCGCTGAAGTGACATACCATCGCGAATTAACAACGAGGCCGTAGCGTCCATCCCCTTGCAGCAACAGCGCACTGCATTGACGCTACAACTTTTTGAGCTCCGGCGGCGTGCACCGTTGCCGGAGCTCCTTTGATATTGGTTCATGATGCAGCGGACGTATACGGTTAGTGCCTGAGACTGCTTTGCGTCCTAGCCACGGACCCTGTCTGGACAACGGGCGCCGGGCTGACACTTTGTGAATGCGGCTGGCGGCTGCCCTCGGGCGTTCGCCAACCGTGTGGCTAGTAAGCCAAACGAAGGGGTAATTCGCGGCAAGCGACGCCCGAGAAGGGAGCATCCCAGGGGCGGCGCGTTGGGCGTTCGGGACGATTTTCTCGCCCCGTACCAACGAAGCCTCCAATTGCTAACAGCGACGATCGCAATTTCCGAAGTGCTACTCTCATTCGTGTTGACACAACTCGCGGGTAGCTCCCGCCTCTTTCCCATTTGTCATGAAGGACGCGAGATCGGATTGCGCGTGCACAGCGTGCGGAGAACATCAGGGTGTGGGTGGTAGAAGGGGGAGAAGGCCTCAGCAAATCAGCAAAAGCTTGGAGCGTTTGTCCACCGGCGATAGAGCTAAGCGGCTGATCTAACATCATGCCGCCTTACCGGGATCTCTTGTGCGCGCAGATTTGGCTAGTCATGCAAACAAAAGGCGGTGCTCCCGTGTCGGGGCCGCCGCGCAGCGGCACGCCAGGGCACGAATTACGCACCTGGCGGGCGTACCAGCATAACCCCAGGATAAGGGTGTCATTGACCAGCGCACCGGTTAGTTTTCGGCACCCTTCAAGAACTCGGTAAGGCACCACACGAAAGTGGGGAAGTTCTTCCGGACGCCGATCTCGCCAGCACCGTGTTCAATGCCTTCGGCGATTTTTGGGATCGCGCGCTTGAATCGATCGAAGGTCGCAACAAGCGCGGTGCGCCCAGGCAAGGGCTTACCCCTGCGGGCGTTCTGCAGGAAATCTCGCACGATCATGAGGACCTGATGGGGATCTTCGTGGTGCGCGTCCGGATCGTTGCCGCCGAGGTCGGAGAGATATTCGGGCAACTTGTAGGGCTCACTCACCATGATCTTGATCTTGTCGTACCTATGTGAAGCGCTGAAGCGTCTGGCCCCCATGCATAGGCCGAGCTCGAACGGCATATTGAAACGAGGCAACTCACTCACCTGCTGCCTAACCGGTTTTATGCGCGACAAATCATGGATTGAACGCGGGCTCTCGTCGATCAAGCGTACTAATTTGTCGAGACGAATGTCGCCGCTGTCATTCTCTTCGAGGGCGCAGCGGGCCCGAAAGCCAGCAGCATGGATCATGAAGACCATCGCCTCAAGCAAGGGATCGTAAGCAGGATCGAAGGGTGCGTTTATAAAAACGTTGAGCGCGTCGCGTCTTGAGCGCGCCATGCGGGTTTCGTCTCACGCGCTCTTGCGCACCGCGGCGACAGCTTCACGGATCTTCTTGACCGTCGTGCCGCGGGGTTTAACTGCCGGATCGGCAACCGGTATGCCCATGAATGTGCAAGGCTGTGCCGCGGCCTTCAACGCCCGCCGCTTCTTCGCCGCCGCGTCCAGCGTCGCTCCTTTGATCGCGTCTTTTTTGGTGAGTTTGTTGGGCCTTTTCTTGAGCATATCTTAGCCTAGCATCGCCGGCCCGCTCGCTCAAATGTGCACCATCGCTCCGATCGGCTGCCCGCCGCGCCTGCATCCCAATGCTGATTGAATTGCCGAGCAGGCATAAGAGCGGCCGCGCGCGTGGTCCACGAACAGACACGCGGGCGGCCGCAACCAGCTTGGCAGTTGAGGCTGCCTAGAAGTCCATACCTCCCATACCTCCCATGCCACCGGGCGGGGGCATCGGGGGAGCCGCCTCCTTCGGACGCTCGGCCACCATGGCTTCGGTGGTAATGAGCAGGCCGGCAATGGAGGCGGCATCCTGCAGCGCACAGCGTACGACCTTGGCTGGGTCGATTACACCCTCGCCGACGAGATCGCCATAGGCGCCCGATTGGGCGTTGTAGCCGTAGGTGTACTTGGCGTTCTCCAGAATCTTGCCGACGACAATCGAGCCGTCATCACCGGCATTCTGCACGATCTGCCTGGCGGGAGACTGCAGCGCTTTGCGCACAATATTAATGCCAATCTTCTGGTCGTCGTTGTCGGCCTTGAGATCCTCGAGGGACTTCACCGCACGCAAGAGCGCGACCCCACCGCCAGGCACGATGCCTTCCTCGACCGCGGCGCGCGTGGCATGCAGTGCGTCCTCAACCCGATCTTTGCGCTCCTTGACCTCGGTCTCGGTGGCACCGCCGACGCGAATGATCGCGACACCGCCGGCGAGTTTGGCCAGCCGCTCCTGCAGCTTTTCGCGATCATAGTCGGAGGTCGTCTCGTCAATTTGCTGCTTGATCTGCTTCACGCGACCTTCAATGTCGGCCTTCTTGCCAGTTCCATCAACGATGGTGGTATTGTCCTTGTCGATCGAGACGCGCTTCGCGCGGCCCAGCGTGGTGAGCGCGACATTCTCAAGCTTGATGCCGAGATCCTCACTGATCACGGCTCCGCCGGTAAGGACAGCGATGTCCTCCAGCATGGCCTTGCGGCGGTCGCCAAATCCCGGTGCTTTCACCGCCGCGACCTTGAGGCCGCCGCGCAGCTTGTTGACGACGAGGGTGGCCAGCGCTTCGCCCTCCACGTCTTCCGCCACGATCAGCAGCGGCCTACCCGCCTGCACAACGGCTTCCAGCATGGGCAGCATGGGCTGCAAGGTGGAGAGCTTTTTCTCATGGATCAGAATGTAGGGGTTCTCGAGCTCGACCAACATCTTCTCGGCATTGGTGACGAAGTAGGGCGAAATGTAACCGCGGTCGAACTGCATGCCCTCGACCACATCGAGCTCGGTCTCCAGCCCCTTGGACTCCTCGACCGTGATGACGCCCTCGTTGCCGACCTTCTTCATGGCCTCGGCAATCTTGGCTCCGATCTCGCCGTCCCCGTTTGCGGAAATGGTGCCGACTTGGGCGATCTCGTCGTTGGACGTGACCTTCTTGGCCTTCGCCTTGAGCTCCTCGATCACGGCGTTGACGGCGAGGTCAACGCCGCGCTTGAGGTCCATGGGATTGGAACCCGCAGCCACCGACTTGGCACCCTCTTTGATGATAGCCTGCGCCAGCACTGTCGCTGTCGTGGTGCCGTCGCCGGCGACATCGGAGGTCTTGGAGGCGACCTCGCGCAGCATCTGCGCACCCATGTTCTCGAACTTGTCGTCGAGTTCGATCTCCTTGGCCACCGTCACGCCGTCTTTGGTGACGCGCGGCGCGCCGAAGCTCTTCTCCAGAACGACGTTGCGGCCTTTGGGACCCAACGTCACTCTGACAGCATTGGCCAGGATGTCGACGCCGCGCAGCATGCGCTCGCGTGCGTCTTGCGAGAATTTGACGTCTTTGGCTGACATTGTGAAAACTCCGCCGGAAGGGCCAGACCCCCTGTGGCACTTTGTTGATCGCAGTTGGTTTGGATGGGCGACGTGGCGAGAGAAGGCGATTAGACGCCTTCCACTGTTGCCCGTAAGACCGTCGCCATCACGAAGACATAGGTCGCGCCGTTAAGCTGCCGCGCGGACGGATGCCTTTCCCTCGATGATGCCGAGGATGTCGCTCTCCTTCATAATGAGCAACTCCTGGCCGTCGATCTTGACCTCGGTGCCGGACCACTTGCCGAACAAAACGCGGTCGCCCTTTTTGACGTCGAGAGGAACGAGCTTGCCGCTTTCGTCCCGCGCTCCAGGACCGGCAGCAATGATCTCGCCCTGCATCGGCTTTTCCTTGGCCGTGTCGGGGATGATAATGCCGCCGGCAGTCTTCATGTCCTCTTCGATGCGGCGCACGACGACGCGGTCGTGGAGAGGGCGAAACTTCATGGCCTCAACCTCACTGTTGCAGATCCGATGGTGTCTACTCATTGCGCGATGCTGCGCGCCCACTTGCGTCCCCGGAGTTGGGCAGGGCGGCAGCACCGCGGCGGACGTATAAGAGAGCCCTGTTAGCACTGTCAAGCAGAGAGTGCTAGGGCGCGATCTCGCCGCGAGATCGCTGCTGCGGTCAGGGGCGCAAACCCCGGCGGAACTGGATCTGCAATTGCTTCGTTGCCAAACTGAAGGCTCGAAGCGCGGCAATGCATCGAGCCGCCGCCCTTGCAGCGACAAACGGGAGGCTGTGGGAGGAATGCAACCCATCACGCGCGAATCGCCATTAGACTGGCCAATGGTGCGCGTCAACAGGGTGAGGTGACGGCGCATGACAGCTCGCAGGATCGACCAAAGTTTCCGCGCACAGCTTGCGGGGTTCAGCCTCACGACCGCGGAAATTCTCTATCGGCTGCCCGATCATCCCTCATTGCTGCAGAGCTACATCTGGCAGGACTATGACGAGCATCCGCGCTTTCCGCGCCTGCGAACCTTTCTCGACTTCTGGTCGCGCAACCTCGACGGCAAACTCTTCCGCGTGCGCGTCGCGCACAAGCGGCTGATCACGCCTGCAGAGCTGCGCCTCGTGGGCGACGAATTCCGCGTGCACTGAGCGCGCCGTCGCTCCCAGACCCTGGCTCGTCGCGCCCAGCAACGTCAGCCGACCGGAGCAGAGCGAGCGCGCGGTCGCTGCCCAGGATGCGTGGCCCGCGGGTGAACTCGCCCTAGCGCCCGGTTCCCGCGAAAAGCTCCAGCATCACCTCGGGGGCAGAAATCAGCCGCGTGCCGGGGCCTAGGATGGCGGGAAAAATGTCCGTGCGGCCGAATAGCTGATGACCACCGCCCTCGATGCGATAAAGCGTGACCGGGCGCCCTGAGCTGCACGAAGACCAATCCAACCGCACGACCTTCGTCGCTTCCTCAGGCGCGGTCGCCAGCAGGCGTGTGGCTGGGCCGCCGCAACCGTTGACTTCGGCCAGGAACGCTGCCGTGCGCTCGGCCGACCAGACATTGCCGTGCCTGCCAGCAAAGCCCACACCACCACCCCCGTAGGGTACGAGCGGATCCGCTGTGCCATTCAACATGACAATCGGCAGCGGCTTTTTGGGTCGGCAGCCGTCGCCGATGGCGGCCGGCATATTGGCAATGATGGTGCCGGCGCCGGCGAACAGCTCGGCCGCCTCGCAGACCATGCGGAAGGTCATCATGCCGCCGTTTGATACGCCGGCAAGATAGACGCGCGCGGGATCGGCGACACCGTGGCCGACGAGCCAATCCACGAGCCGGTGCAGGAAACCCACATCGTCGATACGGGAGACGCGGCCCCCCTCGCGGCCATCGTTCCAAACCCGATAGACGCCGTCGGGAAACACCGCGGCAAAGCCGTGCCCGGCGGCCGCCTCCGCGAAGCCGGATGCGCGCAGGGTCCATTCTGCGCCGATGGCCGCGCCGTGCAGCACGATGATGGTTGGCCCCGGATCCGGCCGGGCCGGAACCAGGATGGCGTTGCGCATTCCGTCCTTGGTCTCGATGCGGATCGCTTCGCCGCGCACGGGAGAGCTTGCGAGCGCCGCGCCCACGGCGAGAGCCCACACGCGGCGTCGAAGCACGCCTCGCATTTCAGCTCAGCTCAGCGGCGATCGTTTGCAGGTATTGCCGACGGGTGCGATCGTGAACCTCCAGCTCACTGCCCCCTCCACAATTGCTGGTTCCAGCCGTCGGGCGCCTTGCCAACTCCTTTGGGAGCTGCCTTCTTCTGCGGCAGTTGCGAGGCGCCGGATCCTGCCGTGGACGATCCTAGGCGCGAGCCGGAAACCGATGGTTGAGGGACCGCTCCGGTCTCCGTCGAAGCACCGAGCCGCTGCAATTCGAATCCGGCCGCGGTGTGCTCGACGTAGATGATGACGTTGAGACGTCGTGTATCCTCAAATAGCTTGCGCGCCTTCGCCGTCTCGCCACGGCCCAAATAGTACTGGGCAAGGTAGAAATAGCCCTCAGTCAACGCCATGGTGCGCTCGTCGCCCGACTTGCGCTCGATCAATTTGAGCATTTCCTCGGCCGTAACATCGCCCGCCAACACCGCGAGCGCCGGACGCGGCCAAGCGCCCCTGGGTTCTTGGGCCGCGCGTTCCCGCACCGCCTGTGGCAGCGGCCGACCCAACCTTTGATAGCTCCACGCCAACCACAAGTCATTCATCACTTGCGCCTCGCGGTCGTCCGTATCGGCTGCTCTGAGGAAGTCGTCGGCCGCCTCTTCCAACCTTCCGGCATAGAACTTGGCCATGCCGCGCAAATGCAGCACCTTCGCGTCCGTCGCCCCGAGCGTTATCGCCTTCGAATAATCCTCGATGCTCTTTTCGAACTCGCCCGCGCTAAAATGAGCGGCGGCTCGGCACATCAGGATGGTGGCGGAGTTCGGCACGAGCTTCACGGCTTCGTCGGCGTCCGTGCGTGCTTCTGCGAACTTGCCAAGGTCGGTATAGGCATTGCTGCGCAGGCAGTGGGAATTGGCGAGATCGACGCCAACAAGCTTACCCGATTTGATCGCTTGGCTGGTTTTGTCCACGGTCTCCTGCAGACGCTCGCGCAGCATCTGGCCGAGGTCCATCTTGCCCCCGCGCCCAGCCTTTGTGGACTTGATCGCGCCCTTCGGTATCATCACCACGCCAGCCAGGATCTTGTTCATCGCCTCCAGATCATCGGAGTATTTCTGCAGGTCGGCTACGGGAACCTGATCTGCGAGCGTCGCCAGGCGGATCTTGGCTCTGGCAATACTGCCCCGGAACGACGAGGTGACGGAGTAGCTAAAATATTTGCTGTTGACGGCGTCGGTGCGCGGGTCGGTGAGCGAGGTGACCTCATCTGGAAAACGAACCTCGAATGCATAGCTCGCCTCATAGGGAAATACGGGAAGCTTCAGCGGTACCTTGCGCGCTTGGGCCGGCCACGCCAGGAGGCCTTTCATGTTGTCCGGCGCGTACCGCACGAACCAGTTGCCCTCGCGCTCGATCGCGAACTTCGGCACCGAGTACTCGGCTGTGATCGCCAACACGTTGTGTTCGCGATCGTCACTGATGTCCGGTGTCCCGACCAGCGTCGCGCCTGGGTAGCGCGGTTCGAGCGCCTGGGCGATCGACTTGACGATCTGCTCACGCGGCAGTCTCTCGTGCATCACGCGCAGACTTTCGGCGAGGGTCCCCCGCCAGACGTGCCGCACCTGCATGTGCGCTTCGCCATCAAGCTTGGGGAGCGTCACGATTTCGCTCGTTTCGGCACGCGTCAGCTCTTTGCCGTTGTCGCTGACTATGGTGGCGAGCTGCTGACCCTGCGGCGCAACGATGAGGACGCGCGCACCTTCGTGCACTTGGCCCATCTGGCTGAGCTGACCATGTTGTCCAAGCCGCGTCGGATCGAGATAGAAGGCGCGGCCGCCGACCTCAACGCGCACGATCGCGTGGTTGAAGAGCAGTGGGCTCGGCAAGGCCTTGTCGATCTTCGTGCGATGCCCGATCTCCAGCAGCACGGGCCTGCCTTCGATGCCAAGGGCACGCAAAATCGTCAGCAAGAGTAACGATTTGTCCTTGCAGTCGCCATAGCGATGCTGCACCACGATATCTGGCTGCGTGGGTCGATGGGAACTCTCTCCCAGCGAGACCGAGAAGTATCGGATCTGGGACTGTACGAATTCCAGCGCTCCAACCACCCTTTCCTCGGGAGTTGCTTTCGCCTTGAGGGCCTCGACGAGTTCGCGAAGCTCCCCGCTAAGCTCGCCGTGCCATTGGAAGAGCTCGTCGGCCCAGGCGACAACCTCGGCCCAGCTCTGAAACTCCGAGAACTGCATCCAGCGATAGGGCGCGTAGTCCGCAGGGGTCATCGGCTCGGGATTGACGCTGGCCAAGGACTGCTCCTCGAACACGAGCCGATGCATGCCACCGACGGTGCTTTCCTGCGGCACCAAAGGCTTGCTCTGCGCATCGCCAATGAGGCGCCAGGCGACGTGCCTGCCCACGGGATAATTCAGCACGATCCGTCGCCGCGCGGTGGGGTAGCCCTGGTCCCAACTGGCGGACTGGACGAACTTGCCGCCGAACACTGGGTTCTGCCCCTCCATCGAGTACTCGTATTCAAGGGTATCGCCCACGCGCAGGTCGCTCACAAGAACAGAAGCGGTGACCTCGCCGCTGTACACTCCCTGCTCCAGCCCGGTCTCGCGCTGCAGGAACCGCACCGGCGAGGAGTTCGTTCGGTCGAACGTTTCGGCGCCGCGCCGAAGGCGAATAGCGTGCAGTCTCAAGCGCTGGTACTGCGGGACGAACACCACCGCGACATGACCTGCTTGCGTGAGGGAGGCCGCATCGTTGACCTTTACGGAGCGGCGAACGTAAACGACCGGTTCCTCGCCCAGCATGTATTGCGTGTCGACCAGCGGCAGGACCAGCGCCCCGGTCTGCGAATCCTCCGCCTCAGATGCGCGTTCAACCCAGGCCGGAACTGGGTCGCCCAGCGTGAAGGAAGCCTGCGGCACTTGCACTTCTTTGAGCGGGGTGCCCCCTGCCGGTGGTTGCGCGTTGGCACCGGCAGCAAACAAAAAGAAATAGAGCAACGCGCTCAAAGCTCTGCGCAGGAGCGCAATCGGCGATCGCCCCATGTCCGGCGTCCCTCCGGCTGGTCATCAGGTCAACGGCGCGGTTTCCATTCCGCGCCGCTTGGTTGCACACAAACCGCAGAGCAGCAAGCCATGCAACTCAAGCTCAATGCGCCTTCTGCGCGCCACGAAGCGCTTGGGATTCCGTGGCCGCAGAAGCGCCCGATGTCGAGAAACGCAATTCCTGTGGCGAATTCCTGGCGTAAGCGCGGCGCTGCGCCTTCTTGCCGTCACACCCCTTCCGCCACCGGATTGCCTTGATCGTCCAGATGCGCGATGCGCACCATATTGGTGGTGCCAGGCGAGCCCAGTGGCACACCCGCGACAATAATCACACCCTCGCCTGGTCTGGCGAAGCCTTCATCGAAGGCGATGCGGCAGGCCTTGCGCACCATTGCCGCCTGGTTCTCGGGGTCACTCGTCAACACGCAATGCATGCCCCACACCGCCGCCAGCTTGCGCGCAGTGGTCAGCACCGGGGACAGCGCGATGACGGGCAGTCCCGGGCGCTCGCGCGCGACCCGCAGCGCCGTGGAACCCGTCGCAGTGTAACAGATGATGGCCGCCAGCTTCAGCGTGTCGGCGATGGTGTGGGCGGCGGCGGCAATCGCATCGGCGGCAGTCGCCTGCGGCGGCGTGCGCGTCGCGTGCAAAAGGGCACTGTAGCTCGGGTCGTTCTCGCCTTCGATGACGATGCGATCCATCGTGCGGATCGCCTCGATTGGATACTTGCCCACCGCAGACTCAGCCGAGAGCATGACCGCGTCCGCACCGTCGAACACGGCAGTGGCCACGTCCGAAACCTCGGCCCGTGTTGGCACGGGCGAAGCGATCATGCTCTCAAGCATCTGCGTCGCCACCACGACGGGCTTGCCGGCGCTGCGCGCTTTGCTGACGATCTGCTTCTGCAGCCCCGGCACCCGCTCCACAGGGAGCTCGACGCCCAGGTCACCGCGCGCCACCATCAGCCCATCTGAATGGGCGATGATGCTTTCCAAGTCCGAGATGGCGGCGGGTTTCTCGATCTTCGACATGATCCAGGCGCCCTGGCCGATCAGTTGGCGCGCGAGCTTCACATCGTCGCCGCGTTGCACGAACGACAACGCCACCCAATCGACGCCCAGGCGCAGCGCAAAATCGAGATCGCGCTTGTCCTTCTCCGTGAGCGGTCCGATCGGCAGCACCGTGTCGGGAAGGCTAATGCCCTTACGGCTCGCCAGCACTCCGCCCACGACGACCTTGGCGTCGATGCCGGCGCGGTTTTTGTCGACGACAGTCATGCGAATCTTGCCGTCGTCGAGCAGCAGGGTATGGCCAAGTTCCACCGCCTCGAAGATCTGCGGATGCGGCAGGCCGACGCGCTGAGGGCCACCCTCGACCTCGCTGCTGTCGAACCGAAACGTCGCACCCTCGCTCAGCGCGACGCGTTCCCCGGCAATATTGCCGACGCGAAACTTGGGGCCCTGCAGATCGCAGAGGATGCCGATGGGTCGGCTGAAATGCGCCTCCGCCGTGCGCACCGCCGCGTGCACCTTCTTCACCAGGTCGAAGGGCGAGTGGCTCATGTTGATCCGGAAAACGTCGACGCCGGCCTCAAACAGCCGCTCGATCATCTCAGGGGCGTACGACGCAGGTCCGAGTGTGGCAACGATTTTGACGCGCCTGGTGCGTCTCATGTGGCTAGCGGCCCCTTTCGTTGGGATCGGTCAGGCGTATCGTCCAGTCCTTGGCTTCCTGCGTATCCACCTCGAAGAAGCCGGTGCTCTTATAGCCACGTCGGCCGCATTCCTGAACCCCCCTGATCGTGAAGGACTTGTCGCCGGTGCACATGTAGGATTTGCCCGCCCACTCTCCGCCGCGGTCGTAGTCGACGGCGTGGATGTAATAAAAACGGCTGGAAAGCGTTCCCTTGTAGAGCGTCTCACACGTTTGCGCCGAGATGTTCCACCAGCCCTCCGTGGTCCAGCCGGTGGGATCCTGGTAGCCGATGGCGACGCCGATGCGGCTTGAAGTGGTGTTGCAGAGCTTGAGATCGGCGAGCGCCGGCGCCGCCAACGCAAGGCTGCCGAGGATCAGGGCGGCACCGGTCAACATCGGCGGGCTCGAAAGGCGAGAGACGAGCGGCATCGAGCTTCTCGATTAGGCGTCGACCAGAATGACGCGGAAATCGTTGACGTTGGTTTGCGTGGGTCCGCGCACGATCAGTCCCCCGGCGGCCTCGAAGTAGCTGGTGGTATCGTTTTCGTCGAGGAACTTCTGCGCGTCCAGACGGCGCGCGCCAGCAAGCGTGCCTGCATCGATGATGGCCCCCGCGGGATCCGTCAGCTGACCGGTCCCGCCGTCGATCCCATCTGTATCGGCCGCCAGCGCGCTCACACCGGGCAGCCCGTCGAGCGCGAGTGCCAGTGCCAGCGCGTACTCCTGGTTGCGACCGCCGCGCCCGTACCGGTTGCGCACGGTAACGGAGAGCTCGCCGCCGCTGATGATGGCAACGCGCCGTGCGGCAGCCTTGGCCTCGCGAGCAAGCCGCGCGTGGACGCGCGCCACCTCGCGTGCCTCGCCGGTGAGCGCATCACCGAGGTTCACCACTGCGTAGCCCTCTTGCTTGGCCACGTCGCCAGCAGCAGCGAGCGCCGCCGCCGGCGTGGCAATGATGCGGTATTCGCTGGATGCGAACGCCGGATCGCCGGGTTTGGGGGTCTCGTTGGCTGGGTCGGTGAGTGCCATCTCGATGCCGCGCGGCACGGTGAGACCCAGCGCCTGCATGCTTGCCCGCCGACGCTCCAGGATGGCACGCGCATCGGCGAGGGTCGTGGCATCAGGGACGGTTGGGCCCGAGCCAATGGTGGCGGGATCATCGCCCGGCACGTCGGAAATGGCGAGCGTCAGCAGTGGCGCCCGCGCGGCCCTCGCCAGGCGTCCGCCTTTGATCCGCGAAACGTGGCGGCGCACGGTGTTCATCTCGTGGATGTCGGCGCCGCACTTGAGAAGCGCGCGCGACAGCTCGGTCTTGTCACCCAGCGTGAGCCCAGCCGCCGGCGCCGCCCAGAGCGCAGAGGCACCGCCGGACAGGAGCACAAGCACCCGATCGCGCTCCGTCGCCCTCGCCACGAGCGCCAGCGCGCGCTCGGCCGCCTGCTGGCTGGCTGCGTCCGGCGTTGGATGTCGCGCTGAGCCAATCTCGATGGCGCTCTGGGGCGAACTTGCAAACGTCGCGGTACTGCCGTGTGGGGCGGTCACGAAACCGCCGATGCGATCGAGGGCGTCGAGCGTGCGGTAGTGGGTCTGCGCTGCAACCGCCATGGCTGCTGCGGCCTTGCCTGCCCCTACAACATAAAGGCGGCCCTCCGGCGGGGGTGGCGGCAGATGCGTGGGCAGGCACACATCGGGGTGCGCGACCGCAACGGCCGCTTCGTAGAGCGACAGCAGCGTCCCGCGCACCGCCGTTTGTCCTTCGCTTGTGCCGCTCGTCATGGCCCCAGAGGTGTTCCCCGGAGGTTTGGCCTAAACTGGCGACCATTTGTCGTCGCCATGTCGATCAGCGTCAACAGCATCCTCAGGGCCGCGCCGTCCGATCCGCGAGGCCTCGCTGGAGGGCAAATGTGGCGCCGGTCTGGCTTTGGATCTTGTGCGGGCAGCGTGCCACGGGCGCTCTTTGCGCCGGGATGCCAGAGGCACAACTGGGTTGTGCCAGAGGCACAACTGGGTTGCCGTCCCTTTGCGGCGTGCAGGGGAGAGAACTATAGTCGACACCATGCCTCACGACACTTCACTCACGCCAACCATCCGCGCCGAGGAACACGACAGCTACCGCGTCCTGGCGGGGCGCCCCGATGCACGCCTCATCCTGCTTTGCGACCATGCCGGCAATGCTCTTCCACCCGCCTACGGCAGCTTGGGGCTCCCGCCTGAGCAGCTTGCACGCCACATCGCCTACGACATCGGGGCCGCGGAAGTCACGCGCCGCCTCGCCACCGCCCTTGGCGTGCCTGCTGTCATGACGCGTTTCTCCCGGCTGCTCATCGATCCCAACCGCGGTGCGGACGATCCCACCCTCATTATGCGCCTTTCGGACGGCGCCGTGATCCCAGGGAACAAGCGCCTCGATGATCACGAACGGGAGCGGCGTCGGCGCCTCTACTATGAACCCTACCATCGCGCGATCGATGGCATAATCGACCGGTGCCTCGCCGACGGGACGGCGCCGATGCTTCTGTCGATCCATTCCTTCACCGAGAGCTGGAAGGAGAAGCCGCGACCTTGGCACGTGGGCGTGCTGTGGGATCGGGATCGGCGGCTCGCCAAGCCGCTGCTCGATGGCTTGTACGCAGAAGGGGACCTCATCGTTGGCGACAATGAGCCCTACTCGGGTCAGCTCGTGGGTGACTGCCTGTGGCAACACGCCACGTGCCGGGGGCTCATCAATGCTCTGATCGAGATCCGCCAGGACCTGATCCGGGATGCGGCGGGCCAGGAGGCCTGGGCGCAGCGGCTCACCCGCCTTGTCGGCACGATCGTTAGAGCTACATTCTGTGTGGATGCGCCGGCGGCTGATGGACGCCGGATCACACCCAGACCGAGTGGCGCACGCATCGCGCGGCCATCAACGGAGGTGGGGCCATGACAAAGATCGACAATGCGCTGGTGACGGAGCTCGAGGCGGCCGCCTTCAGGCGGCTGGTGGGACATCTGCGCGCGCGCAGCGATGTGCAGAACATCGACCTCATGAACATGGCGGGTTTCTGCCGCAACTGCCTGGCCAATTGGTATCAGGAAGCGGCCCACGCTAAGGGTCTGGATTTAAGCAAGGATGGTGCACGCGAGATCATTTACGGCATGCCTTACAAGGAATGGCAGGCCAAGCACCAGAAGGAGGCGAGCGCCGAGCAGAAGGCCCAGTTCGCCGCGGCCAAACCGCACGGCGCATGAAGGCTGCGGCGGTTTGAGCGCACTCGCGACGAATTGGCGCGCCGCCCTTGCGAGTACTGGCGCGCAAGGCCTCCCTCGAGGGTAAGGCTCTGCAAAGTTGGGTGGAGTGCCGGTGCTTCGGCCCGTAGCCTGGGGGACCGTGCGCCAGGGGATGCGTAGGGATTACCCAGGGATGCCCAGTGGGAAGATGGCGCCCAAATGCTGCAGGCGAGCCCCAGTGACGCGCCGGCCGACTACCAGGCGCTGCTGGCCCGCGGAGCCAGGAGCGCCGGCCCCGCTCAAGCCCCCAAACTCGAGCCCTCAAGGTCGCACAAGCCGTCGGCGCAACGGGGCGCTGCGACATTCGCTGCGCGCGGTACGGGCCACGCGCCTCTTGACAGTGCCAATCCGCCGCCGCATTAGGCGCACGGCGAGGGAGGTACCCTCGCGGGGGGCGCCCTGCTGTTGCATCCAACCGCAAACAAAACGCCACAATTGCGCGCCGATCAGCACCTTTCCGTGACCCGTGACGGCGCATCGGCAAACGAAGACGCATGGAGGAGCGCTCAATGGCGGTCCTGATCGAAGCTTCCGATCTCGAGAAGCGCTTCGGCGAGATCCTCGCCGTGGATGGTATCTCGCTTGAGGTGAAGCGCGGAGAGGTGTTGGGGTTCCTTGGCCCCAATGGTGCCGGCAAATCGACAACCATGAAGATGCTGACGGGCTTCCTGGAGCCCGATGCCGGCAGCGCCCGGATCGCGGGCATCGACGTGTCGGATGAACCCAAGCGTGCGAAGAGGCAGCTCGGCTACCTGCCGGAAGGCGCGCCCTGCTATGGTGACATGACCGCACGCGGCTTCCTGACTTTCATCGCGGAGATCCGCGGTTTTGATCGCGACGAGGCCAAGCGCCGGGTCGCCGCGGCCGTCGAGAAGACGCAACTATCCTCGGTGCTCGAGCAGAAAATCGAGACGCTGTCGAAGGGCTTCAAGCGCCGCGTGGCCATCGCTCAAGCCATCTTACACGACCCGCAGGTGCTGATCATGGACGAGCCCACCGACGGCCTCGATCCCAACCAGAAGCACCAGGTGCGCCGGCTGATCGCCGACATGTCCGCCGATAAGGCCATCATTGTCTCCACGCACATCCTCGAGGAGGTGGAGGCCGTATGTTCGCGCGCTGTCATCATCAATCGCGGTCGCATTGTGGCTGATGGTACCGCCGAAGACTTGATGCGGCGGTTGCCCTACCACAACACCATTGCCATGCACGTGCCTGCGGGTCGGGCCGAAGCCGTCACCAAGGCCCTCACCGAATTTGCCGCCATCGCCAGGGTCGAAACAGTCGGCACGGCCAACGGCCGGGTGCGGTTGCGCGCTTCGCCCCACGCCGGCGCCCCTATCCCCTCCGAACTCGCCGCGCTCATTCGTTCACGTTTGATCGAAGCCGAGGAGGTACATGTGGAGCGCGGCAATCTCGACGAGGTCTTCCGCCAGATCACTACCTCGGACGCGGGAACCAGCCATGCATGAGTTCGTTCGCAACACCTCGATCATCGCCCGGCGCGAGTTTGTCGCCTACTTCTCCACGCCGCTGGCAACCGTGTTCCTCATCATCTTCATTGCCTTGACCGGAGCCTTCGCGTTCTACGTCGGCGGCTTCTTCGAGCGCGGCCAAGCCGACCTTGCGCCGTTCTTCCAATACCACCCCTGGCTCTACCTGCTGCTGGTGCCGGCGGTGGCCATGCGGCTGTGGGCCGAGGAGCGCAAGTCGGGCACCATCGAACTGTTGATGACGCTGCCCATCTCCCCCTGGGAGGCGATCCTGGGTAAGTTCCTGGCCGCCTGGGCGTTCATCGGCGTCGCTTTGCTGTTGACCCTGCCGATGTGGATAACGGTCAATGTGCTGGGCAGCCCCGATAACGGCGTGATCCTCGCCGGCTACGTCGGCAGCTTCCTAATGGCGGGGGCGTTCCTGGCGGTGGGCTCGTGCATCTCGGCGCTGACCAAGAACCAGGTGATCGCATTCATTGTTGCGGCAACTCTTTGCTTCCTGCTGGTGATGAGCGGGCTTGAGCTGGTGCTCAACGTGTTGCGCGCCTGGGCGCCGGGCTTCCTCGTCAGCGCCGTATCGTCGATGAGCTTCCTGTCGCATTTCGACCGCATCGCCAAGGGTGTGCTCGATGTGTCATCGCTCGTCTTCTACCTTTCGCTCATCGCCTTTGCCCTGTTCGCCAATCGCATCTTCGTCGAGCTGAAGAAAGCCGACTGAGGGAGGACAATTCCCGTGCAGAGTATCCTCGACAGGCTACGCCATCTGTTCCGGCCGGTCACCGATTGGCTGGTCGCACGCTGCGCGCGGCTGCCTCGCCACACGCTGGCCTGGACCAGCGTCGGCCTCGCTTTCATCCTGCTCTTGAGCGTCAATTTGTTCGCCAGCAGCGCGTTGCGCAACGCCAAGGCCGACCTCACCCAGCAACGGCTGTTCACGATTTCCAGCGGCACGCGCAGCATGTTGCGCTCCATCGATGAGCCCATCAGCCTCAAACTCTATTTTTCCAAGCGGCTCGGCGAGGCCGCCCCCGTCTATGCCCGCTACTTTGAGCGCGTGCGCGCCCTGCTGCAGCAGTATGCCGATATCGCCGGTGGAGGGCTCGACGTGGCCGTCTTCGACCCCGAGCCGTTCTCCGATTCGGAGGATAAGGCCGTGGCGGCTGGGCTGCGCGGCGTGCGGCTCAACCAGGAGGGCGAGGTCGGCTACTTCGGGTTGGTGGGGAACAATTCCACCGACAGCGATTCTACCATCCCCTTCTTCACAACCGATCGCGAGGCCTTTCTCGAATACGACCTCACCAAACTCATCTACACGTTGGCCAATCCGAAGAAGCGCGTGGTTGGCCTCATGACCAGCCTGCCCCTGGATGGGGGCATGAACCCGATGGCCATGCTCGGGGGAGGTCGACAGCAGCTGCCGCCACAGATGATCATGGAACAGATCCGCGACTTCTTCGACGTCAAAACGCTCTCCCAGGACGTGAAGGAGATACCGGGCGATGTCGACGTGCTGATGGTGGCCCAGCCCGACAAACTCACCCCCGAGGCCGCCTATGCCATCGACCAGTTCGTCATCGGCGGCGGCAAGGTTTTGGCGCTCGTCGATCCGGTCGCTGAAATGGGCGGACGCGCCGGACCCATGGGCATGCCGCCGAGTGGGGTGAGCCCAGAGTTCGTGAAGCTGCTCAAGGCCTGGGGCGTCGATTTCGATCCGAGCAAGGTCGCAGGCGACATTGCCACGGCACGGCGCGTCCAATTCGGCGGCGGAGCGCGCCCCACGGTGACCGAATACGTGGGCTGGCTCGGCCTCGACCGGCGCAGCATCGACGAGAAAGACGTGCTCTCGGGCGGCGTCGAGCGGCTCAACTTGGCTTCGCCAGGCTTCTTGTCGAAGGCCGAAGGGGCGACGACGCAAGTGACGCCGATCCTGCTCACCAGCCCGCAGGCGATGCAGATCCCCGCCGACAAGTTCACCGGCATGCCCGATCCCGTCGCCTTGCTGCGCGGCTACAAGCCGGAAGGCAAGTCCCTGATGCTGGCCGCGCGGGTCTCCGGCACGGCCAATAGCGCTTATCCCGACGGTGTGCCCAAGCCAGCTAAGCCGGAGGGGGACGACAAAGCCAAAGCAGATGCGGCCAAGCAAGAAGGCGCCAAGCCGGATGCGGCCAAAGCCGACGCGGGCAAGGACGGCAAGCCGGATGTGGCTAAAGCCGACGCGGGCAAGGACGGCAAGCCGGATGCGGCCAAAGCCGACGCAAGCAAGGACGGCAAGCCCAAGGAGGAGAAGCCGGAAGGGGCAGCTGCCAAGCCGCATAAGGCCTCCGGCCAGATCAACGCCATCGTCATCGCCGACACTGACCTGCTCTCCGACCAATTCTGGGTCGACGTGCGCGATTTTTTGGGTCAGCAGGTGGCGATCCCGAACGCCAGCAACGCGGCCTTCATCGTCAATGCGCTCGACAATCTGTCGGGCTCCGACGCCCTCATCGCGCTGCGCGGCCGCGGCGCCGAGGATCGCCCCTTCCAGCTCGTCAACGATCTGCGCCGGGACTCCGAGCGGCGCTATCGCGAGAAGGAGCAGGCGCTCACTGCCAAGCTCAAAGAGGTGCAAGATCAACTTACCAAGCTCGAGAACGCTGGGGAGGGCGGCAATGTCATCGTCACCGAGAGCGATCGCCAGGCGATCGAGAAGTTCCGCGGCGACATGTTGGCAATCCGCCGGGAGCTGCGCGAGGTTAAGCGCGCACTGCGCGAGGATATCGACCGCCTCGACGGCTGGTTGAAGTTCGCCAACATCGCCTTCGTGCCACTGTTGGTCGGGTTCGGCGGCATCGGCTGGGCAGTGAGGCAGCGGCGGCGGACTGGGCCGCATTTGCCACCGTCAGGTGTCCAAGGAGGAACACCATGAAGCCCCGCGCCTTTGCCGCTCTGGCGGGCATCACGCTCGTGGCAGTGGTGCTTGCCGTTGCAACGTACGCCTCGCAGAACCGCTGGTCACAGGCCAAGGTCTCCGGCGCTGCCCTGCTCCCGGGCCTGGCGGCGCAGGCAAGCCGCATCAGTCGCGTCGAGCTGCAACAGGGCGACAAGGCGCTGGCGCTGGCAAAGTCCAATGACGGATGGACGCTCGCCGATCGGGGCGGCTATCCCGTCAAGCCGGGCGTGGTACGCGCGCTGCTGGTCAAGCTGTCTGAAGCCGAGCTTGTCGAAAGCAAGACCCGCAACAAGGATCGCTTCGCTCTTCTGGAGCTTGAAGATCCGGCGGGCAAGGACACCAAGTCGCGGTTGCTGCGCCTTAAAGACGACCAAGGTGGCATCATCGCCGAGACCATCGTCGGCAAAAAGCGATGGGACGCCTTCGGTGGCAGCAAGAGCGGTACCTACGTGCGCAAACCCGGAGACCAGCAGACCTGGCTCAGCAACGGCGACCTCGATGTGTCCCTCAACGTTCGCGACTGGGTCCAGGCAGGGGTGCTTGACGTGCCTTCGGCCAAGATCGCCAAACTGACCGTCGAGATCCCCGGGGAGGAGCCCCTTGTGATCGCGCGCGATGCGGCTGACACGGCCAAGCACACGCTCTTGGGCTTGCCCGAAGGCAAGAAGCTCAAGGACGGTGCCGGCATCGATGCGATCGTCCGCGCCGTCGCAAACATCGAGCTCGACGACGTGCGCAAGGCGGCGACTGCGGCTCCCGCCGCCAACGACCTAAGCCTTGCCAAGATCGAGGCCGATGGCGGGCTCGCCATAACGGTTCGACTGCGCAAAGAGGGCGACGACACGTGGGTTTCGTTCGAGGCCACCGGCGCGGAGGGGGACGCCAAAAAGACCGCCGAAGACATTGTCAAGCGCACCCAGGGCTGGGAGTACAAGGTGCCGACTTTCAAGGCTCAAGCCATCCTCAAGCGCCGCCCCGATCTCATTGAAGCGAGTTGATCGTCCTCGGGGCACGCCTGGTCCGTTGACTTGCCTCAGTGCATTGGTGCGCTCGGTTGCACGGTGCTGATCTCGTTGCCGCGCCAAGCGTAGCCTTCGCTCAACCACGCGTGCATCCACACGAGCGGCAAGAGCGCGTCCCGTAGCGCCCAGGCCAACGGCGACCACACCCGCACATGCCAGCCTGCGACCCACGCCAACAGGGCCTCGGTGCCAAACCATACCGCGGACAATCCCGCCAGCAGGGCCGCCGGCGGCATTTCGAGCGCATCTGCAACCCAAACCGCCGCAGCCAACGGTAACAGACAGCCCGTGAGGATCTCGATGGCGAAGAAGCCCGGGAAGCTCAAGCGTCGCAGACGCGCCCAACGGGTCTGGCGATCCCACACCTGTCGTGCCGTGCGCGGACCCAGCGGCTGGCCGAACGGCGCATCGACAAGGGCCACGCACAGACCCATGCTGTGCACGAGCTTGGTAACGGCAGCATCCTCGGCGATCTCCTGTGCCAGCACCTGAATGCCTCCAGCCTGCGCCAGATCGCTTCGGCGTATCAGCATGGTCTTGCCCTGGGCGAAGCCCATACCGACGCTATCGGCGGCGTACTGCCAGCGTGCCTGGTAGCCGTTGAGAAACGCGCATTCAACCTCGGACCAGAACCCAATGACATTGCAAGCAATCGGCGGAGCGCACAGGACGCCCGTGTCGGGTTGCCAGCCCGCAAACAGCCTTTGCAGGTAGTCGCGCGGCATCAACACGTTGCTGTCGGCGAACACGATCCAGTCCCCGGCGGCCGCGCGCCAGCCTTTGACGAGATTGTTGAGTTTCGGATTGAGGCAGATTTCGTGATTGCCAATGAGCAGCCGCGCCTTGACACCGGGGTTGCGGGCGATCAACGAGCGGATGCACGCAACCGCCGGGTCGTCGGCATCGGCACAGCAGAAGATCAGCTCGAAATTGGGATAATCGAGCGCGAAGCTGGAGGCCAGTGTGACTTCCTCGCAGCGATCGAGGCCTCGCACGGGCCGCAAGACGCTTACCAACGGCGCCCGCGCCGGCGCGGGCAGCGACCCCGTGCCCTGCCGGCAGCGACGCATGGCGAGCAGGCTCGTGACGATATGGAGGAAAGTGGCGGCGAGGCAAAAGCTGATCAGCAACCAGTCAAGCGGCGTCATGGGCCCCCTCGCGCGGCTATCAGCGCGGCTGGAGGCTCTGCCCGAGTCCCGTAACAGCCTGGTGACAGTCGCCGCGGAAGAGGCAGTTTGTCGCTGCGCGGGGTCGCAATCCCTGTTCGGGTCGTCTTACGCCCAGAACCGAGGCAGGGCGTTTAGCTTGCGCCAGCCCTTGTGGGCATCCTTCCAGGCCTGCACGGCGCGCGCGTTATGCCAACCCAGCACGAAACCCGCGGCGCGTTGCGCGTCGCAGTTGTCGGGACAGCCCTCACGACAGATGGTGGTGAGCCGCTCGGCGGCGACGACATCATTTAGATAGCCAAACTCCTCTTGCAAGCTGCGGATCTCCTTGATGAAACGGCGTGTCGCTTGCGCGGGATAGAGGCTGGCGAAGAACTCGGCCGTATAACGCAAGGTCTTCAGCGCTTTGCGCATGGCGTGACGCTCGATCACGTCGAGATCGTCAAGGCGCTCACCGCTGTCGGCGACCTTGCGCCAGCGCTTCTTGAGCGCCGAGCGCGCGAATTTCGTGACAGACACCGACGACAGCTCCTCGGCGCGTTCGATCGTGCGCGGCCACAGTGCCAGATAAAGTTGGAGTAGCGACCACGGCTGTCCGCGCAGCGCAGACCGCACGCGATCGCGCATGCCCAGCCGATGCGCCAGCAGTGCCTCGCGCAACCCCGCCAGCCCTGGCTCGTGGCGCATGGTGCCCGCGACCGGCGCATAGATCTCCTCAATCAGCACGTCGGCGTCGCGCAACTCGCCAACGCTGCGCGCGAGGGCCCGCGCATGGCGCTGCAGCTCACGGGCGGCCGTCGTATCGCTCAGGGGGCGGAAGGCGAGAACGGCACTGCGTAGTCGGCGCAGGCCGATGCGCAGCTGATGTGCGGCGTCAGGGTCTTCCGTTTCCAGGACAGCTTCCCGGTTGGCGGCGATCTGGGCGGCGGCCGATTGCACGAGGAGGGCCAACGCGTGTGAGCAGGAGTGGTCGGGGGCCAGGTGTGGCAACTCGGCGCGCTGCGGTATGACTTGGCCATTGGCCTTGCGGCCAAGCGCGAGGCCATAACCCCGATCCGCCAGGTTGGCATTGGCGAGGCGCAGGGGTGCCGTGGCGAAGAGCTGTGCGGCGGTGTGCAGCAAGCATTCCGGGCTTCCCGATTTCAGCTCTAACTCCGCCTCGCATAGGCTGCTCTCAAGGCTGCCGGCGCGCACCACACCCTCGTCGAGGGCGAGCTCAAGATCGCCTCCGGCGGCGTGCAGTTGGCGCGTTGTGCGCTCAACGACGGTCTCAAACACCGGCTCCAGCACCGAGCGCGCCACCGCCTTCTCGATCCGGCGGCGCAGGCGCCGACTGGGAATGAGGTCCAAGTTGGGTTCCGGTCGCTCTACGCTGCCATCCCCAGGGAGACCGTCGGTGCTGCCGCGGGCAGCGGATCTGGCGGCTTCGACCGTCTGCAGCCAGCTCTCGCCCTCAGAGCGCAGCTTGAAGGCGATGCCAAGGGCGCGCAGGCGGTAATCCGGGGTGTCGAAGTAGATGGAGCGCAGCGTTCGGTGCACCGGCTCGCCGACGGCCAGGTTACCAAGCGCTGGATGCGCACGCACCCGCTGCAATTCCTCACGCGTGAGCTCGAGTTTGAGCTCCAATTCACTTTCCCAGGCAACGCTCATCGCCAATCCCCTGAGGCACCTACCCGCTGCGGCCCCTGAGCGAGCAAACTGCGCCTAGCGAGTGAATCGAGCCGCATGACCGTCAATGGCGAAAGCGCGGTTATCCACAGAAGATTTGTAGATAAAAGGCGAGACGGCTCATCCGGCCCGGTGGCTGTGGGGACGCGGGCGCGTCGCGGCCCCCAAAGGAGACGGCGTCAGGGGACGCTCCAGAGGACGGCTCTGGGCGATGAGGTCATGGCGTCCAGCCCATCCCCGCAACCGCCCGCTTGCTCGATCCGGTCGATATGTCACAACGCGCGCAGTGGCCGCACTGTCTATCTCCAGGCCATGATCGAGGCGTCCGACCCGGCAAGGCCACCCCGTCCCTTCGCGCGGGCCCTTTGGCGCGGCGTGTCAAAGCGCTGTCCCAACTGCGGAGCAGGGCAGCTCTATGGCAAATACCTCAAGGTGCGCGATCATTGTCCCGCCTGCGGGGAGGCGCTGCACCACCATCGCGCCGACGATGCCCCGGCCTATTTCACCATCCTCATCGTCGGCCATTTTGTCGTGGGCGGTGCGCTGGCGCTCGAGCGGGCGCTATCGCCGCCAATCTGGGTTCAGCTGGCGATCTGGCTGCCTCTGACCCTGCTTGGCTCCCTCTTTCTGCTGCCCCGCGTCAAGGGGGCCCTCGTCGCCCTGCAATGGGCGCTCTATATGCATGGCTTCGACCCGACCCGTGCGCCGGACCCATCCCTCGATCCGGGTTAGCAATTGGGATCGGCGGCGTCCCCCCATTCAATCGGTTCGGTGAGATGCCTCAGCCGGAAGGGTGAGCACGGCCCGCCCCACCATTGAGGCGGCGACAATCCTTTGCAATCAGGTGATAGCTGGCGCAGCATGGTCGCTTGAGGTGAGCCCATGCCCATTGCCAATGCTTCGAGCGCGCTCCAGCGCTTCACCGTCCTCGATCTGACCCGCGTGCGCGCTGGCCCGACCGCCGTGCGCCAGCTTGCGGATTGGGGTGCCAATGTCATCAAGGTTGAGCTTCCCGAACACTTGGACGCTGGGGAGGGTCTGGGCGGCGCTCGCCACGGACCGGATTTCCAAAACCTGCATCGCAACAAACGCAGCATGACGCTCGACCTCAAATCGCCTGCGGGAGCTGCAACCTTTCGTCGCCTCGCCGCCAAGGCCGACGTGGTGGTCGAGAACTTCCGCCCCGACGTGAAAACCCGCCTCGGGATCGATTACGCGACCCTCAGCAAGATCAATCCGCGTCTCGTCTACGCCAGCATTTCCGGCTTCGGCCAGGATGGTCCCTACCGTGACCGCCCGGGCTTTGATCAAATCGCGCAGGGTCTCGGTGGCCTCATGTCCATCACCGGCGAGCCAGGGCGAGGACCGATGCGGGTCGGCATTCCCGTTGCCGACCTTTCCGCCGGCTTGTTTTGCGCCCTCGGCATCCTGGTGGCGCTGCTGGAGCGGGAGCAATCCGGAAGGGGCCAGGAGGTTGCCACCTCGCTGCTGCAGGCGCAGATCTTCATGCTCGATTTCCAGGCCTCGCGCTGGCTCAATGCCGGCGAGGTTCCAGGGCAGGCCGGCAACAATCATCCAACCAGCGTGCCGACCGGCGTGTTCAAGACGCGCGACGGTTATATCAACATTGCCACGGCCGGTGGGCAAATGTGGGAGCGCCTTTGCAAGGCCATTGATGCGCCCGCCCTTCTCGCCAATCCGCAGTTCGCCACCGCTCGAGCGCGCCTTGAAAACCGCGATGCGCTTAACCGCGCCATCGAGGCTCACCTCGCGCATTGCACGAGCGCTGACTGGATCGAGCGTCTCAATGCCGCCGGCGTGCCCACGGGGGCCATCAACTCCGTCGAGCAAGTGTTCGCCGACCCGCAGGTCGCCCACCTCGGCATCGTGCAGCAGATCGAGACAGGCGACGCGCGCGGCACCTTGAAAGTGGTGGGGCAGCCGGTCTCGCTCGGACGCACGCCGACCCGCCTGGCGGCGGCCCCGCCCGAGCGGGGGCAGCACACCCTCGAGGTGCTGTCCGAGTTTGGTTTCACTGCCGCCGAGATTGCCACCCTGCGTGAGAAGAAGGTCCTTTGACGTCCTAACCTCGGGACTGCTCGCATTTCCCGTTCAGGCACACCTGCCCCTGGAAAGGGCAGACACCGAAGTTGGAACTCGCGGGCGACCACCGCACCGGGGAAGCATCACCTCCCTAAGGCGCGGCGTTTGCTTGCGCTTCGCCTGTGACGGCGTATTGTGCATCCTTCCCAACCGCAGCTGGGCTCGCGGCGCCTTCCTTGATAGCCAAGGTGGAACCGAAGGTACCTCCGGCGCTGAACCTGATTCAGGAACCTGTCGATGTCTGAAGCCCTCGAGATCCAGTTTGCATCCTTGTCCGCGGCACCAACCGGCACGCTGGTGCTGCTCGCGGGGGCCGAATTAGCGCTTGCCGCAACTGCACGCGGCTTGGACGAGCGCACCAAGGGTGCGGTGAGCAAGGCTGCGCGCGCCGCCGATTTCACGGGCAAAGCCAAGACGTCGATCGAAATTCTCGCCCCCATCGGCATCGACGCTTCGCGTCTGCTGGTCATCGGCGCCGGCCACCCGAGCAAAGAGCTCGACCGCCTGCTTCTTGGCGGCTACGTGCTCTCCCAGATCACCGCGCGCAAGGGCGAGGCGGCAAGCCTGATCGCTGATGTGCCCGACACGGGCGAAGCGGGCGCGGACGTCCTGGCCGCCGACCTGGCATTTGGTGCGCTGCTGCGCAGCTATGCCTTCAAGAAATACCGCACCACGCGCAAAGCCGAGGATGGTGGCGAGGACGAGCCCCGCGACGGCGTGCGCAGGCTCACGGTTCACTGTGCCAAGCCCGACGCTGCCGCCAAGGCCTTTGCCAGCCGCAAAGCGCTGGCCCAGGGCATCTTCCTCGCCCGTGATCTCGTCAACGAGCCCGCCAATATGCTGGGCCCTGTCGAATTTGCCGAGCGGGTACGCGATCTCGCCAGCGCCGGTGTTGAGGTGGAAGTGCTGGACGAGGACCAGCTTCGCGCCCTGAAAATGGGCGCTTTGTTGGCCGTGGGGCAGGGCAGCGACCGGCCCTCGCGCGTCGTCGTCATGCAGTGGCACGGGGCCAAGTCCAAGCGGGCCAAAACCCTCGCCTTCGTCGGCAAGGGCGTTTGCTTCGACACCGGCGGCATCTCCATGAAGCCCGCGGGCGGCATGGAGGACATGAAAGGGGACATGGGCGGGGCGGCCTGCGTGGTCGGGCTCATGCTGGCGCTCGCCGGGCGCAAGGCAGCGGTCAATGCGGTCGGCCTCGTTGGCCTCGTCGAAAACATGCCGTCGGGCAAGGCGCAGCGTCCCGGCGATATCGTCACCTCCATGTCGGGCCAGACGGTCGAGGTGCTCAACACCGACGCGGAAGGTCGCCTCGTGCTGGCCGACGTGCTGTGGTATGCCCAACAGCGCTTCAAGCCACGCTTCGTCATCGATCTCGCCACGCTCACGGGCGCCATCATCGTGGCGCTCGGCAAGGAGCACGCGGGCCTCTTTTCTAATGACGATCGCCTCGCCGGTGAGCTCATCGCAGCCGGTGAAGCAACCGGCGAAAAGGTCTGGCGCATGCCACTGGGCAAAGCCTACGACAAGCTGATCGACAGCAAGAATGCGGATATGAAGAACATCGGCGGGCGCCATGCGGGGTCCATCACGGCCGCCCAGTTTGTGCAGCGCTTCATCAAGGACACGCCCTGGGCGCATCTGGATGTGGCGGGTACTGCAATGGACTCAGCGCGCAACGAGATCAATCCGAGTTGGGCCTCGGGCTGGGGCGTGCGTCTCCTCGACCGCCTGATCTGTGACCATTACGAGAAAGGCGACAAGTAAGGGGCGGCAGAGCCCCTCCGGCTTTGTCCTACTACTTTGTATTTTCTGCGTAATTTTTGGTAATTTTCCATAATATATATTATGCGAATGCAGATGTGAACAACCCACGCCTGCGGTAATCCTGGGCGACGTCACCCTCGAGTGACCCTCGAACGTCCGCTTGCCCGCGAGCGCCGGGGCGAGCTCGGGAGTGACCGCCCTTGCGGGGTGGCGAGCGGTAACTGAGCAGCCCCCCAGGGTCGGCTCCTCTCGGATCCTTCAAGTGCATGTCGGCTTCATCTATCAAAACAACCGCTCGCGCCCCTGCGGGAACGCGCGGCCCAACGGCGGCGTTGGCCTCGCACGGCAGCAGGGCCGCCGGGCTCGCGCCGAGGCACAGGAGCCAAACGATGACCAAGGTGCGCACTCTTGAACGGCA
>JAMXLN010000152.1 GCA_024281145.1 Hyphomicrobiaceae bacterium | reverse complement strand
TGGCGGCAGCCGGCATTGCCGCCTCGCCCGGGCTGCTGTCTCGCGTCGGGACGACGCCCGGCGTCTACGAGGCGCGCAAGTCCTTGGGCTGGGCGGCCCTCGTCGTCGGTCTCGTGGTGCTTACACTGCCCGCCATTGCCGTCTACCTGCGTGCCATGCTGCTCGAGCAGATTGCCGGCCATCCTGGGGACCGCTTGCCCCTTTGGTTCCAATTGCTGCAGCAGGCGGGGATCGCCAGGATCGAGGCCAAGGCCCAGGTTGTGAAGCTCGCGAGCATCAGCTTCGAACGCGACGCGACCCTGTTTGCGCTTCCGCTTGCGGCGGGCTTTCCCCAGGTCCTCGTCTACCTATCGCTCGCCGGGGCGCTGGCCGCGGCGCTGGCGGCACTCGGCTCAGCGCTGATGACGATCGCTGGCATCGTCGCAGAGGACGTCATTCATGGCCTCACCGGCGACACCGCCGCGGACACCCAGCGCGTGGCGACGGCGCGCGTCGCGCTGATCGGCGCGGCCTTTGTTAGCATTTGGCTTGCGATCGCCGTCCCGGCCGATCCGCTGCAGCTCTTCATGTGGTCGCTCACCTTCGCTGCGGCAGGCTCCTTCCCCGTGCTGCTGTTGGCCATCTGGGTGGAGCGCACCAACCAATGGGGTGCACTCGCCTCCATGGTCACCGGCTTCGCAGTCACGGCTCTGGCGATGCTCCTTGCCGAAACGGGCGCAATCGGATGGCCGAGCGCGCTCGCCGGAGCCATCGGGTTGCCGCTAGCGCTTTGTGCTGGGCTCCTCGCCAGCGAACTCACACCGGCGCTGGGGCGCAACGCACTCGACCTCGTGAGCGACATGCGGGTGCCAGGCGGGGAGACCCTCTACGACCGAGAGATGCGGCTCCTGCGGCTCAGGAGTCGCACGCCGGGCTAGCTCTCCTCCGACATTGCCGTGCAGTAACTTGCCTAATCCGCCCGCTCGCATGTAACCATTGCGGGTTGCAAGCCACCGTTGCAGGACACCAGAACAAAAAATAGGAAGCGCCAGGCGATGTCGGCACGTGAGCGGCTCGGCCTTTACCCAGCGATCGAGCCCTATCATCAGGAGCGGCTCAAGGTCGACAGCGGATACGAAATCTATTTCGAGGAGTGCGGCAACCCCAGCGGGAAACCAGTGGCGATCGTACATGGGGGCCCGGGTGGCGGTTGCAATTCCACCATGCGCCGCTACCACGACCCGGCGCGCTACCGCATCATTCTGTTCGATCAGCGCGGCTGCGGCCGCTCCCTGCCGCACGCCAGCCTCGAGGCCAATACCACCTGGCACTTAGTCGCCGACATGGACCGCTTGCGCAAGCACTTGGGCATCGAACGCTGGCAGCTGTTCGGCGGTTCGTGGGGATCGACCTTATCGCTGGCCTACGCTCAAACGCATCCCGACCGCGTCAGCGAGCTCATCTTGCGCGGCATCTTCCTGTTGCGGGGAGAAGAGTTGGCGTGGTTCTACGAGGGTGGCTGCAGTTGGATGTTCCCGGAGGCCTTCGAGGAGTTCCGCAAAATCATTCCGCCGGAGGAGCGCGGCGACATGATCGCCGCCTACTACCGGCGTCTCACCAACCCCGATCGCAACGTGCAGATCGCCGCCGCAAGGGCCTGGTCGGTGTGGGAGGGCAGCACGCTATCGCTGGTCCAGGATCCCGAGCGCGTGCGCCTCTTTGGGGCCGATACTTACGCCATCGCCTTCGCGCGCATCGAGTGCCACTACTTCATCAACCGCGGCTTCTTCGAGCGCGACGATCAGCTCCTGCGCGGGGTCGAGCGGATCCGGCACCTGCCCTGCGTCATGGTGCACGGTCGCTATGACGTGGTGACGCCGGTGAAGAACGCTTGGGACCTGTGGCGCGTGTGGCCGCAGGCAGAGCTGCGGATCGTCGGTGACGCCGGCCACGCCATGACGGAGCCCGGGATCGTCCACGAGCTCGTGGGCGCCACGCGCAAGTTCGCCGCGGCCGGCGTGGGGGGCCGGCATTAGGCGCACCGGCCTTTCTGCCGCAGCGCTGCGTGCTCGGTGAGCCTCGGACGCGGCAAGCTCGTGCGCTGCGCTCCATCGCACCGCACGCACCACTGCCCACAGTACTCCCGTGTAAATCCGCGAGCCCGGGCTAATCTTCAGCGTGCTGGATCTTCATCGGAGCATGCCCGAGCTCGACGAGGCCCCTTCAACTGCGCAACCGGGTGCGCACAATGCGGGGAAAGTCCTCCGACTCGCCGCGGGGGGCGGTCGCGTCCTTTCGGCTTTCGGCCGAGGACCACCAGCGCGAGATGCCCGCGGACGCAGCAGAGGTTGGCGCCTCCGGCTGCGGTATTGGCGCCCGCGCCGGAGGTTGGCTTGCCTCGGGCGCCTGGGCAGACGACGAGGTGGGCGCCGGCATTGGCTGGGCCGGCGACTGCGGTAGCGAACCGCCGGCGAACCATGCATCGATGAGGTCGAGCTCGTCGGCTGACAGGTTCAGGCCCTGACCGCGGCATCGCGCGACGACAAAGTTGCGGAAGCGGCCCGCAAACAGATTGGCGGAGGCGCCTTGTTCAAACCAGGGATCTGCCTCGCTCACCACCTCGAGCACGAAGCGCACATCGTCGCGCCGCACGTCGAGGCCGCGCTCCTGGGCACGCTGGGTGATGTTGGCGAGTGTCTGCGCGCCGATCAAATCATTGTCGCTGATCTCCTTGGCCATCACCTCAAACAGCAGGCGATATTCGTGGGGAGCCAAAGGGGGCGCCTGGCAAGCCTCTTGGATGCGGGTGATCGACTGCTGGATGGCGGCCGAGCTGCCCGCCTGCGCCGGAGCCGTCTGTACGGCGGCCGGCGGTGTCGGCCGAGCCGTGCCGGGAGCGCCTGGCCCCGGGCGCGTCGGCGGCAGTGAAGAGGCCGGCAGCGCCTGTTGCAGCGCTGCTGGCGTCAGGGGCATCGGCTCAAGAGCTGCCGGCTTGCCAGCGGTTCGCGGACCCCCGAGGGCCGCGCCAGCGGACTCTCGCCGCTCGAGCGCCTCGCCGTGGCGTTTGGGATCGAACGCGAGGTAGGGCGGTTCGTTGGAGAGCCTGATCTCGCCCGGCAGCTGTTGGCGCAACAGCTCGCGGAAGCTGCCCGCGCCGGCCCAGCCGGTGCCGATGGTCTTCTCGTGTCCGAGGGCACGCACGGCGCGCTCGGCCAAAGCCTCCAGCGGTACGGGTGCGCTTGCGGCGCGCACGCAAGCGACGACCTCGGTGAGGATTTCGCGACGAATGTCCTCGCTCTTGGCCGACGGCATGACGAGCCGCTCGCCCACGGCGGCATCCCTCGGCAGCTCGTTGCCGAGAATGAGGGCGATGAGATCGGACTCACGCACCTCGCCATCACTGATGGCGGTGTAGGGAGCCGCCGTGAAGTCGTTGGCAAAGATGACGGTACGCCGGGCGTGCGCGCGCAGGCGATGCAACACCGGCGTAAAGTCGGCGTCGCCGGAGAGGATGATGAACTCATCGAAGTAGGTATCGTGCGTGAGATAATCGCGGATATCCATCACCATGCGGATGTCGGAGGAGTTCTTGAGCTGCGCGGTCAACGGGGGGCAATCGATCACTTCGAATCCGCCGCGCAGGAAATGGTGGCGCACGAATGGGAAGGAGTTCATGTCCGTGGAGTTATCGTGCGCGTTGCGTCGCGGCACCGGGTTGCCATAGCAGCGGTTCATGACAATGCGGCGGTTGCCGCCGAAGGGCGCATTGGTGGCGGTGATCAACCGGCCGGTCTCGATGCCGCGCAACCAGCCGCTGGCATCTTTGGCGAAACGTTTGGCGGCTTCCTCGCTCTTGCGCTTCAGCGACAGATAAATGTTGTCGTAATCGACGAACACGGCGCTGAGACACGGCCCGCCTGTTTCCTTCTTCATGTGTCGACGGCCCCCGAACTGCCCACTTGATTGTTGTTCACACGCCCACCGCAGCGCGCGCAATGTCGCTTCCTGCAAAGCCTGAGTCGTGTGGGCTCGGCAAGTAGTAGCTACAAAGATTCCCGTTGCGCCGGGGACAACGTCAAAAGCGCCACACCGGAGGCTTGCTTTTGACCCAATCGAGGCCATCCAAAGCGAATCGCCCGCAGGTTAGCCGCAGCCCTCGCCGGACCGATTGCGTTCCGGCTCGAAGCCAGGAGCTGCCAGCTCGAAACCCGCGAAGTGGAAGGCAGGCGCCACCGTGCAGCCAACGAGTGTCCAGGTTCCGAGGCTCTCGGCACGTTGCCAGGTGCCGGCCGGCACCACCGCCTGCGGGCGCTCACCGGCGAGGAGGTCGGGCCCGAGCCGCAGCTCGCAGCGGTCAGGCAGGCCAGCCGCGTTGGCAATGGTCAGGGCCAGCGATGCGCCCGCATACCAGTGCCACGCCTCGGCGGCATCGACCCGATGCCAGCGCGACAGCTGGCCGCCGACGAGCAGGAAGTAGATGGCGGTGGAGGCCGCGCGGCCGGCGGCGTCGGTGACGCGATCGCGGAAGGTCTCGCGAAAGTAGCCACCCTCGGGATGGGGGCTGAGGCCGAGGAGGCGAATGACTTGGTCGGCGGAGAGGCGAGACGAGGTCATGGGCGCTCGCGCGGTGGCTGTCTTCACACGTTGCTCGGCACCCCCGTGGGCCCCCTATGGTCGGCGACGCTTGCCCGGCGGCTTATTTGAGCTTCTCCAGTTTTTGCAAGGAGCGGATCGTGCTGGGCATCGGCCTATCCGGGAAGCTCGTCTTCCAATTGGTGTAGGACACCTCGCCGACGTAGATGTCACCTCTCGCATCCAAGGCCAGGCCGTGCGGGGCAATGAACCTGCCGGGCTCCAGGCCGGGGCCGTTCGTTCCCCCAAGGCGGGAAATGAGCGTGCCCTGCGCATCAACGATGGAGAGGCGCGGGCCCAGGTTGGGTGCCTTGAGGTTCACGGGCATGCCCGGTCCCAGCTCGCCGATCACGAACGTTGGCGTCTTGCCGCGACAGCAGTAGAGCCCGCAGGGGCGGTGCAGGTTGTTCCACTGCGTCTCGTATCTGCCACCGCCGTCGAATACCTGCACGCGGTGGTTCTCGCGGTCGGCGACATAGACCCAGCCGTCGTCATCGGTGGCGATGTTATGGGCAATGTTGAATTGCCCGGGCCCGGTGCCCGACTCCCCCCAAGAGGTCAGCAGCTTGCCGGCCGGGGAGAACTTGTGCACCCGCGCGTTGCCGTAGCCATCCGACACGTAGATGTCGCCGTTGGGCGAGAGTGCCGTGTGTGTACAGCGATGAAATGGTTCCCCGCTCATGAAGGGCGCCGGCTTGCCGGGAACTCCAATGGTGAGCTCGATCCGTCCCGCGGTGGTGCACTTGCGCACGGTGTGATCGCCATCGTCGGTGCAATAGAGCGCGTCGTTTGTATCGATGTGGAGCCCGTGCGCGCGGCGGAACACACCCTCGCCCCAGGAGCGCAGGAAATTTCCCTCGCGGTCGAACACCATCATGGGATGCTCCCCGCGGTTGAAAACGTACACCTGGTCCTTGCTGTCGACTGCGACAGCGGCGACGTCATTGAACGACCACCCGTCCGGCAATTTCGCCCAGTTCTCCACCACCCGATAGCGATGCTCACCACTGCCCAGAACTACCGACATTCGTGTCCTCCCCTTTGCCTCACCATCAGGCAATTCCTTGGCTTGCCCGATGCCTGTCGCACGCGATCGGCCGCTTACGGCGGGGGCGATGGCCTCAATCGATCGGGACGAAGATCGAGCGGCGCAGCTTGCCGCCTACGGACTTCGACAGATGGCCCTTGCCGCTCGTGTCCTCGACGAGCAACACCTCACCAGCACCGATGACGCGGCTCTCGCCGTCGCTCGCGGTGATCTTCACGCCACCATCGAGATTGATGATGTACTGGCGGCGGGGGGCTGGATGCCAATCAAGGTCGTAGTCGGCCGAAGTCTCGCGGAAGATGATACCGGTGGCGGGCAAACGCGCCGAGAGCTTGCTGAAGTTGCGTTCCTCGACCCAGGCCACCTCAATGTCGCGGAAATGCGTCTCGCCATTGGCGTCGACGTAGAGATTGTGAATGCGCATGCGCCCTCCTCCCGCCTCGCGTATCCCCATGAGTGTAGCTGGCCACCTCGACGGCGCAAGCTTGTGGCCTGAGCATTCCTGCAGGGCCGCTATGTGCGGCCCTCCTTCGGCGCGGATATTGCAGCGTATATTGCAGCCTGTGGCCCTCAGCGGAACGACGGTGCGTAATGCAAGCCGCCGTTCACCGCCAGGTTGTTGAGCCGGCGCTCGAGTTTCAAGGGCGACTTCTGTCCAAGATGACGCTCGAAGATCTCACCGTAGTTGCCGACCTGTCGCACGACGCGCTGCGTCCAGTCGGCGCTGAGGCCCAGCCGTTGGCCGATGTCGGTGTCCACGCCCAGGAAGCATCGCACCTCCGCGCTCGGCGAAGATTTCATAGCGTCGACGTTGGTGCTGTTGATGCCGAGCTCTTCCGCGGCAATGAGCGCGTAAAGGGTCCAGCGCACAACGCTGAACCAAACCTCGTCACCCTGCCGCACTGCCGGTCCCACCAAATGTCGCGCGGCGATCTCGGGCAGGATCACCTGCTCGCTCGGATCGGCGCCGTATTGGCGCTCGAGCGACAGGCGCGAGACGTTGGCCGACAGCACCTGGCAGCTCTTGTTGGTGTAGGCCGCAACCGCATCTTGCCATTTGTCGAACTTGGACAGTTCAAACGGCATGCGTAAGGCCCCGAAATAGTCGGCAATGCCCTGTACATCTGCGCTGTCCGACAGTACGCAGATGCGTGTTCCCGACAACTCCAGCGCGCTGGCAACGCCTTGCGCTTTGCGCACCATGAAACCCTGGCCATCGAAGACCAGGACACCGGGGAAACGGATCCCCAACCCCGTGTCGCGGCTCGACGTCATGGCAACGTCACGCGAGAGCACGTCGATCTCGCCTGCCTGAAGCGCCGAGAACCGGTCGCTCTTTTGCACGGGGCGGAACTTCACCGCGTCCTTGTCGCCCAACACGGCCACCGCCAGCGCGCGGCAGAAGTCGACGCTGATGCCGCTCCACACACCCGCATCGTTGACCGTGGAATAGCCCTTGGGGCCATCGCCGACGCCGCACAGCAGATGGCCCCGAGCCCGCACCGTCTCGAGCACGCCGGCTCGGCCATCCGAGGCGCTGGCAAGCGACATCAGGCCGAGCGCGACAACCAAATGCAACGCCCGACGCACGGGGCTCCTCATGACGTCCACCGCGTCTTTGTCCTGTCGAATATGGGAGCGTCCGCAAGCGCAGGGCCGCCCGCCCGCCCAGCCGGGCCCTCGCTCGCGTGGCTACGTTTGTACGCCGCCTCGCGCGTGGTCAAGACTTGACCTTTGGTGTCACTTCGGACAGCTGCGAGGGGAGTTGCCTGCCGGCGTGGTCTTGCCTTGGGCGCCACGCGCAGCAGCCGGCAGGTGATCGCCTTCACGCACGATGCAGGGGTTGAAGGCACCATCGTCGAGAGGTGCAGGCTCCCTAGCAGCCGGCACGCGCCCAGCTCGACGTGGATTGGGCCAGTCGCCAACCGCGGAAGGTGAAATTGCGCCGCGCATGGCGCAAGCAGGGTGTGGGCGGGGTGCGCACATGGCTTCGCGATGGGGATTGCAAGGGGGTGCGGTGCCCGAAGCCTCCTCGCCAGCGTGGCGCCGGCGGAGGCGGGTGCGCGCCTCACCTGCCTCGCCCGCCCCTAGTCCAATCCCCGACGCAGGCGCGATGGGTTTCGTCTTGGCGAGATCGTTTTTGAACCAGGCTTGCCCCTAGTTCGGGCTCTCGAAGCGGCGGGCATTCATCATGCGAGCCCAGCTCTCGTTGCCCTGCACGGCTCGCTTCGGCGGCGACGGCAGCGGCCGCGGTGCGGCGAGCGGCCCTGGGACTGCTATGGGGCCGGACGGCGTCGTTGCACCGGGAGGCGCCGGCTGCGAAGTTGGCCCTGCCAAGGCCATCCGCCCCTCGGTCGGAGGAGGCGCGGCAGGAGCCAGTGCAAGCGCCTGTGACGGCGTCGGTGCCGCTGGCGCGCCAGCCGCCGGCTGTGCCGGTGGTGTCGGCCGCGCCGCCGTGACGGTCGCCGACCAGCGGCTGGGCGCGGGCTTGCCCGCAGCGGGCCCACCGCTTGTTGGCGCATGGGTCGCAACCGCCGACGGCGAAGGCTTGCTTGCCGCTTTGGCAAGGATGGCGTTGGGCAGGCACCGGCCGTCCTCGCCGAGCCCTTGATCGATCGGAC
Source organism: Hyphomicrobiaceae bacterium (assembly GCA_024281145.1). Taxonomy (GTDB): domain Bacteria; phylum Pseudomonadota; class Alphaproteobacteria; order Rhizobiales; family Hyphomicrobiaceae; genus AWTP1-13. Next base: position 6,691 of record JAMXLN010000152.1, on the reverse strand, counting down.
AGGGCTTGCCGCACACCCGGTCTGGCTGGCTCTGGACCATGGCAAAGAGCACCGCGTCGGGTTCATCGATGGGCAAGGTGGCGTTGACGCGATCGGTGAAGGTCTTCATGGCGCGCCGCGTGGCAGGCGTCCACACCCCGCTGAGCTCACCCTCATAGCATCCGACCCGGCGCAGTTCCTTCTGCAGCTCGCGAACGAGCTTGTCGCGATCCCTTGGAATCGCCGCCGTCCGCGACGCCACCGCATCGGCCGAACGCGGCGCAAGCGTGACGATCACAGGTGCCGACGCAGGGAGCACTACCCCCGGGCGGGGCGCAGCGGCTCTCCGAGGCACCGGTTGGGGGTGTGACACCGCCGCAGGCTCGACGACCTTCGCCGCCGGGGTGATTTTTGCTTCCTCCACCCACCTCACCGCGTCTGAGCCCAGCCGGGCAATCTCGGAGGACAGCGCGAACGCTGCAAACCCCAATCCGCTCAAGATGAGCACGACGCCAGCCGCTTTACTCATGGGAGCTCCTAAACGCCTACGCCATAGAGCCTGCTGCGCTTACGTCCTTCCGTCCGCACGTCTAGGGTTCGGTTGGATATTCGTTGTTCACGGCGGGCCGTGGGGGGCCGTTTCAGGAGGCATGAGCCTCGCCTCGCCAACCCCGCAGCGGCGATCGACGCGAAGAACATGAATGCCCCATTGTGCTCCCAATCGGCGCATCCGGGCAAATGGATTCGGGCGCCATTGTGGGCTCCGCCGCCCCACGGTGCATAAACCGGCTTCCCGGTGGATAACGCGTGGAGGGTCGGTTGAGCGAGCAACCCAGCGCCGATCGACCCAAGAGCACCCCTGGCATGGCCTAAAGTTGGGTCAGGGCGCGGTGTCGGGCAAATACGCAACTGAATCTGTTAACAAAAAGCTACGAATCGCGTAGCCTAAGACTCCGAGGGGGTCGCGTCAGCATCTGCTGCGTCGTGCGTGTTCGGGTCTCGGGGCTTGTGCATAAGGCGATGCCCACGCAGGCGTGGCCACTGTGCAAAACTCGATCACCCCGCAGCTTCTGCCACAAGGCTGGATGGTTTTGCGCGCGTGCGATCGCTGTCGCCGACGTGGGAGGATCCCGTGTCGAGGGCGGTGGGCGTGCCCAAGAGGTGCGCCGGATGGGGTTTCCGGCCCAGTGGCTTCCAATTTTGACGTGCCGCCTCGCAACGTGCACTCGGCCCGACCGACAAATGGTCCGGCCGAAACAAAGGGGGCGTCAATGGCAAGGCATGCCTTGGGCGTGTTGGGGGTGGTCGCTGCGGGCATTTTGCTCGCCGTGTCCGCTGCCATGAACTACCGCTTCGGATTTAGTCTCGGAAAAACCGCCTTGGATGGACAGATCTACGGGGCCGCGTCGGCGGCTGCCGACTGCTTCAAGGCGCTCGTGCCGTTCTTTTTCTTTGCGGCCGTCCGCAACCGCATGTGGTCGCAGGCCTTGGCCGCTGGGGTGGTGTGGGCCGTTGTCACGGGATATTCCATGACCTCGGCACTGGGCCATGCCGCTCTCAACCGCCTCGACACCACCGGCCAGCGCGCCGTGGAAGCGGCCCACTACAAGGATTTGCGCGCCGATTCCAAACGTGCCCAGGAGCAGCTGACCTGGATCCCAGCGCATCGGCCTGCCGAGACCGTCACCGCAGAGCTCAACGTGCTGAAGGCGCAGCGACACTGGCTCCTCACCCGCGAATGCGCGGAGGTTTCAGGCAAGGCCGCCCGCGAGTTCTGCCAACAGTTCTACAAGCTCAATGCGGAGTTTGCCTCTGCCCAGGAATCGCAAAAGCTTGAGGCGCGCATCGCCGACATTGCCGCCAAGCTCGACAATACCGCGGCTGGCACGGTCATGGCCGAGGCCGACCCGCAGGCAAGCGTGCTTTCCAAGATTACCGGGCTTGCCATCGACAAAGTGCAGACGGCGCTGACGATCTTCGTTGCCTTGTTGATTGAGATCGGATCGGGCTTTGGCATGTACGTGGCATTCGCCTACTGGCGCATCAACGACCGTGCGGCAACGAGGCCGGCTGAAGCCTTGCTCGAAGCCCGGGCCGCTGCCAGCCCTGCACCGCTGTTGTCCGACGAAACGGTTGCTTCGGAGATCGAGGTGGCGCCGCCGCCTTCCACCACCGGCGGGACAGAGGAGCAGGTTGCCGGCGAGGCGCCGATCGGGCGCCGGCTCGGCGCCAACGACAACCGCGTTGCCCGCGGCGTACCCGACAGCGACGTGCAACGCTTCTACCGCGAAAGGGTCGTCACCGCCGCGGAAAGCTCAAGCCTCACATCGACGGAACTCTATGAGGAGTATTGCCGCTGGTGCGAGGACAACGACAAAGAACCGTTCGCGCATCCAAGGGTCACGCGTGAGATCGGTGAGTTGGGGGTGAAGAAGGAGCGGATCGGCAAGCGCACGCGCTACTTCGGCATTGCGCTGCGTTCGGGGGCACCGCGCGAGGAAGACGGCACCGACGGGAAGGTGCCGGCGCCGCTATCAAGAGCAGCTTAGGCTGCTTGCACAGGGTGGCAACGAAAAAAGGGCCGCCTCGTGCGGCCCTTTTGCATGGGGCGAGCTCCCACGGAAAAAAGATCCGAACGTGCGCTGACACGCCGGCGCCGAGGAAATGGGCAAGACGGCCATCGTGGCGGTATGCTGGGGAGGCCGTAGAGCGAGGAGATCCCCGATGCCCTTACCGTCACCGGCCGAGATCGGCACGGCGCTCAGAGATGTCGACACGCCTGCGCTGCTGATCGATCTCGACGCCTTCGAGCGCAACCTACGGCGCATGGCCGAGTTTGCAACGAGCGCCGGCGTTAGGTTGCGACCCCACTCCAAGACGCACAAGTCGCCCATCATTGCCGCCAAGCAGGTGTCGCTCGGGGCGGTCGGTGTGTGCTGCCAGAAGGTGTCCGAGGCGGAGGTGATGGTCGACGGCGGCATCGCTGACGTGCTCATCGCCAACGAAGTTGCAGGTAGCGCCAAGCTCGATCGACTTGCAAGACTTGCCCGACGCGCGAGAATCGCCGTGTGCGTCGACGACCCCGATGGCGTGGCCGAGCTCGAGGCAGCGGCAACCAAGGCGGATGTGCAGCTCCAGGTGCTTGTCGAGATCGATGTGGGCGGACGCCGCTGCGGCGTCTTGCCGGGCGCGCCGGCGGCGCGCCTGGCCGAACGCATCGCGCGCTCGCCTCACCTGGGCTTCGCCGGACTGCAGGCCTATTACGGCTCGGCCCAGCACGTGCGCGAGGCGCGCGACCGGCAGACGCGCGTGGCAGAGGCCGTCGCGCAGGTAAGAGAAACGCAGGCTCTGCTTGCGGCAGTGGGACTGCGGGCCGAGGTTGTCACCGGCGCCGGCACGGGCACCTACGAGAACGAGGCGGCGAGTGGGGTCTTTACCGAGCTGCAGGCCGGATCCTACATCTTCATGGACGCCGACTATGCCCGCAACATGGGTGGCAATGGCGAGCCCGTCGACACCTTCGAGCACGCACTGTTCGTCTATGCGACCGTCATGAGCGCGCCGGCGCCCGAGCGGCTGGTCGTCGATGCGGGGCTCAAGGCATTCGCTGTCGACAGCGGCATGCCCGTGCCCTGGCGTCTGCCCGGCGGCCTCTATCATCGTCCCTCAGACGAACACGGCATCATCGACGCGACAGCCTCGAGCCAGCGGCCAAAGCGGGGGGACAAGGTTTTGCTCGTGCCTGGCCACTGCGATCCCACTGTCAATCTGCACGATTGGTATGTGGGCGTGCGCGGTCTTGGCGGGGCGGAGCCCAGCGTCGAGTGTCTCTGGCCGGTCGCAGCACGGGGGGCGCTATTCTAATTTCCTGTCCTAGTTTCCTTTTTTAATATCCTGTTCTGATTTCGTTCAGGTGACCGCCCGGACCAGAGTAAATGCAATTAACATTGGGCATTGCCAAGCCGGCGCCGCCACCCGATATGTGGGCGATCACGCACCCAGGAGGGATGCCATGAACGCCGACGAACGCCAGCTCATTACCCAGCTTTTCGAGCGCATGCGCAGTTACGGCGCCCCTGCGAAGGATCGCGAGGCCGAGGCGCTGATCAACCAGCTTGTGCGCGCCAATCCAGATGCCGTCTACATGTTGGTGCAGTCCGTGCTCGTCCAGGAGCAGGCGCTGGAGGCCACCAACGCACGGGTCCAGGAGCTTGAGGAGCAGCTGCGCAGCCTCGAGGAAGGTGACAGATCGCGCGGGGCCCGTTCGGGCGGGTTCCTCGGCGGCTATTGGGGCAGTCGCAGTGCGCCGGAGCCCCGCTCCAGCGTCCCCCAGGTCGGTTCACGCGCTACGCCCACTGCCTACGGCGGCCGTGACGAGGGTCGTGCACCCTGGTCCCAAGGCGCGCCTGCGCCACAAGCTCCGGCGGCCCAGCCGGCGGCATCGGGTGGCTTTATGCGCTCGGCACTCGCGACCGCCGCAGGTGTTGCAGGTGGCGTGCTGGTGGCGGACAGCATCCGCAACATGCTGGGGGGCGGAGCCCATGCCGGCTCGCGCCACGATAGCGATAGTTACGAAGAAGAGACCTATGTCGACGATCGCGACAACGATCCCGGCAGCGAGCCCACTGCCTACGAGGACGACGGCAACGATCCAGCGTTCGATTCCGGCGATGATGGCGGCGAAATCGACGTCTGACCGTATCTGAATGACGCCTGAGCGCCGACCGGGTCCCTGCTCGGGCGCGCAGCTGAGCGCGCCCGGCGGCGCGGGGTGGCGCCGCTCAGGTCTCGTCGGCGCGTCCGTTGCGTGGCAGCTCGGTCATGTCCGCAATCTTGAGCGCGAAGGCATAGTCGAGCGCCAGTTCCTTTAGCGCTTCGAAGCGGCCGGACGCGCCTCCGTGGCCCGCCTCCATGTTGGTCTTGAGCAGGATGAGGTTCTGACTGGTATTGAGATGGCGTAGGCGCGCGATCCACTTGGCCGGTTCCCAATAGGTCACGCGTGGGTCGGTGAGCCCCGCGTAGGCGAAAATGTGCGGGTAGGCCTTGGCGGCGACGTTGTCGTAGGGTGAATAAGAGCGGATGGTTTGGAAATCCGCCTTGGATTCGATCGGGTTTCCCCACTCCGGCCATTCCGGCGGCGTGAGCGGGAGGTCCGGATCCAGCATGGTGTTGAGGACGTCGACGAAGGGCACGTCGGCGATGATGCCAAGGAAGAGGTCGGGCGCCATGTTGGCGATGACGCCCATCAGCATTCCGCCCGCCGAACCGCCGTTGGCAACGATGCGGCCGCGTCGCGTGTAACCCTCTCGCACAAGATACTCGCCTGCGGCGATGAAATCCGTGAAGGTGTTGACCTTCTTCTCGCGTTTGCCTTCGGTGTACCAGCGGTAGCCCTTGTCCTTGCCGCCGCGGATGTGGGCGATGGCAAAGATGAAACCGCGGTCGACGAGCGAGAGCCGGCTCGTGGAAAACCCCGCGGGAATGGAAATGCCATAGGCGCCATAGCCGTAGAGAAACAGGGGCGCCGAGCCGTCGAGCCGGGTGCCCTTCTTGTAGAGGAGCGACACCGGTACGGTTTCGCCGTCCGGTGCCGGCGCCAACAGGCGGCGCGTGACATAGTCGGCCGGATCGTGTCCGCTCGGCACCTCCTGCGTCTTGCGCAGGATCCGGCTGCGCGCCTCCATGTCGTAGTCGAACACCTGGGCGGGCGTCGTCATGGACGAATAGGTGAAGCGCACCGTTGTCGTGTCGAACTCTAAGCCCGCCGACATGCCAAGCGAGTAGGCCTCTTCGGCGAAGGCGATGGCGTGCTCGGCACCGTCGGCGAAGCGCCGCACCACAACGCGAGGCAGCCCGTCCTCGCGCTCAAGGCGGGCCAGGTGCTCCTTGTAGGCGACGGTTTCCAAAATCAGCCGGCCGGGCTTGTGCGGCACGATTTCGCGCCAGTTGGCCTCTTCGGGTGCCGAGATGGGCGCCTCGCAAATGCGAAAATCTTCCGCACCGCCTGAGTTCGTGGTGATGATCAAGCGGTCGCCCTGGTGCTCCACGGCATATTCATGGCCGTGTACGCGGGCCACGATGAGGCGCGGATCGCTTTCGGGCCGATCGGCGTCGATCAGATAGATCTCGGTCGTCTGGTGATCGTGTGCCTCGATGGTGATGTAACGCGACGATTGGGTCTGCCCGACGCCGACATAAAAACCGATGTCTTTCTCCTGATAGATGAGAACATCGGATTTGCCGGGCGTTCCCACGCGGTGGCGATAGACGAACAAGGGCCGCTGATTGGCGTCGAGGCGGACGTAGAATAGGGTCTTACTGTCGCCACCCCAGATGATGGCGCTGCGTGTGTCCGGCATGGCCTCGCGCAAGTCCTTGCCGGTTGCCAGGTCGCGGATCTTGATGGTGAAGAGCTCGGACCCCTTCCTGTCGACGGCATAGGCAAGATAGCGATGGTCCGGGCTGTGGGCCGTGGCGCCCAACTGCCAATAGGCTTTGCCCTCGGCTTCCTTGTTGCCGTCAAGCAAAATTTCCTCCGTGCCGCCGCCACGGGGTTTGCGGCACAGCCGCGGATACTGGCCACCGATCACGTAGCTCACGTAGTACTCGTAGGGCCCGTCTGGCGCGGGCACGGAGCTGTCGTCCTCTTTAAGACGCGCCTTCATTTCCACATAGAGCGCATCCTGGAGACCCGCCGTGTCGGCAAGGGCAG
>JAMXLN010000151.1 GCA_024281145.1 Hyphomicrobiaceae bacterium | reverse complement strand
CTTGTCCTGAAAAGCCCCTTTTCCCCGCTGCTTGCCCAGCTCGCCGATCGCGCGGGCATGATCATGAGCCCCAAGGCCATCGCGCAAGAGGGCGACAAGTTTGGCCTGAAACCCATCTGCGCGGGCCCGTTCAAGTTCGTCGAGCGCGTGCAGCAGGACCGCATTGTGCTTGAGAAATTTGCCGACTATTGGAATGCGGCCAATGTGCACATTGACCGTATCGTGTTCCGGCCGATTGTGGAATCGACCGTGCGGCTGGCCAACCTGAAATCGGGCAGCCTCGATCTCATCGAGCGTGCGCTGGCAACCGACCTCAAGGAGATCCGCGCCGATCCGAAGCTCAAGGTGGCAGCGCAAACGAGCATCGGCTACCTGGGGCTCACGCTCAATCTTGACAACGGCGAGGCGGGCAAGAACGGCCCGTTCGGTAAGGATCCACGCATCCGCCAGGCGCTGGAGGCGTCCATTGACCGCAAGGCCCTCTCCGACGTCGTGTTCAACGGCGAGGTGCTGCCCGGCAATCAGTGGGTGAGCCCGAAGAGCTCCTATTACCAGGAAAAGCTCCCCGTACCCGGCCGCGACGTCGCCAAGGCCAAAAAGCTCATCGCCGAAGCCGGCGTGGCGACCCCCATCGCGGTCGACTTCATGGTGACGAACAATCCCGAGACGCGCCAGGTGGCGGAGGTGTTACAGGCCATGGCGGCCGAGGCTGGTTTCGATCTGAAGATCCGCGTTACCGAATTTGCCACCTCGCTCACCGAAGCGGAGCAGGGTCGGTTCCAGGCTTTCCTCATCGGCTGGAGCGGGCGCATCGATCCCGACGGCAACAGCTACATCTTTTTGAAGTGCGGGGCGCCGCAGAACAACGGGCATTACTGTGACAAGGACGTCGATGGTTGGCTCGATGAGGCGCGCACGGTGTCTAAATTCGCAGAGCGCAAGGCGCTCTATGGGAAAATTGCCGAGAAGTCGCTCCGCGACGGATCCATCATCTATCTCTACCACCCGCTGGTGATCATCGCTCATACGGCCAAGCTTGAGGGTTATACGCAGCTTGGCGACGGACTGGTTCGGGTGGTGGGCGCAAGCTTGAAGCCTTGAGGCCAGCAACATGCGGCAAACCTGGCCATCGCACGCAGGGGCCCCCACGCGATACAGAGCCAAACCCAACACGGGCGCGGTGCGGGCCGCGGCCACAGTGGCGTTCAGGCGGGATTGGCCACCTCTCATCGCAGGTGAGGCGTGAGCCGGCATGCTGGCATTCCTGACCAGACGTCTGCTGCAACTGATCCCGACCTTGTTCTTCGTGTCGGTGATCATCTTCTCGTTGCAGCAACTGCTGCCCGGAGATCCGGCGCTCGCCATGGCCGGCGAGGAGCGCGATCCCGCGGTGCTCGCGCAGATCCGAAGGGAATACCGGCTCGATAGACCGGTCTATGTACAGTACGTCTACTGGGTCGCGGGCGTGCTCTCGGGCAATCTGGGTGAGTCCATGCGGCTCAAAGAGCCGGTCCTCAGCCTGATCGCGCAGAAGTTTCCGGTCACGTTACAGTTGGCGCTGATGGCGATCGTCTTTTCGCTTACGATCGGTGTGTCCGCGGGCATCATCTCGGCGGTGAAGAAGGACACCGGCGTTGACTACGCGGTCAATATGGTCGCGCTGTGGGGCATCTCGACGCCCAACTTTTGGCTGGGCATCCTGCTGATCTTCCTATTCGCGGTGCACCTGGGTTGGCTGCCGGCATCGGGCTATGTCGGGCCGTTTGAGGACTTCTGGTTGTCGATTGAGACGACCATTTTGCCGGCCTTCGTACTTGGCAACTCGTTTGCCGCCGTGCTCATGCGTCACACGCGCAGTGCGATGCTGCAGGCCATGGGCAGCGACTACGTGCGCACGGCGCGCGCCAAGGGGCTCGCCGAGCGTATCGTTGTCCTCAAGCACGCCATGCGCAACGCGCTTACGCCGGTGGTGACGCTCGGGGCGCTTGAACTTGGCACGCTGCTTTCGGGTGCGGTGCTCACGGAGCAGGTGTTCTCCATACCAGGGTTCGGCAAGCTGATCGTCGACAGCGTCTTTAATCGCGACTACCAGGTGGTGCAGGGCGTGACGCTGATCACGGCAACCACTTACATCCTGCTAAATCTGCTGGCCGACATCGCCTATGTGCTGATCAACCCGCGGCTCAGGAGCTAGACCATGGCCGCGTCGGAAGCGCTGGTCGTCGAGCTTGGCGAGGAGAGCCCTGGCGCGCGTGCGTGGCGGCGTCTGCTGCGGCGCAAGAGCGCGGTCCTCGGCCTCGCGATTATCGTCGTGCTGGTATTGGTTGCGCTGCTGGCGCCGCTGATTGCGCCTTACGATCCGGCGCAACAGGGCTGGACGGCGATCCGCAAGCCGCCGTCGGCGCAACATTGGTTTGGCACTGATGAGTCGGGACGGGACCTGCTCTCGCGGGTGATTTACGGGGCCCGCGCGTCGTTGCTGGCCGGGGTCGTGTCGATTTCGATCGCGCTCACCTTTGGCGTGCCCGTTGGACTGCTCGCCGGCTACGGGGGCCGATGGATCGACGCCCTGATAGGCCGCATCACCGATGCCATGCTGGCCGTTCCGTTCCTCATCTTGGCGATTGCGCTGGCAGCATTCCTTGGGCCCTCCCTGCACAATGCCATGATCGCGATCGGCGTCACGGCGACCCCGGTTTTCGTACGCCTGACGCGCGGGCAGGTGATGGCCGTCAAGGTAGAGGACTACGTGGAGGCGGCGCGTGCGGTCGGCAATCCACCGGTCAGAATCGCTCTGCGCCACATTCTCCCCAACATCCTGCCCGCCCTCATCGTGCAGGCGACGATCTCAATTGCTACGGCCATTATCGCCGAGGCGAGCCTGTCGTTCCTGGGGCTCGGCCAGCAGCCGCCGGCGCCCTCGTGGGGCTCGATGCTCAACACGGCCCAACGCTTTCTTACCAACGCACCGTGGATGGCGGTGTGGCCGGGGTTGGCGATCTTTCTCGCCGTGTTGTCGTTCAACATCTTGGGTGACGGCCTGCGCGATGCGCTCGACCCGAAGGAGCGCTGAGGGCTTACCATTGGGCTTGATTGCCGAGGCGTTGCGAGCCAAAGTTAGGGCAAGTTCGGCTGGACGCGGGTGGGTGGCATCGGTGTTTTCAGCACATAGGGAGCTCATCTGCCATGGCCGCTTGGACGCCTGATCCCAGCTTCTATCCCTCGCCCCGCATGGCGATGAAGGCTGCGCCAGAAACCCTGGCCTATGTTGCCGCCTTCGATCCTGACCGCAAAGTGCCCGACGCGCTGGCCGTGGTCGATGTTGATCCGGGATCGAAATCTTATTCCAGCATCATCGCCAGCGTAGCGATGCCGAACACAGGCGATGAGCTGCACCACTTCGGCTGGAACGCGTGCTCCTCGTGCCTATGCCCCAACGCGCCCCATCCGCACTCTGAGCGACGCTACCTCGTGGTGCCCGGCCTCAGGTCCTCACGCATCCACATCCTCGACACCAAACCTGATCCAAGAAAGCCCAAGATCGTCAAGGTGCTCGAACCTGGCGATATCGCGGAACGAGCCGGTTATACGCGACCGCACACCGTGCATTGCGGGCCCGAAGGCATCTACGTGGCGGCGCTTGGCAACCGCGAAGGTAAGGGTCCCGGCGGCATCTTTCTCATGGATCATGAGACGTTCGACGTGCGGGGACAGTGGGAGCTGGATCGCGGGCCGCAGTACTTGGCCTATGATGCTTGGTGGCATCTGGGTCACGACACGCTGGTGACCAGTGAATGGGGTACACCTGATACGTTTGAGAACGGTTTGATCCCGGAGGTTCTGCTCGGCGCCAAATATGGCCGCCGGCTGCACTTTTGGGACTTGCACAAGAGGAAACACCTCCAGACGATCGACTTCGGCGACAAGTATCAGCTGGTGTTTGAGCTGCGACCCGCCCACGACCCAACCAAGGCCTACGGCTTCGTCAATTGCGTGGTGAGCCTCGAGAACCTCTCCTCGTCGATTTGGACGTGGTACAAGGATGGCGATCGGTGGGCGGTGAAAAAGGTGATCGAAATCCCAGCGGAGCCGGCCTCCGAGGACCAGCTGCCGCCGTTGCTGAAAGGCTTCAAGGCCGTGCCGCCGCTTGTCACGGACATCGACCTGTCCATGGACGACAAGTACCTCTACGTCGCCTGCTGGGGCACGGGGGACCTGCAACAGTACGACGTCTCCGATCCCTTCAGTCCGAAGCTCACGGGCAAGGTGCGCATTGGCGGCATCGTTTCCGGGGCCACCCATCCCCTTGCGAAGGGTGCCCGGCTCAATGGTGGACCGCAGATGGTGGAGATTAGCCGTGACGGCCGGCGCGTCTATTTTACCAACTCGCTCTACGGGGCGATTGATGCACAGTTCTATCCCGAGGGCATCGAAGGCTGGATGGTGAAGCTCGATGCCAATCCCGGTGGCGGCATCGATTTCGATGGAAAGTTCTTCGTCAAGTGGCCGAAGACACATCGCCCGCACCAGGTACGGCTCGAGGGCGGCGACTGCTCGTCGGATTCCTACTGCTATCCGTGAGGGCACCCGTTGGGATCGAGCCCTGGCGTTGATTTACCCGAAGCGAGCGCGCGCTAGGGCTCGCCCTGCCCTGCGTCCCGCGCAAAGGCCCCCTTGCAATGGCTGAAGAATGGCGGTCCTGGCTCGCTTTGGCGGGGTTGGGGGCGTTTCACGGTCTCAACCCGGCCATGGGTTGGTTGTTTGCTGTGGCGCTCGGACTGCATCGGCAGAGCCGCGCGATGGTCTACCTGTCGCTCGTGCCCATCGCTCTGGGGCACGCACTGTCTGTGGCATTGGTTGGCGCCGCCTTCGTGCTTGCCGGACTTAGCGTCAATGCGCAGGTGCTGGGACTTGGTTGCGGCCTCCTCCTAATTGGCTGGGGGCTCTATCATTGGGGGTATCGCCACCGTCATCGCGTGCGCTTCGGCATGCAGACCGGGCTGGCGGGCATTTTTCTCTGGTCATTTTTGGTGACAACAGCCCACGGGGCGGGGCCGATGCTCTGGCCCATTTTGATGCCCATCTGCTTTCCCTCAGGCGCGACGTCGGGCGCCGCCGAGCCCGCAAGCATTGCGGTGGCGGGCGTGATGGTGCACAGCGCCGCCATGCTTGCTGTCACCGCGACGATCGCGTGCGTGGTCCATGAATGGTTGGGGGTTGGGATCCTGCGCCGGGTTTGGGTCAACCTTGACGCGGTATGGACGGTGGCGCTCCTGGCGGCTGGCACCATGCTGCTGATAGCCTCTCTTTGATGGCCTGCTGTGGCGCCCGTGCGGTTGACCCCGCTGATGGTCCCTAGCTACCATTGATGTGGGAAAAGTGGGCGCGTGCGTTCGCTCCCAGCGCATTGAGCGGGCGCCCACGTCGCCACCTGGGAAGGGCGGTCGGGTAAGGTCGAACTGCCAGGCTCCCTAGCCTTGAAATGGGCGCCATCACGAGTGGGCCAACAAGGCCCCGAGCGGGTGGAATGAGCGGGGAGGAATGAGCGGGAGGAATGCATGCACCGACGCAGCTTCGTCGTCGGATCGGCTGCTGTCGCCGTCCTAGGCCAAGAAGGTTGGACCCGGTCTGGCCGGCAGGCTTGGGCGCAAGAGGCCTATCCAACCCGCGCCATCACCATCATCAACCCGTTTCCGCCGGGCGGGGCTGCCGACGTGGTGGCACGGCCGCTGGCGGCCGTGCTCGAGCCCGCTCTCAAGCAGCCGGTGGTGATCGAGACCAAGGCGGGTGCAGCCGGTCAGGTGGGGGCCCAATTTGCAGCGAGCGCCAAGCCCGACGGTTACACGCTGCTCGTCCACATCGTGTCGATCTCGGGGTTTGCCGAGGTCGACAAGCTCTACGGCCGCCCCGTCAAGTTCACGCGCGACGACTTCATCCCGCTTGCACGCCTCATCGCCGACCCCATGGTGCTGCTCGTCAACGACCAACAGCCCTACAAGGATCTCTCCCAATTGGTCGCTGACGTTAGGCGACGGCCGAACGAGCTGATCTACAGCTCGTCGGGTCTGCACGGCGCGCTTCATCTGCCAACCGCCCTGTTCTTGCGCGCGGCGGGCCTGCAGATGAAGCACCTTCCCACCAATGGCGGCGGCCCTGCGCTGACGGCGCTGATCGGCAACAATGCCCAGATGGCGTGCTCGGCAATAGCTGCGGCAATGGGTCAGATCCGGGCTGGGAAAGTCCGCGCGCTTGCCTGTCTGGGCGCGCAACGCGCCACGGCCTTGCCGGAAGTGCCGACCATGAAGGAGCAGGGCTATGACGTCGAGTTCTACCTATGGGTCGGTACGTTCGCGCCCAAGGGTACACCCGAGCCAATCGTGGTACGGCTGCGCGAGGAGATCGGCAAGGCCGCGGCCGCCGAGGAGTTTCGCCAGGCCATGAAGAACATCGGGCAGGACGTGGCTTACCTCGATCAAGCCGAGTTCAAAGCTTTTTGGGATGCCGATGCCAAGCGCGTGGAAGACGCTGTGCGCCAGATCGGCAAAGTGTGAGCGCGGGCTCTCGTGAATTTGCGCAGGGATCACGTGGGCGGCGGCGCCTTCATCCTTATCGGCGCGCTCGTCTTGTCGATGAGCGACGATCTTCCCTTCGGCACGCTGGCCTCACCGGGGGCCGGCATGATGCCGAAACTTGTCATCGGAGCGATGTTGGCGTTCGGCCTCGTTCTGCTGGCCCGTGCCCGCGGCGGGCCTGCGCTTGCCGCCATCGCCTGGGACGACTTTCCGCACGCGGTCCGGCTCATTGCAATCACCGCAGCGTGCGTCGCAGTCTATACCTGGCTCGGATTTATCATCACCATGTCGCTGCTGCTGTTCGGACTGACGTGCGTGGTCGAGCGCAAGCCCATCATCTCCGCGGCGCTCTTTAGCTTGGGTGTGACAGGGTTTGCGTACGGCCTATTCCGCGTGGCTTTGAAGTCTCCACTGCCGCAAGGCGTCCTTTGGTTCTGAACCTGCGAGCGCGAGGATCCACTGGAAGCCACTCTCGACAGCCTTGCCCTCGGTTTCTCGGTCGCGTTCCGGCCCGACGTGCTGTTTTACGCGTTCCTGGGCTGCATCGTCGGCACGCTTGTCGGCATCCTACCGGGCATCGGTCCACTGGCCGGGATTTCCATTCTGCTCCCGGTTACATTTGGGCTCGATGCCACCAAGGCCATCATCATGCTCGCTGGCATCTACTATGGCTCCCAGTATGGCGGCTCCACGACTTCAATCCTGATGCGGATCCCAGGCGAGGCAGCTTCCGTCATGACCTGCATTGACGGCTATGCCATGGCGCAGAAGGGCCGCGCCGGGGCGGCGCTTTCGATCGCTGCGGTGGGTTCCTTCGTCGCTGGCACGTTTGGAGTGGTCATGTTGACGCTGGTCGCACCACCGCTGGCCGGCCTGGCGCTTCGCTTTGGCCCGCCCGAATACACGGCATTGTTGGTGCTCGGTCTCGTGTTGCTGGCCTACATGTCGTCCACCTCGCTGGTGCGGACAATGTTGATGGCGGCGGTGGGGTTGCTGCTTGGCTGCATCGGCATCGACGTGATGAGCGGGCATTTTCGCTATAGCTTCGACATCAAGGAGCTGGGCGACGGCATCGGCATCGTGCCGGTGGCCGTGGGTCTGTTTGGGCTCGGCGAAATCCTGTCCACCCCCAGCGCTACTGTCACGCAGAAGGTGGTGTCCCCGCGGCTGCGTGAGCTGCTTCCGAATGCCAGCGAATGGCGCCTTTCCGCATTGCCGATCGCGCGTGGCTCGGTGCTGGGGTTCTTCGTCGGCATCGTGCCCGGTTCTGCGCACATCATCGCGAGCTTCCTCTCCTACGCCGTGGAGAAGCGCGTGTCGCGCACACCCGAGGCGTTCGGCCATGGCGCCGTAGCGGGCGTCGCGGGTCCTGAGTCGGCCAATAATTCGGCCTCCACCGGCGCCTTCGTGCCGATGCTGGCGCTCGGTCTGCCGACGGGCCCCGTCACGGCCGTCCTGATGGCGGCGCTCTTGATCCACGGCATCCCCCCGGGACCACAGCTCGTAAGCGAGCATCCGGACGTGTTCTGGGGTTTCATCGCCTCCATGTACGTCGGCAACCTGATGCTGCTCGCCCTCAACTTGCCTCTGGTCGGCCTGTTCGTGAGCGTGCTGCGCATTCCGTACGCTTACCTCTATCCCCTCATTGTGATGTTTTGCATCATTGGTGTTTACGAGGTGAGCCATGCCATCGTCGACGTGTGGATCATGCTGATCATGGGCGCGGTGGGCTACTTATTGCGCAAGTTCGACTTCGATCCCGCCCCACTCGTGCTTGGCCTCGTCATCGCGCCAACCTTCGAACTCAGTCTGCGCCAGTCGCTGGTGATGTCGGGTGGCGATTGGCTGATCTTTTTCCAGCGGCCCATTGCTGTGACGCTGCTCGCCCTTTGCGCGGGCCTGCTGGTTTTGGCGGCCGTCGCGCTCCTGCGCAAGGATTGGCGTGGCCGCCTCGCGCGGGCCCAGGCCAGCGGCGAGGAGGCATGAGGCCGTCCGACCCTGTGGCACGATTGCGGTTGTTTGGCTGCGGAGGTCAGGGCAACGTGTCGCCCCCACTGGTCATCGGCGTCTTAGGCAATATAGTGCCGCGGCCTCAGCAGCGGGCAGGATAGACCACCGGCATGCCAAAGATCACCTACATCGAGCACGACGGAACAGCGCATACGGTCGAAGCGGATGTCGGCTCCACCGTGATGGAGAGCGCGCTCAAGGGGGGTGTGACCGGCATCGTCGCCGAATGTGGGGGAGCCTGCAGCTGTGCGACCTGTATGGTCTATGTGGACGAGGCTTGGCTTGAGAAGACTGGCGCGCGTAGCGAAGAGGAGGAGGACCAACTCGACTTTGCTTTCGACGTGCGCCCGAATTCGCGGCTATCTTGTCAGATCACGGTGACGGAGGCTCTCGATGGCCTGGTGGTGCGGACCCCGGCCTATCAGGGCCGTTAGGCGTCTGCTGGTCAATGCGGCACGGTCCTGCGGCAAATGGTAACTCAGAGCGCTTCGCCTTAGCGCTGCTGAAAGGTGACCTCGCGTCAACCTCGAGCGATCTCCTATTGGTGGCAAGGCGCCACCTCCGAGGAGCGCTCCCTCGGGCGCTCTAGTGTCCGCGCTGAAGCGTGTAGCGATACATCTCCGTGATGTCGGCCCCTGGCACGGCTGCGTCCATGCGCTGCCACAGGTCCACAACCGCACTGGCGATTGCGTCGGCGATGCCGGCGGCGCGGGCGGCCTCCAGGTAGAGGCGGATGTCTTTGAGCTGCAGCTTGGCCGTGAAGCCCGCATCGTAGCGTCCGTGCAGGATGCGGTTGAGGAATTTATCTTCGGTCGCCGAATTGCGGCCCGAGGAGGCATTGACGATGTCGAGAATGGTCTTCATGTCGATGCCCTGCTGGGTGCCGAAGGCGATGGCCTCGCTGGTTGCGGCAAGCGCCGTTGCGGACAAATAATTGTTGAGCACCTTGACAGCCTGTGCCTGTCCCGGCTTCGGACCGACGTAGAACGGCTTGCCCATGAGGCGCATCAACGGTTCGACGCGTTCGAAAGAGGACCGCGCGCACGCCAGCATGATGGCGATAGTAGCCTGGTCGGCCCCGGAAGTGCCGCCCGAAACCGGCGCATCGATGTATTCGATGCCGCTCGCGGCAAGCAAGCTGGCACACGCCTGTGCGGCCTCAATTCCGATGGTGGATGTGTCGATCACGGTCTTGGCTTTGCGATCGGGCGCGGCTGTAAGCTCGCGCGCGACGGTTTGCGAGACCACGCCGTCGGGCAGCGAGAGGAAGATGGTGGCGGCGCGCGCCGCCACTTCGGCGTTGGTCTGGGCAATGCTGGCACCCTTCGGCGCACGCTCGGTACTCACCGCATCGGCCACCAAGAGCGGATAGCCGGCGTTGCCCAGATGCCGGCTCATGCGGTGCCCCATGCTGCCGACGCCAATCCAACCGATCGTTTCCTGCATTGCCCTTGCCTCCTTGGCTGGCGTGCCGCCCCTGGCCGATGCTGCACGCGATCACATCGGCGGCGGAACCACCACGTCTGCATAGGCATGGCGCTTGGTGATGAGGCCGGCATGTTGGAAGACGTCGAGGGTCACCTCGAACGCTGGTTTGGTGATCTCCACGTGCGGCGTCCAATTGCCGAGCTTCTGGTAGGTGGCAATCGTGCTTGTCAGCACGGCGAGGTCGATGTCCCTGAAGAAGGGTGCCTCCGCCTTGGCGACCTCGGCAGCGGGTGTAGCCAGGAGCCAGGCCCGCGCCTTGCGGTAGGCGCGCATGAACGCTTTGGCCATGTCGCTGGCAAGCCATTCGCGCGTCGCGGCCAGGCTCGAAAAAGCGCAAGCGCCGCTGGCATCGGCGAGGGCCGCAACGATATGGCTGACACCGTCGTGCTCCAACTGCTGCGGCCCTGGACCCTGCAGGTGTACATAGTCGCCCTCGCCGCCGCGGAAGGCCGCGATCATTTTCTCCGTCGAGCCAGCGTCGATCAGGTTGAGATCTTTGACATCGACGCCCTTCTTGAAGCACGCGTATTGGAACATCGCCATGGGCTGACCGCCGTGGTCAACGATGACCTTCTTGCCTTTGAGCTTCGACCAATTGAAGGCCGCGTCTCGGTGACGTCCGGCGAGAAAGAAGCCATCCCTCTCATTGATTTGGGCGAAGTGCACCGCGGGTGGCCGCTTGCCCTGCTCAAGCGCGCCGAAGGCCTGCGACGGCGCCGATTGGCCGACATGGACCGAGCCGTCGGCGAGACTGGCAATGGCCGATTTGCCGGGGGCGGAAACGGAATGCTTAGGCGCCAACCCCTCCTGCTGCAGGAAACCGCTGGCAAAGGTGGCGATGAGCGGAGAATAGAACGCGGAAAACCGGGTGAACTCGATGCGGATCTCTTGGGCCAAACGGGACCTCCCCTGGCGTTGCATCGCGCCCTGGCACGGGCAGGGCGTGCATCTTCCCCTAACTTGGTGTGCGGCCAAAGGGAAAACCGTGGCACAGCCGTCGTTGAGCAAGCCCAAAGGTTGATCCTTCGCAGGGGCGGATCGCGTACCGCGGCCAAAACGCTGACGTCCGCCTCAATCCCCGTCCCCGCATCGCCGGTCCGATCTAAGGGTCGGCAGCGTTCGGCGAGCGAAGGCGTTGCCGGCGCCCGTGAGCTGACGCGGGTGGCCGGGACTGCCGTGGTGCTCCTTGCCCGCTGGCCTGCATCAGCTTGGGACGATTGTGAGCCACGCGGAAAGCGATAGCTTGAGCATTGGTTTGGGCGCGCTATCATCCTCATCCCCAGCTGCACCCGATGCGAACGCATGGCGGATGGCGCTGTCCAAGGTAAGAGGGGCAACGTGCAGGAAGATGCACTCGATGCACTGATCGAAGCGAGCGCTGCGATGCTTGCTTTGCCGATCGAGCCGGAGTGGAAGCCGGCGATCAAGGTCAACCTGGCCGTCACATTTCAGTTGGCAGACATGGTGGCGGAATTCGAGCTGCCCGACGAGGCCGAGCCGGCCCCGGTGTTCGAGGCCTGACCATGCCTGATGCCATGCGTGCCACAGCATCGGCGGCCGAGATCGCGGAGGCGGTTGCGACGGGCAAGGTCGGTGCCGCGCGCGTCGTCGAGGCGACCTTGCGGCGCATCGGCGAGCGCGACAAGACGCTCAATGCCTTCACGGCCGTGACGGGCGAGCGGGCAATGGCTCGGGCGCGCACGATTGATGCCGAGCGCGCTGCCGGCCGTCGGCTTGGGGTGTTGGCCGGCGTGCCGTTCGCTGCCAAGAACCTGTTCGATGTCGCGGGTCTTTCAACGCTCGCGGGCTCTAAGATCAACCGGGACAGGCCCCCCGCCGCCGCCGATGCCACGCTGGTGAAGCGCCTGGAGAGCGCAGGCGGTGTGCTGGTCGGCACGCTCAACATGGGCGAGTACGCCTATGATTTCACCGGTGAGAACGCGCACTTTGGGCCCTCCCGCAACCCGCACGACGTAACCCGCATGACCGGCGGTTCCTCGGGCGGCTGCGGTGGTGCGGTGGCCGGCGGCCTCGTCCCGTTGGCGCTTGGTTCCGACACCAACGGGTCGATCCGGGTACCGTCCTCGTTCTGCGGTCTCTTCGGCCTCAAGCCGACCTACGGTCGCCTCTCGCGCGCGGGAACCTTCCCGTTTGTGGCGAGCCTCGATCATGTGGGGCCGTTGGCACGCTCCGCGCGCGATCTGGCACTGGCCTATGATGTCATGCAGGGCCACGACCCCGATGATCCCGTCTGTATGCGCCGTGCCGCCGAGCCGACGCTTGAGCGCCTTCAGCAGGGCATAGCCGGCCTGCGGGTGGCCGTGGCGTGTGGTCATTTCAAGCGCGGCACCGCGCCTGAGGCGCTGGCGGCCGTGGCGCGCGTTGCTCAGGCGTTGGAGGTGACGCGCGAAATCGAGATCCCCGAAGCTGCGCGGGCGCGGGCGGCGGCATTTGTTATCACCGCCAGCGAAGGCGCCTGCCTGCATTTGCCGCGATTGCGCGCCCGGGCCTGCGACTTTGATCCCGCCGTGCGCGACCGGTTGCTAGCAGGCGCCTTCCTTCCCGCTGCGCTGGTCATGAAGGCGCAGAAGTTCCGGCGCTGGTATCGCGCGCAAGTGCTAGAGTTGTTCCAGAGCGTGGATGCCATCCTGGCCCCCGCCACTCCATGCCCCGCCCCGCGCATCGGTCAGCAGACGATGCAACTTGAGGGTGTCGAGGTCCCACTGCGACCCAACATTGGCATCTTCACGCAGCCGCTTTCCTTCGTCGGCCTGCCGGTAGTGGCCGTGCCCGTGCCACTTTCGCCGCTACCCATCGGCGTACAAATCGTAGCCGCGCCGTGGCGCGAGGACGTGGCGCTGCGTATTGCGCATGTGCTGGAGGAGAGCAAGGCGGTAGCGGCGCCGCTGCCGGCCGAGTAGGAGGGGCCATGCACATCGACCTGCCCGCGGTCGTCGCCGAGGTACGCGAGGCGTTCGCGCGCTATGAGACGGCGCTGGTCACCAACGACGTGGACACCCTCAATGCCCTCTTCCATAGGGATGAGCGCACCATTCGTTACGGGATCCAAGAAAATCTCTACGGTCACGAGGAGATCGCCGCATTTCGCGCCGCGCGCTCGCCCGTCGGGCTCGATCGCACGCTCTGCCGCACGGTGATCACCACATATGGTCGTGATCTTGCAGTGGCCTCAACGCTGTTTTATCGCCCAAGTCTTGCCGGCAAGGTCGGCCGCCAGATGCAGACGTGGGCGCGATTTGCGCAAGGCTGGCGCATTGTTGCTGCGCACGTCAGCGTCATTGCCGCGCGCGGCGAAGTGCCTGGCGGAGCCTGATGGGCAGCAATGCAACTCGACCGTACGTGCCGCAGGACATCCGCGGCCTGCACCGGGCCTACGCCACCGGGCTTGACCCTGCGTGGGTTGTCGAGCGCGTGCTGGGCGCCGTCGAGCGCGCCGATCCCGGCATTTTCATCACCCTTGTTGATCGCACGGCTCTGCGCAGAGCGGTGCGCAAGCTCGGGCACTTCGATCCCATCGCCAGGCCGCTGTGGGGGGTTCCCTTTGCCATAAAGGACAATATCGACGCTGCCGGCCTTCCGACTACGGCCGCCTGCCCGGGCTTCGCCTATACGCCAAAGACGAGCGCCACAGCCGTGAAACGCGCACTGGCGGCCGGTGCATTGCTGATCGGCAAGACCAACCTCGACCAGTTTGCCACCGGGCTTGTTGGCGTCCGCACGCCCTATCCGATCCCCAAAAACGTCTTTGACCCTTCGATTGTGCCGGGAGGATCGAGTTCGGGGTCGGCCGTCGCCGTAGCGTTGGGCCTCGTGTCGTTTGCGCTCGGGACCGATACGGCGGGGTCAGGGCGCGTGCCGGCAGGCCTCAACAATATCGTCGGCCTTAATCCGTCACTGGGCGCGGTATCGAGCAAGGGCGTGGTGCCCGCCTGTAAGACGCTTGACTGCGTGAGCGTGTTTGCGGGCACGGTGGACGATGCCTGGTCGGTCTACGAGGTGATCGCCGGCAACGACGAGGAGGATCCCTTCTCACGTCCGATTGCGCTCGGTTGCCTGGGGCGCATGCCACCACACCCAGTCGTCGGCATTCCGCGGGCCGCCGACCAAAAATTCTTCGGGGACAGGGCGGCCAAAGCCGCCTGGCGCGCCAGCCTGAGGGTGTTGGAGGATCTCGGCGCAGATTTGATCGAGATTAACATGGCTCCGTTCAACGAGGTGGCGGCGCTGCTCTATGCGGGGCCTTGGGTGGCCGAACGCTATGCCGCGTTGCGCCCGTTCTTGGTCAAACACGCGCGCGAAGTGCACCCAGTCACCCGGCGCATCATCGACACGGCGAAGGCGTTCTCCGCTGCTGATGCGTTTGCCGGTCGCTATCGCCTGGAGGCGCTGCGGGCGGCGACCCAGCCGCTTTGGCGCGACATCCAGGCGCTGGCGGTGCCGACCGCACCGTGTGCACCGACGCTGCGTGAGGTTGAGGCCGATCCGCTCGGTCCCAACGCGAAGCTCGGCACATACACCAATTTTGTCAATCTGCTCGATCTTGCCGCGATTGCCGTGCCTGGCCCCATGCGCCGGGATGGCCGAGCGGCCGGCATCACGCTGATCGGACCGCGGGGCCGCGACGCGGCGCTGGCAAGCCTGGCGCGCCACTTCCATGCTGCATACGGCGCAACGATCGGCGCCACCGGTCATCCGCTACCGAGGGGGCCTGCCCTGCCGACCACGGCGCCGGCAGGTATGCTGGAGATCGCGGTGGTGGGGGCACATCACTCGAGCATGGCTCTCAACCCGGAGCTGCTTGCGGATGGGGGTGTCTTCCTGCGCGCCATTGACACGGAGCCCTGTTATGAGCTCTTTGCGCTGCCCGGTGGCCCACCTGACCGGCCAGCGCTGGTGCGCGTTCCCCCGGGTAGGGGCCGCGCCATTGCCACCGAGGTGTGGGCGCTTCCGATCGATGCGTTCGGCCGCTTTGTTGCCCGCATCCCAGCGCCGCTCGGCCTCGGCACATTGCTTCTTGCCGACGGCACACGTCCCACGGGTTTGCTGGGCGAGGACGTGCACGGGCCCACGAACATCTCCAACATCTCCGGCCACGGCGCCTGGCGGGCGCATGTTGCGCGCAAACGATAGAGCGGATCTTGGTTTGAACCGGCTCGCGCCTTAGCGGCGGCAAATCAGGGCCGGGCCGTGCGCGAGCCGATCGGGCCAGGCCTCAATCCAGCGAGCGCTCGCTCACCCGGTCCCTGTTTCATCGGTGGAGGCGGTGGGAAGGGGACGCACGCTTGTGACGTGGGCGTCGGGGAACTGCTTGAGGACCGCCGCTACCGCGGGATGCTTGGCGATTTCGCGGATCTCTGCGGCCTCGCGCTCGCGCTGTGCCTGCCCGATGGGAACGGCGCCGGCGGTCTTGCTCAGCGCCACCATCCAGCGTCTGTCCGTCCAAGAGTTGAGTTTCTCGCGCAGTTCGTTGGCAAGCTCCTTCGGTGCGCCCGGCAAAAGATGCAGTTCGATGCTCCCGGCTGGATCGAAGCGCACCAGGCTCACGTGCTCTTCCAGATGTACCTTGAGCTTGGCCTCGCGCTGTGCCCCGGCGAGCGCGATGACCTCGGCAAATGTGCGCGCGCTCGGCAGCGTGGTGGCACCAGCGACGGGAGGGCCCATGTCCAGCTGAATGTCCTCCTGGATGTCCTCCTGGCTTGCCGTATCGCCATGCTCATCGACCGGCGCCAAGGTGTCCGTCGGCGCCGTGGCGGCTGGGGTGGCAGCGGGGCTGTGCACCGGCTTGGCCGGGCTGCGGGGCGCGCTGCCGCCGAGCGCGCCGATGATGTCGGCCGGTGCTGGCAAGTCGGCGGTGAAGGCCAACCGTATCAATACCATCTCGGCGGCAGCCGCCGGGTTGGGTGCGCGGGAGAGCTCCTCTAATCCCTTGAGCAACATCTGCCAGGCGCGCGTTAAGATGGCCAGTGACAGGCCGCTGGCCATCGCTGCGGCGCGCCGGCGTTCCTCGGCCGAAAGATCCGCTCCGGCCCCCTCGGTGCCCAGCACCTTGACGCGTGAAGTGCTGTGCACAGCCTCGGCGAGATCGGCGAGGATTTGGCCCGCCTCGGCACCGTCGCGGTGCAAAGCGGCAAACGTCGCGAGCGCGGTGGAGGTGGCGCCCGAGAACAGCTGCTCGAGCAGATCGAAAATGCGGCCGCGGTCCGCTAGCCCCAGCATGTCGCGCACGCGCTCCAAGGAGACCTTGCTTGCGCTCATGGCGAGCGCTTGGTCGAGCAGCGACAGACCATCGCGCACTGAACCTTCAGCAGCGCGGGCAATGGCGGCCAATGCCTCATCCTCGGCCGTGCCACCCTCCTTGGCCACGATCGTGCGAAAATGGTCGATCAACAGGGCCGTCTCGACCCGCCGCAGGTCGAAGCGCTGGCAGCGCGATAGTACGGTGAGGGGGACCTTGCGGACTTCGGTGGTGGCGAAGATGAATTTTACATGCGTTGGCGGCTCCTCCAGGGTCTTCAAGAGCGCATTGAAGGCGCCCTTGGACAGCATGTGCACCTCGTCGATGAGGTAGACCTTGTAGCGCGCCAGCAAAGGCTTGTAGCGCGCGCTCTCGATGATCTCGCGGATGTTGTCAACGCCGGTGTTGGAGGCGGCGTCCATTTCCAGCACATCGGGGTGCCGGCCCTCCATGATCTCGGTGCAATGCCTGCCGAATTCGGGCATGTCAAAGGTCGGTTTGTCGACGCCTTGACGCTCGTAGTTGAGCGCCCGCGAGAGGATGCGTGCCGTTGTGGTTTTGCCGACGCCGCGCACGCCCGTCAGCATATAGCCCTGGGCGATGCGGTCGGTGGCAAACGCGTTCCTGAGCGTCGTCACCAGGGCGTCCTGGCCGATCAGCCCCTCGAAGGAGGAGGGGCGGTACTTGCGGGCCAGCACCATATAGGGGGCCGCCTTGGGCGCCGCCGTGTCGTCGCTCGTGCCAGGTTCGGCCGCTGCTTTCTTCTTTGCCATCTTACCGCAAAATATCAAACCGCGGAGGGCGGGTCCCCCCAATCAGCCGGCCATGAAACTGGAGTTCATCCTCAGGCTCGCGTGCGTATCCCCAGATCCCGCTAACCTCGTGTGGTCTCAGGCTCGCGTATCCCCAAATCCCGCTTACCTCGCGAATTCTCACCGCGCCTTAGGGTGTCGGGCAAGTACTCCGCCTCGTCGCTGGGCTGGTTGCGCGCTCGCGCCGACTATGGCCGGCCCGTGCAACGTTGAGCGAAAGGAGTGGGAGGCTGGACGAGCGACCCGCATCGGGCTCGTTAGGGCTGCTTCCTTCCGGACCTGACCCGGTTGGCGAGGGATACGTCCACCGCCAACCTCCCGCGCTGATTATGGAGCGCCGATCGGCCAATTACAATCGAGCGTTACGCGAAACGTGTGTCCAAAACAAACCGCCCCGCCGCGCCTGCGCCGTGAGGGCCAGGCCGGCGGGGCTTGGAGGTCGACATCAAGGACGGGCGATTACCACCACCAGCGGCGGCACCAGCGGCGGCAATGCCAATAGCCCCCACGACGCCAACAACGGCGCCAGCAGCGGGCTTGTTCGACTTGGCTCTGACCAACACCGAGCGTCTTCAGGGCGTCCAGCGAACCGCTGGTTGTGGCAGGGGCTGCTTGGGCCGAGCCGTAGACCATGAAAGCGCCCACGGCTGCGCCTGCCAAGGTGAGGAACATCTTACGGTTCATTCTGAGCTCCCTAGAATTTTGCTAGCACCCCTCGGCGCACAACCAGGTTCAGCGGCTGGCGCCACCTTGCGGCCGCGATGTGGGCCGCTCTTCGGTCTTGGTTGATTGCCCCGATGTCGGCATGATCGTGCCGATCACATGAACGATGAATGAATATGCCGCGCGGCGCGCGCGGTTGCCGTCAACCGGCGCCAACAGCGCCGCTGGCGTGGCTCGGGCGAACGCTTTTGTCGG
Source organism: Hyphomicrobiaceae bacterium (assembly GCA_024281145.1). Taxonomy (GTDB): domain Bacteria; phylum Pseudomonadota; class Alphaproteobacteria; order Rhizobiales; family Hyphomicrobiaceae; genus AWTP1-13. The sequence continues at coordinate 2,979 of JAMXLN010000151.1, read as the reverse complement.
CGGCACCGATCGGCCGGACGCGAATGGCCGTGATCTTGTTGCGGCTTTTGCGCAAAATCTCAAAGCGGTAGCCGTAGAAGGTGAAGGCTTGGCCCGGCTCGGGGATAGTTTGCGCCTCATGAATGACGAGGCCAGCGATCGTGGTGGCCTCATCGTCCGGCAGCGACCAGTCCATTTGGCGGTTGAGATCGCGTACCGCCACCGTGCCATCGACGTTCACCGAGCCATCGGCCTGCACGCGGATGGCCACGTCCTGCGCGTCGTGCTCGTCGGCGATCTGCCCGACGATCTCCTCCAGGATGTCCTCGAGCGTGATCAGGCCCTGCACCTCGCCGTACTCGTCCACCACGAGCGCCAGCTGCGCCTTGCGCTTGAGAAATTCATTGAGCTGGTCGGCGACGCTGGTGGTGTCGGGCACGAACCAGGGCTGTGCCGCGAGGGCCGCGACGTCGAGCTTGGACACGTCCCAGCCCACGCGCGAGAGGGCGACCAGCAGGTCCTTGGTGTGCACGACGCCCACGATGTTGTCGGGTTCGTCCTTCCATAGCGGGATGCGCGTGTGCTGGCTCTTCAGCACCTCATCCACCACCTTCTCCGGGGCATCGTCGATGTCGATGGTTTGCATCTTGGTGCGGTGGACCATGATATCGAGGACCTGCAGGCTCCTGAGATCGAGCACGCCCCCGAGCATGGCCGCATCGCCTTTGGCGACGGCGCCGCCGATGGTCTTGAGCTGGATGGTGCCTCGGATTTCCTCGTGCGCGGCCAGGATGTTGGCAGCGTCGTCGCGTCTGGTGGGGGTCAGCCTTAAGATCAGTCGAACCACAAACTGGATGGCTGCCGTGAGCGGGCTCAGCAGGGTAATGACCACGCGCATGATGGGCGCAACGAACAGGGCGACGGCGTCGGCAAAGGCCAGGGCGTAGGTCTTGGGCAGCACGGCGGAGAAGATGACGATGAGCAGCGTCATGATTGCTGTGGCGTAGGCGACGCCGGCGGGACCGACCATCACCACGGCGATGCCGGAGGCGAGCGAAGCTGCGAGAATGTCAACCAACGTGTTGCCCAGCAACACAGCTCCGATCATCTTCGCTGGTTGGCGCAACAGCCGATTGACGAGGTGGGCCTTGGAATTGCCTTCCTGCTCCAGCGCGTGCATGCGCGCGCGCGAGGCAGCGGTGAGTGCCGTCTCGCTGGCATTGAAGAACGCCGAAAGCACCAACAGCCCGGCAATGGCCGCGAGGATGAGGCCGACATCGAGGGTCATGGTTCTCTCAAGGTTCACTGCAAGGGATGCGGGGGCGCGACCGCCCGCTGCGATTGGAAATGCCGCGACCGATCTTTCACCCTCGGCAACTGATAGCACGCAGCGCGGTTCCAGTGTCAGCCGCGGGCGATTTGGCGGGACAGGAAATCGCGCACGAGGGGCGCTGGAACGTCACGGGTGACGAAGGCCTCGCCGATGGCGCGCGCCAAGATCAGGGTCAATCTTCCCGCCCGCACCTTTTTGTCCTGGCTCATGATGCCGAGCAGGGTTTCGGGCTCTGGCCTCTCTGTCCCCGGAACATCGGTGATCGAAATGGGCAGGCCGACGTCGGTAAAGTGCGCCTCCACGCGGGCAATGCTGTCCGGGCCGATATGGCCCAGCTCCTCGGAAAGCCGAAACGCTAGGCAAATGCCGATGGCCACGGCCTCGCCGTGGAGCAGCCGCTCAGAGAAGCCGGACCAGGCCTCCAGCGCATGGCCGAACGTGTGGCCGAGATTGAGCAGCATGCGTTCGCCCGTCTCCCTCTCGTCGCGGGCGACGATGGCGGCCTTGCCGCCCACGGCGACGGCAATGGCATGGGTCAGCGCCGCCGCTTGCCGGGCAAAGAGTGGCTGCCTCATCTGCTCCAGCCAGGTGAAGTATTGAGCATCGCCCAGGAGACCGAACTTGGCGGCCTCCACGTAGCCCGCACGAAACTGGCGCGGCGGCAGGGTGGAAAGGACGTCCGTGTCGGCCAGCACGAGGCGGGGCTGATGGAAGGTGCCAAGCAGGTTCTTGCCGTGGGGGCTGTTCACGGCGGTCTTGCCGCCGACTGAGGAATCCACCTGCGCCAGCAGCGTCGTCGGCATCTGCACGAGCGGCAGCCCGCGGCGCACGATGCTGGCAGCAAAGCCCGCGAGGTCGCCGATGACGCCGCCACCGAGGGCGATGATAGCATCGCCGCGCTCGAGCCCGATGGCGAGCAACCGCTCGCAGAGAGACCCCAGGGCGTGGAAGCTCTTGGTCGTCTCTCCGGGGGGAAGGACTTCGGTGCCGGCGTGAAGGTGGGCGGCGCGCAGGCTCGCCTCGAGCGGGGAAAGATGATGCTGAGCGACCGTGGTGTCTGTGACGATGGCACATCGGCGAACCGCCACGCGCGCCGTGATGAGGTCGGCCGCCCGCGACACCACGCCCGGACCCACGAGCACATCATAGGAGCGCTCGCCGAGTGCAACGGGAATGGTTGCGATCGCTAGGTGGTCAGGTGCCATGGTGGCAGCCGATGCTGGTGGTGCGTCAACGGGACGTGACAACATGGTTTGGGTCAGGGGCGATGGTCCCTGTCTCATCGAGTGCGGCCTTGCCATCCGCGCTCAAGTGTGGGCTGCGCGCCAGCGCGGCGATGATCTCAGCCACGATGGCATCGTGCGGCAGGTCGTGGCTCTCCACGGTGATGTCGGCCTTGGCGTACATGGGATAACGGGTCTCCATCAGCCGGCGCATGGCGCCCTCGGGGTCTTTTGCGAGCAGAGGCCGGTTGTTACGCCTGAGCACGCGGCGCAGCAGCAACGCCAGCTCTGCTTTGAGCCACACGGAGATCCCGGCCTGGCGGATGCAGTCGCGGGTTTCCGCTACCATGAAGGCGCCGCCGCCCGTTGCCAATACCTGCGGGCCCGTGCGCAGCAGGCGGGCGATGACCTTGCGCTCGCCCTCGCGGAAGTAGGGCTCGCCGT
>JAMXLN010000150.1 GCA_024281145.1 Hyphomicrobiaceae bacterium | reverse complement strand
TCGTGAAGACCTCCTCAATGACCCGCGCATGGTGGACGGGCCCACGCGCGCCAAGAACCAAGCGGCCGTCGATGCGGCGATCACCGAATGGACGTCCAAGCGCACCAAGCGGGAAGTGACGGAAATCATCGCCGGGGCTGGGGTCCCCTGCGGGGCCGTGCTCACGACGCTTGAGCTCATCAACGATCCGGATCTGCACGCGCGCGGCATCATGCAGACCATCAACCACCCCGTGCGCGGGCCGGTCACCGTTGCGGGTTGGCCCCTGCGCATGTCGGAAACCAAGGTGCCCCTCACGTGTGCACCGGTCCATGGCGCCGATAGCGAGGCCATCTATGGCGCGTGGCTCGACTGCTCGCCCGCCGAGGTCGCGGACCTGCGGCGGCGCAAGGTAATCTGACGCCCCGGCTGCTGAGACGCACCCTGGGCTTTTTGCGTGCGTGCTATCGGCGCGCGCGCTGCCCGAACAGAACCTGCTGGGCCTCCCTGTCGGTGGCGAGGTTGTAGTTTGCCCTCAGCTCCTCGCCGACCTTGACGGCCCTGGCGACGGCCGGCCGGTCGTGCATGCGCTGGTACCATGTCTCAAGGTGGGGGAAGTCGGCCAGATCCTGCCCCTGATTCTTGTAGGGCCGCACCCACGGATAGCTCGCCATGTCGGCGATCGAATAGTCGCCGGCAAGATAGGGCCGGTCCTTGAGGCGGGCGTCCATGACGCCATAGAGCCGGTTCACCTCGTTGGTGTAGCGATCGATGGCGTAGGGGATCTTCTCCTGTGCGTAGTTACGGAAGTGGTGCGCCTGGCCGCAGTTGGGACCAAGGTTCGCCATCTGCCAAAAGAGCCACTGCTCAACGTCCAGGCGCGCCCGCTCCTGCACCGGGTAGAACTTGCCGGACTTGCGCCCAAGATACTGCAGGATGGCGCCCGACTCGAAGATGGAGATCGGCTTGCCATCTGGCCCCTCGAAGTCGACGATGGCGGGCATCCGGTTGTTTGGCGCAATCGCCAGGAATTCGGGTTTGAACTGGTCGCCTTTGCCGATGTTGACGGGCTTGATCGTGTAGGGGATGCCCGCCTCCTCGCACATGATGGTGATCTTGTGCCCGTTGGGTGTGGGCCAGTAGTAGAGCTCGATGGGCGTTTGGGCCATGGCGGATTGTTCCTCAAGGACGTGCCGGGCAGGTGACGATTTCCCGGCCCCGGCACCTTGGCCGCACAGCGTGCGGCATACGCTCGGTGCTGCGTGCCGAGCCTTGCGGCACGCACGCCTCCTGCAAAGCGCGGCTCACGGCACCAATACGATGGAGCCCGTCGTCTTGCGCGCTTCGAGATCGCGGTGCGCTTGCGCCGCGTCCTTGAGGGGATAGGTGTGATTGACGTTGATCTTGACGATACCCTTGCCCACCACATCGAAGAGCTCCCCGGCATTGGCGAGGAGATCGGCGCGTTTGGCAACGTAGGTTCCAAGCGTCGGCCGCGTGGCATAAAGCGAGCCTTTGGCCGACAACAGCAACAGATCGAAGTTGGAGATGGCACCCGAGGCATTGCCGAAGCTCACCCACAGCCCGAGCGGCTTTAGACAGTCGAGCGAGCCTGGGTAGGTGTCCTTGCCGACCGCGTCATAGACGACGTCGACCCCCTGACCGTTGGTGAGCTCACGCGTGCGCTTCACGAAGTCTTCCGTATTGTAATTGATGACGTGGGTGCAACCGTGCTCCTTGGCGAGCGCCGCCTTCTGCGGCGTGCTGACGGTGCCGATGATGGTGGCGCCCAGATGGCGCGCCCACTGGCAAGCGATGCGACCGATGCCGCCGGCGGCCGCGTGCAGCAACATGGCTGTCCCCTTGCCGACCTTGTAGGTTTCGCGCAGCAGGTAGCGCACCGTCATGCCCTGCAGCATCATGGCCGCACCGGTCTTGTAGTCGATGTTATCGGGAAGCTTGACGAGCCGGTCGGCGGGCATCACCCGCTCCTCAGCATAACCGCCGAGGGCGCCGGCGTAGGCGCCCCGGTCGCCAACCTTGAAGTCGCTCACGCCTGGGCCGACAGCGACGACCTCGCCGGCTCCCTCCGATCCCGCAACGAACGGCAGCGGCAACTTGTAGAGGCCGGAGCGCTGATAGACGTCGATATAGTTGACGCCGACCGCATGCTGTTTGAGCCGCACCTGGCCAGGACCCGGCGCCGGCACCTCCACGCTCTCCCACTTCATCACCTCGGGGCCGCCTGGTTGGTGGATGCGGATCGCGTGGACCATGGCTGTCTACTCCATACTTTGTCGGTCGATAGGCTAGCTCACGAGCAAGATGGCCGTGCGTTGACGGGAGCGGCAGAATCCGTAAACAGAGCGCACCGTGAAAGCGCCGCGTTGCTGTTTCCTCGCCACAGCCCGGCCATATGCGTGCCTTCTATGGGCTCCGGTCCAAAACCTCAAGGGGGAACGATGCACGCCAGCCCGTCGGGAACGCGCACACGCGCAATGGCTGCCCTCTTAGGCGGCCTGGGCCTCGTGGCATGTTCGGGTTTTGACGACCGCGCCGGCCTGTCGTGTATCGACGACAGCCCCGACTGCGTGGAGAGCCGCCAGGTCACGCTCAAGTCGATGCTTGCCGACGAAAAGCGCGGCTGGGTGCGCGAGCCGGCGAGCCCCCAGGCCCATGCTTCGGGCGTGCGGCTGTTTGCCTTCCGTAGTCAGAAGAAGGAGCTCTCCTGCGAGGAGTTGGCGATCGGGCGCCGCGAGGCCGATAGCGTGGCCAAGGCCCTCAAGGGACCCGAGGGCAAGACCATGTCACCGGCGCAGGTGTCGCGCACCAACATGCTCGCCGCGGAAGTCGGCAAGGAACTCGCCGCCGAGATGCGGGCCCGCCGCTGCAAGGCGTGAGGGCCACTTGAGGGCCTCTGTGGCGGTGAAAGTCCGCCCTCGAGTGCCGCCGGGCGGCGATCGATTTGGACCCAAAGGGGGAAATGGTCTGAGCCAAGCGCCGCACCGGTACCGGCAGCCGCCAAGGTGAGACCGGATGCAACGAGGATAGGATCGAGGGCCACCGGCGGCAAGGGCGGCGGCGCCTTTAGCCAACCCCAACTGCCACGAGGCACGTTACGGCCCTGTCCCGGGCCAAGCAGGAAGCCAGCCGAATGCGTCTTGCGCCGCCGATCGTCGGACGTGAAGCTCGATTTTCGCTGGGGTGAAGGATCGTGACCTGATCGGGGCGCCCAACGAGCGTTGACAAAGCGCGAGCGGTGGGGCCTTGCTCTGGCTGGCCACGGGGAGGGAAGGTCGATGTGGTTCGCCGATCTGGCGCAGTACAAGGAGCCGATCCTGGCGTTCGTGCGCGAACACCGCGAGTGGGCCGCGCCCACCGTCTTCGCCTTGGCGTTTGGGGAATCGCTGGCGTTCGTCTCGCTGATCCTGCCGTTCTGGGGCATTCTCGTGTTTGGCATCGGGCCCCTGCTTGGGGCAGCCGACTCCCTCAACTTCTGGACCATCGTCTCCGCCGCCGCGATCGGAGCGGCGCTGGGCGACTGGTTCTCCTACTGGCTGGGGTACTACTACCATGCGCAGATCGCGCGCATTTGGCCGCTCAGCCGTTATCCCAACCTGATCCCGCAAGGACACAAGTTCTTCACTCGGTGGGGGGCCTGGGCCATCGTGATCGGCCGCTTTTCCGGACCCTTTCGCGCCAGCGTGCCGATCGTCGCCGGCATCACGCAGATGCCCGGATTGCGCTTTCAGATCGCCAACTGGAGCTCAGCCTTCGTGTGGGCGGCGGTGCTGCTCGCACCCGGAAAATTTGGCATGGGCTGGCTCGTCAACTATCTCTCCTGAGGCGCTCGGGCCGCCTGCAACATGAGCCCCCCGTCGTGAAGGTCACCCTCCCATGACCTTGACTGTCGCCGCTATGGGAAAAGCCGACGCCTCTGCCGGGTGCGCCCTTTATCCCCCCACCGTGCGGCCGCCGGCAGGGCCCATGCCCTTGCGTCGCTTTCTCTTCACGTTCGTGCGCAACCCGCTGTCGAGCCTGCCGCAAGCGGTTTACGAGGAGCCGATCGTGGTCTTTGACGGCGGTGGGCGGGGACTGGCGTGGGTGACGGCACCCGCGCTCACCGAGAAGGTGCTGCTACACGCGAGCGCGCAGTTTCCCAAGACGCCGCTCGAGAAGCGCGTGTTCCAGCACACCCTCGGCGATGGCATCCTCACCTCCGAGGGCGCCAGCTGGCGCTGGCAGCGGCGCACCGCAGCGCCGCTTTTCCGCCCTGCCGATCTCGCCCACTTTGTGCCAGCCATGACGGCGGCTGCGGAAGGGCAAATCGCTCGCTGGCGCACGCGCGCCCCGGGCAGCATTGCCGCCATCGACCGCGATATGACCGCCACCACCTTCCAGGTCATCTCCAACACCATGTTCGCCGGCAGTGCCGACGCCGAGGCTGCCGCGATCCTCAAGGCTTCCGACGGTACGCTCGCCACCATCTCCTGGGAGATCGCGGCCGCGATGCTGCACTTTCCGCGTTGGCTCTGGTATCCGGGCAAGTTCCGCCGTCGCCGAGCAGCCCGGCGCCTGCGGCGGGCCGTGGAAGCCATCCTGATCCGCCGCCGCGCCGCTGGCTTGGTCGGCGATGACCTCCTCGCCCGCTTGGCGCGCGCCCAGGCGCCCGAGACCGGCGAGCCGATGTCGCAAAAGCAGCTCGTCGATAACCTGCTCACCTTCCTCGCCGCCGGCCATGAGACCACGGCCAAGGCCCTCACCTGGACGCTCTATCTCATCGCTCGCGCGCCGCAGTGGCAGGAACGCATCCTGGCCGAAGTGCACGCGGTTGCGGGCGCCGGCGCGATCGCCGCCGGAGAACTCGACCGTCTCCTCATCACGCGCGCGGTCCTGAAAGAGGCCATGCGGCTCTATCCGCCGGCACCAGTGATGACGCGCCTTGTCGCCGAGGACATTGAGCTTGGCGGGCACACGCTCAAGGCCGGGATGCTGATCCTCATTCCCATTTTTGCCGTGCACCGGCACAAGGCGCTTTGGGAGGACCCAAACCGCTTCGATCCGGAGCGTTTCCGGCCCGAGTACGAGGCCGCCCACGCGCGCACCCAATTCATGCCGTTTGGCTTCGGTCCCCGCACCTGCATCGGCAACAGCTTCGCCATGATGGAGGCGACGGCGCTGCTGGCAAGCTTCGTGCGGGCCGCCCGCTTCGAGTGGGACGGCATGCATCTGCCCGAGCCCATTAGCCGCGTAACGTTGCGGCCCAAGGGCGGCATGCCGCTCAAGGTGTGGTTGCGCGAGGCGATTGCCCCAACGCGCGCTCCGAGGTAGACGGGGCGCGCGCCAGATCTGGCGGCACAACCCACCAAGGAGCCCGCACATGGCCATCCTGTCCGCGCGCAACATCGAGAAGCAGAAGAAAAAGCGCCGCCGCGCCGCGCCGCGGGCGAAGGTGACGCGCATCCAAGGCAACACGGCCTCCGTGCGCCGCCGCCTGAAGAAGCTCGCTGGCAAGTCCAGAGCCAAAACCGCCGCGGCCAAGGCGTCCTAGGCGGAAAGCCTCAGGACAGCTCCCCCAACGCACCCCAGAACAACCTTGCGAGCGTATGGCGGTCGCCGGCGGCGGCCGCTCTTTGCTCGGAACGGCGATGGTGCTTAGCCACGCTCGGTGCGCCAGCCAACCAAGACCCACGCGGTGGGTGGGAGCCTCAAGCGCTTTGGCGCTAGAGCCCCAGCTTCTGTCTCAAGAGCGCGTTGACAGCCTGCGGGTTGGCTTTGCCGCCCGTCGCCTTCAGCACCTGACCGACGAACCAGCCGAGCATGGCCGGCTTGCCTTGCACGGCAGCCACCTTGTCCGGGTTGGCAGCGATCACGGCGTCGACGGCGGCATCGAGGACGCCGGTGTCGGTGACTTGCCGCATACCCCGCTGCGCCACGATCTCGCCGGGGTCGCCGCCCTCGCTCCAGACGATTTCGAACACGTCCTTGGCGATCTTGCCGGAGATGGCGCCCTGGGCGATGAGATCGATGATGGCGCCGAGCTGGTTGGCCGATAGGGGCGACTGATCGATCGCCTTACCCTCCCTGTTGAGGCGCCCGAACAGCTCGTTGATCACCCAATTGGCAGCGATCTTGCCATCGCGCCCCTTGGCCACGGCCTCGAAGAACTCTGCGCTCTCGCGCTCGGCCACCAGGACGCCCGCATCGTAGGCGGAGAGCTTGAATTCGCGCATGAAGCGCGCTTGCTTGGCATCGGGCAACTCGGGCAGATCCTGCTGCAGGCGCGCGACAAAGTCCTCGGTCAGCTCAAGCGGCAAAAGGTCGGGATCGGGAAAGTAGCGGTAATCATGCGCCTCCTCCTTGGAGCGCATCGAGCGCGTGACACCCTTGGCGGCATCAAAGAGCCGCGTCTCCTGCTCGATCACGCCACCATCCTCGATGATGTCGATCTGGCGTCGCGCCTCGGCCTCAATCGCCTGGCCGATGAAGCGGATCGAATTGACGTTCTTGATCTCGCAACGGGTAGCGAGCCTCTCTTCGCCAGCCCGTCGCACCGATACATTCACGTCGGCGCGCAGGTTGCCCTTCTCCATATCGCCGTCGCTGGTGCCGAGGTAGCGCAAAATCGAGCGCAGCTTCGACAGGAACGCCTGCGCCTGCCTGGCCGAGCGCAGGTCGGGCCTGGACACGATCTCCATCAGCGCCACGCCGGCGCGATTGAGATCAACGTAGGACTGCTCGGGGTGTTGGTCGTGGAGGGATTTGCCCGCGTCCTGCTCCAGGTGCAAGCGCTCGATGCCGACACGCACGGTTTGCCCGTCCACGTCCACCTCGATCGAACCCTCCCCGACGATCGGCCGTTTGTACTGCGAGATCTGATAGCCCTGCGGTAAATCCGGATAGAAGTAGTTCTTGCGGTCGAACACCGAGACGAGGTTGATTTTGGCGTTGAGCCCGAGCCCGGTGCGCACGGCTTGGGCGATGCAGGCCTCATTGATGACGGGCAGCATGCCGGGCATGGCCGCGTCGACAAGCGACACGTGCGTGTTGGGCTCGCCGCCGAATTGCGTCGAGGCGCCCGAGAACAGCTTTGCCTTGGAGGCCACTTGTGCGTGCACCTCCATGCCAACCACCACTTCCCACTCGCCAGTGGCGCCTTTGATGAGCGAGCTCTTGGTCGCCAGCTTATCGTTCTGCATGCTTGGCATCCTTTGCGCAAACGTGCGGGCCCTCGCGTCCCTGCCTAGGACCGCCGACCCGTCCGGGTCAAGTCGGAGCCGCCCTGGACCGGCCCACCGATTTCGGCCAATATCGCACGGCCCCGACGGGCCATGCCGCTAGAGCTTTTCGCGAGAGATTGAGATGAAGATCAAGACCCTAGTGTTGATGGGCGCGCTCGCGCTCGGGCTTGGCGGCGCGCCGGTGTCGGCCAAAACCTTCCGCTACGCATTCCAGGGCGATCTCAATGCGCTTGACCCCTACACGCTGAACGAGAGCTTCACGCTGGGCGCGCTGGGCAACGTCTATGAGGGTCTCACCAAGCGCGACAAGGACTTGAAGATCATCCCAGGGCTTGCCGAGAGCTGGGAGATCATCGATCCGTTGCGCTGGCGTTTTCACTTGCGCAAGGGCGTCAAGTTCCACAACGGCGAGGATTTCACCGCCGATGATGTGGTCTTCTCCACCGAGCGCTTGCGCAGCCCCGGCTCACAGATCGTAACGCGTGCGCCTCGCGACATGCAGGCGGTCAAGGTCGACGACTACACCGTGGACTTCGTGCTCACCACGCCCAATCCCATCCTGCATTACGAATGGGACACGTGGTACATGATGTCCAAGAAGTGGGCCGAGGCCAACGGCGCCGTTCAGGCCCAGATGTCGTCGGCGACCTCGCTCAATCCCTTCGCGCTCAAGTCCAACGGCACCGGGCCCTTCACCATTGTCAGCCACGAACCCGGCGTGAAAACCGTGTACAAGCCGAACCCCAACTGGTGGGGTAAGGTGGAGCACAATCTCGACGAGGTCATCTTCCAAACCATCAAGTCGGACGCCACGCGGGTGGCCGCGCTGTTGTCGGGCGAGATCGACATGATGGATCCCGTGCCGGTTCAGGACGTCGAGCGCGTCAAGGCGAGCCCCAACGTGACGGCGCTGATCGGCCCTGAGCTTCGCACCATCTTCCTTAATATGGATTCTTTCCGGGACGAGTTGCTCTACTCCAACGTCAAGGGCAAAAACCCCTTCAAGGACGTCCGTGTGCGCAAGGCCTTCTACCAAGCAATCGACATGGAGGCCATCCATACCAAGGTGATGCGCGGTTTGTCGGTGAACTCGGCGCTGCTGATCTCTCCGCTCCTCTATGCCCGTGCCGGCGAATTCAAACGCTGGCCCTACGACGTGGCCGCAGCCAAAAAGCTGATGGCGGACGCAGGCTACCCCAACGGCTTCGAGGTAGAGATGGACTGCCCGAACGACCGCTATGTCAACGACGAGGGGATCTGCCAGGCCATCGCGCAGATGCTCGCGCGCATCGACGTCAAAGTGAAGCTCAATGCCCAGTCAAAGGCCAAGTACTTTCAAAAGGTGCTCGCGACAAGCAAGTATGACAGTTCCTTCAGCCTGCTTGGCTGGACACCGGGCTCCTTCGACAGCTGGAACGTCATCGAGAACATCATTGGCTGTCGTGACGCCGACGGCAATGGAGCACCGTTTAACCTTGGCGGCTATTGCAATCCCAAGATCGACGAGCTCAACAAGCTGATCCTGGTCGAAGCCGATACCAAGAAGCGCGATGACATGATCGCGCAGGCATTCCGCATCTGCCACGAGGAGGCCGGCATCATCCCGTTGCACCAGCAATCGCTGATCTGGGGCGTGTCAAAGAAAGTTCAGATCGTACAGCGCGCCGACAACCAGATTCTGTTCTACTGGGCGAAGATGGAATAGGCGAGAACGCAACGGCCGCGGAAGGTCCGCGGCCATGCGCACTGGGATAGCCGCGAACTGCCGATGCTCGCATTCGCCATCCGCCGGCTCTTCGAGGCGGCCTTCGTCATGGTGACGGTGGCCCTCATCGCCTTCGCCGTGTTTCGCTTCGTCGGCGATCCCATCAATCAGATCGTGGGCCAAGATACCTCGATTGAAGACCGGCTGAGACTGCGCGAGGAGCTGGGGCTCAATGATCCGATCCCCGTGCAGTTTGCCCGTTTCCTGGGCAACGCCGCGCGCTTCGATTTCGGCGTTTCCTACCAAATGAAACAGCCGGTGACGGCGATCATCGCCGAGCGCTTTCCGGCCACTCTGGAGCTGGCACTCGCAGCCGCCATCTTCGCGGTCGCGCTCGGCATACCCATGGGGGTCTACACCGGCATCCATCGCGACAGCTGGCTGTCGAAGATCTTCCTCACCGTCTCGCTCATCGGTGTGTCGCTGCCGACGTTCCTGATCGGCATCCTGCTCATTTACATCTTCTCCGTTTGGCTCGGCGTACTGCCCTCGTTCGGCCGCGGCGAGGTGGTCAAGATCGGCTTTTGGCGCACCGGGTTCTTGACCGCCTCAGGCCTCAAGGCCCTGATCATGCCGGCGATCACGCTGGGCCTCTTCCAGATGACGCTGGTGACCCGGCTCGTGCGCTCCGAAATGCTCGAGGTGCTGCGCACCGATTACATAAAGTTTGCCCGCGCGCGCGGGCTGCCGGAGCGCGCCATCAACTTCGGCCATGCGCTGAAAAACACGCTGGTGCCCGTGATCACCGTGATCGGCCTCCAGCTCGGTGCC
>JAMXLN010000149.1 GCA_024281145.1 Hyphomicrobiaceae bacterium | reverse complement strand
TTGCCGCACTATGCTCCCTACGCCGCGCGCCTTGCACCCCTCTTCAATGCCCGCAACAGCCTCCCTGGTTTGGCGGCCCTGGCGCAGCCTCTGACCGGACTATCGGCCCGGCGCAAGCTCCCGGCGTGGCGTCGCGATGTCTTTGGAGGGGTGGCAGACGCGCATCCGCGAGGGAGGCAGATGCGCGAAGTTGCCCTATTTGGCGACACCTTCAACACCTACTTCGAGCCGGAGAACCTGCGCGCAGCGGTCGATGTGCTTGGCCGGCTTGGGTACCACGTTCAGTGGCTCCGCCCGGACGCCGGCGACGGCCGCATGGGCCCAAGGTGGCTGGCACGCAAGCGCCCGCTCTGTTGTGGTCGCACGTTCCTGTCGGCGGGCCTCGTGGATGAGGCCCGCGCCGAAGCGGCCCGACTGCTGGCGGCGGCTGCCCCTTTTGTCGCTCGCGGCGTGCCTGTGGTCGGACTGGAGCCGTCGTGCCTCCTGACGCTGCGGGACGAATTTCGGGCTCTACTGCCGGGCGCCCAGTCCGAGCAGCTCGCCGCCAGCGCCTTGCTCTTCGAAGAGTTCCTGGCACGCGAGGCGGGCGCTGGACGCGTGATGGGTCCGATCGCCCGGCACCAAGGCAAACTGTTGCTGCATGGACACTGTCACCAGAAGGCGTTTGGCGCCTTGAGCTCGGTCGGGGCTGCGCTGGCGCTCATCGATGGGCTTGAGGTGGAGAGCGTGGAGGCAAGCTGTTGCGGCATGGCCGGTGCGTTTGGCTACGGCGCCGACACCTACGAAGTTTCCATGGCCATGGGCGAGCTCAGCTTGCTGCCGGCGGTGCGCGCTGCGCCCCCCGACACCCTCATCGCTGCGGACGGCTTCTCCTGCCGGCACCAGATTGCGGACGGCACCGGTCGTCAGCCGCGGCATGTTGTCTTGATCTTGCATGAGGCCATCCACCGATCGGCCTTATCCGCGCCCGGAACGCGTTGCTAGCTGTGTGGGAGGGCATTTTATCGGCGCGGGTGGACGCGCCGGTGGGGGACGGGCTAGGTTCCGGTGCGGGCGGTCTTTGAGTGCCAGAAAGGCCGCGCGGAGAGTTGCGTCGGCAGCGTACGTGGCGGTATCGCATTAGGGCGCTGCACGTGCGGTGTGGAGTTTGCGGGTGCGGCTGCTGGGGTGCCACATGGGCAGTCACTGGAGGGTTTGTCGTGAGGGCCGGGGATGAGTGAGGTGCCCAATCGTGCTCCGAGCGGCTCGTTCATCCGATCACCTATCGACTTTGGCGGCGGGCTCTTCCTGATCGCGATCGCCGGGATCGGCTACGGCGGTGCCTTCACGCTTCCCTTCGGTCAGCTGTCCGGCATCGGCTCCGGCCTGCTGCCCAAGGTCGTGTCGGTGCTGGTCGCAGGTTTTGGCGTTTTGCTCCTCGTGCAGAGCCTTGTGATCCCGGGCGAACGGCTCGAGCGCTGGTCCCTGCGCGGGCCCATCTACGTGCTCTCCTCCGTGGTCGTGTTCGCCGCCACGGTGCGCTCGCTGGGTCTTGTCGTCGCAGGCCCGCTCTGCTTCATCGTGGCGGCACTTGCCGACCGCGATAGCCGCCCGGTTGAGGCCGTGATTTCAGCGCTTGTGGCAACGCTGGTGTGCGGATTTCTCTTCAAGGAACTGCTCAGTCTGCCGATTCCCTTTGATGTGATCGGCGTTCTGGGACCCCTGCACGGACCTTACGAGGCGCTAAAAGCAAGCGCAAAAGCGCTCGTGTCTGGGTCGCACTGATTGAGGGTTGTGTATCGGCGATGGTCGACCTCTTCAACAATCTGGCCCTGGGGATGGCGGTCGCGCTGTCGCTCAAGAACTTGTTGCTGTGCTTTCTCGGCTGCCTGGTCGGCACTCTGATCGGGGTGCTGCCGGGTGTCGGTCCGATCGCCACCATCACCATGCTGTTGCCGATCACGTTCGGCATCGATCCGACCGGCGCGCTGATCATGTTGGCCGGCATCTACTATGGCGCCCAATATGGTGGCTCGACCACTTCGATCCTGGTCAATATTCCCGGTGAAGCGACTTCGGTGGTGACCTGCCTTGACGGCCACCAGATGGCCAAACAGGGCCGCGCCGGCGTTGCGCTCGGCATTGCCGCCATCGGTTCATTCATCGCCGGATGCGTGGCAACGCTTGTCATCGCCGCGCTTGCCGCGCCGCTGACGCGCATGGCGCTCCTGTTTGGTCCGGCCGACTACTTCGCTTTAATGGTGCTCGGGCTGATGTTTGCCGTGGTGCTGGCGCGCGGCTCGGTGTTGAAAGCGATTGCGGTCATCCTGGTCGGCGTCCTCCTCTCGACTGTCGGCACTGATCTTGAGAGTGGAGAGGAGCGCCTCACCTTTGGGTGGAGCGAGATCGCCGACGGGATCGACGTCGCGGTCATTGCGATGGGCATGTTCGGCTTCGCCGAGATCTTGCGCAACCTCGAGAGCTCGCAGACGCGCGATGTCGTGCATGCCGCCATTGGTCATCTCCTCCCGGACCGCAATGACATGGCCCAATCGGCCATGCCGATCGCGCGCGGCACGTTTTTAGGTGGGTTGCTGGGGCTGTTGCCGGGCAATGGCGCCGTGCTCGGCCCGTTCGCCTCCTACACGCTGGAGAAGAAGCTCGCCAAAGATCCTTCGCGCTTTGGGCGCGGTGCCATCGAGGGTGTTGCTGGACCGGAATCCGCCAACAACGCCGGCGCGCAGACGGCCTTCATTCCACTTCTCACCCTCGGCATTCCGCCCAATGCGGTCATGGCGCTGATGGTGGGTGCAATGACCATCCATGGCATCATTCCGGGTCCGCAGATCATGACCAAACAGCCCAACCTGTTCTGGGGCATGATTGCGTCGATGTGGATCGGAAATCTGATGCTGCTCGTGATCAACTTGCCCCTGATCGGTGTGTGGGTGCGCTTCCTGAAGGTACCCTATCGGTTGATGTTTCCCTCAATCGTTCTGCTGTGCTGCATCGGTATCTATTCGGTGAACAACTCGCCCTTCGACGTCGTTATGACGGCGGGGTTTGGCTTCTTCGGCTACGCGCTCGTTAAGTTCGGGTTTGAGCCGGCGCCATTGCTGTTGGGATTCGTGCTCGGCAAGCTGATGGAAGAGAAGCTGCGTCAATCCCTGGTGATCTCCCGCGGTAGCTTCATGACCTTCATCGATCGGCCGCTGAGCGGCGGTCTGTTGGCGCTGTCTCTGGTCCTGGTGGTGATCGCCGTCATTCCCTCCATCCGCAAGGGCCGAGAAGAAGTGTTCCAGGGCGCCGAATGACGCGCAAGCGCGCCATGACCATATGACGTGAGCGGAATAATCGGGCTGTCGCGACCCTCTTCATGAGCTGCGTTCGACGGGGTGGGGGGCGTCCCTCTTGGCTGTCCCGACAAGAGCGGGGCTCTCGCGCGCTAGGGGGCGGAAAGTGGCACGCAGCAATGGGCGGAACGATCGCCCCACAAAGCGGGTGGTTCGGCGGCACAAAGGGCTTGAGCGCGCGTGCCGTTGCGAAATTTCACGCCGGGACGGAGAGCGGCCGCGACGGTGTGGGGAACAGTCGATCGAAGCGACGCTGGAAGACGTGCTCAGTGTGGCAAGGCAAGCTGTGCTGCGGGGCGCATTTGTAGTCCACGCAGTGCTGGCGCATCCTGAAGGTTGCGGGCCTGCGCGCGCCCCCGCGCCCATGCTTCATGACATTTCATGACTTTGCGCTTTCCGATTGCGTGAGACGAGGCTGGCGCTGCAGCATCAGCGAGAGGGCAAAAGCGAGGCACGAGGCCACAAGCAAAATGAGGAAAGCGGCATCGTAAGTTCCGGTCGCGTCGAAGATCACGGCGCCGCCATAAGCGCCAAGGCCGCCGAAGATCTGGTGCACCATCGTGACAAATCCGCTGAGGGCACCCAACTCAATCATTCCAAAATTGTCACGGACGAACAACACGACCAGGGGCGCCGTGACAAGGAAGGTGGCGCCGAACAGGAGCGCAAAGATTGCGATCGAAGACGTGGATTGATCGACGGCGATGAGGCCGAACACGGCAACGCGTGTCCCAAACGAGAGGGCGGCAGTCCACGCGGGACCAACGAGGTCGCTCAAGAGGCCGCTGATCATCAGGCCGATAGCGCCTGTGAGGCCCATCAGCGCCAGCAGTTGGCCCGCGAGCAGCGCTTCGACGCCACGATCTTGCGCGAAGGCAACCACGTGCGTTGCGACAAAGAAGTCATCCAGGCCGCAGATGGCATAGATGACGAGCAACATCCAGAACTGTCGCGTGCGTAGAGCCTCTGCCAGGCGCAATCCACCGCGGGCCAGGCCAGCGTAGAGGCGTCGTCCACTGGGCAGCGCAGCGAAGAGAATAGGGATGATTGCTAAATGGGCGATGGCGAGCCACACGAACACCGAGCTCCAACCGATGTCCACGAGCAGGGTGGCGAGAGCGGCGATTATGACGAGCTGACCGACGCTCGTTCCGGAGATGACTGCCGCATTGGCAAAACCGGTGCGCGCCGGAAAGGCGCTAGCGATGATGACGCCCACCGGCGTGAGGGAGGCAAAGCCGCTGCCAATGGCGAATACAACACCATAGAATAGCAGCGCCTGCCAGGGCTGCGTGACCAGGCTCATGAGCCCGATACCAAGCGCGCTAATGAGCACACCGGCGTTCAAAAGAAGGCGTGGGCTCATGCGGTCGGCGAAATGACCGGCAAGGTAGGTTGCCAATGCCGAGACCACGAGGTAGGCGCCGACAGCCAATCCGAGCTCGCCCCTGTGCCAGCCAAACTCGGTCACCATGGGCTTGAAGGTGAGGCCGATGGCATAGCGGGCACCGCCGCCAACAAAGAGGATGAGAAATCCGGCGGCGAAGATGATTCTGGGACGCATCGCGCGACTGATCAGCGAATTGACCGCGCCAACCTTGCGCGAGGCGGGCAACTGTGGACGCATCATAGGTGCTGGGGACGGCAGAGCGCGTTGCCCGGGAAGAACTTCGAGCCCGCCTGCGTTCGGCGCTCCCCAGCTGGCCTCAGACGATACCTTCCTCACGCAGGGCTGCGAGCTCGTCCGCGCGCATGCCGAGCCAAGCGCTGAGGACATCGTCGACGTGCTGGCCGAGCAGCGGCGACGGTTCGACCTTGGATGGCGCGCCGTCGAAGCGCACTGGCCAGGATGGCACTTTGACATTGCCGGTGGTGGGATGGTCGACCGTCTGCATGATGCCGCGCTCCGCAAAGGACGGATCGTTCAGGAGCTCCAGCGTGTCGAATACAGCGCCTGCGGGCACGCCAGCGGCACCGAACAGCTGCATGGCCTCTTGTTTGCTGTGCTGTCGGGTCCAGGCGGCGATGATTTCGTCTACCTCAGCCCCGCGCTGGCTGCGTGCTTGTTGCGTGTCGTATCGCGCATCACCGCT
>JAMXLN010000148.1 GCA_024281145.1 Hyphomicrobiaceae bacterium | reverse complement strand
AATAACGCAAGTTTCCGGGGCCGCATGCCTTGTGACCGGGGCCGCGAGCGGCATTGGCAAGGCGCTTGCGCGTGAGCTTGTCGCCGGCGGGTGCGACATTGCCATCGCCGATCGCGACCTAGCCGGATTGAACGCCCTGGCGGGGGAGCTCAAGGCCCTGGCCGGCAGGAAAGTGTCCGTGCACGCGGTCGACGTGGCCGATCGCGGCCAAATGGAGGCGCTCGCCGAGGAGGTCGTCTCTACCCACCCTGCCCTCAACATCGTGATCAATAATGCTGGGGTCGCCCTGTTCGGCCAGTTCCGCGAAATCGAGCTCGCTGACATGGAATGGCTCATCAACATCAATTTTTGGGGTGTCGTCTATGGTACGCGATTCCTCCTGCCCCATTTCACACGGCAGAGGGAAGCGCACATCGTCAATCTCTCGAGCATCTTCGGTATCATCGCGCCACCCGGTCAGACCGCGTACTGTGCCGCCAAGTTTGCCGTGCGGGGCTTCTCGGAGGCCCTCCGCCATGAGCTCGACTTGCTTCGCAGCCCAGTGCGGCTTTCCGTCGTCCATCCTGGAGGTGTTGCCACCTCCATTGCCCGCAACTCACGAGTGGGAGCGCTCGTGCGTGGCGATGGTGGGCGGGCGGAGATGATTGAAGGTTTCGAAAGCTTGGTCGAGATGACCCCGCAAGCCGCTGCGCGGCGCATCCGGAGGGGCATCGAGCGCAATGAACCCCGGATCCTGATCGGCAGCGACGCGCGCCGTGCCGACCTCGTGCAACGACTGCTGCCGGCCTCCTATTGGAAGGTTATTGCGCGCAGCCTCGAAAGGGCGCGGCGACGCAACAAGCCGGAAGGCGCGTGATGGCGAGCTGGAGGGCCCGATTGCTCAACGCGATGCTCCGCTGGGGCATGAAGCGCCACGCAGACAAGGCGATTGATCTTGAGCGGTCCAGGCGCATGATGCACAGGCCGCCGCGCCGCGTGCTCCGTGTGCCGGAAGATATACGGATCACGGAGGTCATCAGCGAACAGGGGCTGCGTTTTGACAAAGTGGAAAGGATTGGGGCTGGCGCAGCCAACGGCCCCGTGATCCTCTACTACCTGCACGGAGGGGGGTACTTCTTCGGCTCCCCAAAGACCCACCGCCCCATCATAATTTCGCTCGCCAAAGCGCTCGACGGCCTCGCTTATGGACTAGACTACCGGCTCGCTCCCGAATTCCCGTTTCCGGCCGCCGTCGAAGATGCCGCCGAAGCCTATCGCTGGCTGGTCGCGATGCATCCAAATGCCAGGATTGTGATCGCCGGCGATTCCGCCGGCGGCGGCCTTGCCATCGCCACCGCGGTCGGTGCATGCACGGTCGGCCTGCCGCCTCCCGCCGCTCTCATCGCGTTCTCGCCATGGTGCGACCTGGCTTGCACCGGTCGCTCAATGGTGGCCAACGCGCGCAGCTGCGCGATGTTCAGGCCCGACGGCATCCGGCGGGCAGCGGCGTTGTACCTTGCCGGGTCAGACCCACGCGACCCCCGAGCCTCTCCCGTCTACGCTGATCTTGCGGGGCTGCCGCCAATGCTGCTCTTCGCGAGCAACCAGGAAACCCTGCTCGACGACGCGGTGCGGTTGGCGGAACGAGCGCGCACAGCTGGCGTCGAAGTCGAACTGGTGCGGCGCGATAGCCTCCCGCATGTCTGGCCCGTTTTCATCCACCTTCTGCCCGAAGCCCGCGAAGCCGTGGATCAGATCTCGACATTTGTCGGTCGGCTCGGCCTCATGGCCCCCCACTCAAGGCAGACCGGAGCATTGCCGCGCACGATCGATTGACGCTATTGCACGGCGATTGGAAGGACGCCCACGTATCTCGCCCGCGGGCGGATGAGCGCCCCTGTTGCGTATTGCTCAAGTGCATGTGCGATCCACCCCACGGAGCGCCCGATCAGAAACATGCCTAGACCCGAGCCCGGCGGCAGCTTGAGTGCTATGGAAACAAGTCCAAGGGCGAAGTCGACATTTGGATGGCGCCCGATCAAATCGGAAACTCGCTCGCCAATCTCGATCAGTCTGACGCTCGTGCGCGCATATCTTGAGCGCCTAATTGCATCGATGATATCGCGGCCGCGCGGATCGCCATCGGGGTAAAGGGGTTGGCCGAAGCCCGGAATACGCTCGCCGCGCTGCAAGCACTCGGCGACAGCACGCTCAACGTCGCCGGAGCGCAGCACCTCTCGAAGAAACGCTTCGACGCGGCCTGTCTCGCCGCCATGCTTGGGTCCTGACAGAGCCCCGAGCGCACCAAGCACCACGGCATAGGGTGTGGCCCCCGTCGAGGCGATACAACGCCCCACGTAGGTCGAAGCATTGAGTTCATGGTCGGCAATGAGCACAAGGCAGCGACGCACCAGATCGCCCCCTGAGGCATCCAACTTCCAAACGCGCCGAAGCTCTTCGTGGATCGCCAGCCCAGAGGGCATGGTGCGGGTGACGGAGCCGGCGAGAACGGCCGCGAGGCGGCCGCCGGTACGCCGCACGGCCAAGGGCGAAGTGTCGAGCGCCGCCACGTCATGCATGGTCAGTTCAGACAGGATCATTCGTGCACGATCCATCGCCATGAGCGGAAGATGCCGGCCGACGAGCAAGCGCCGCAACTGAGCTTGCATCTGGCCAACGCGGAAGTTCTCAGGATCAGCCTGTTCCCATAGGACCTGGGCGATTGTCTCGAGGTCAGCCGTCTCAGCCAGTTTCACGACATCACTGCCGCGATAGAAGAGGCGACCATTCTCGATCAGACTGATCGTCGTATCTAAGACAGGCGTTAGGCTGTCGAAGGGCTTGGGTGGTTTGCCGCTGCGGGGGCCTGCATGGCGCGATCGCTTTAAGCGCTCTACGTCCTCAGCATAGTAGCGTCGCGACCGGCTATCGGGCCCCGGCGCAGATCGCAACAGTTCACGACTGACGTAGGCGTATAGAGTTGCGGGCTTCACCCCGAGACGCCTGGCTGCCTCCTGCGCTGAGATCAGCATGGTAGCTCCTGGGATATGTTGATCAGCATTATCAAGATTGACCAGATTGTCGTGCAGATGTCCACTGCGCAGCACCTAGGGAATCGCGATTGCGGAGGTGACCATGCAGGACATTCGGCTCAACTCACCCTCGATGGTGCTGAGCGACCCCGCCGCTGGTTCGGCAGCGAGTCTGCCCGTCCTGCACGCAACCCTGGGCGACGACATGATCGACGTGCGCGGCCTTCGCAAGGCGACTGGCCGATACGCATTTGATCCCGGGCTGACATCTACGGGCATCTGCCGCTCGGCGATCACATTTGTCGACGGCGACAACGGCTTGTTGCTCTACAGGGGCTACCCGATAGACCAGCTTGTCGCACATTCAGATTTCCTGGAAGTCGCCTGGCTGCTGTTGAACGGCGAGCTGCCGTCGAGCGGGCAGAAATCGCAGTTTGTTTCGGACATTACGCATCACACGATGCTCAACGAGCAGATCCACGCCATCTATCGCGGTTTCCGGCGCGATGCGCACCCCATGGC
>JAMXLN010000147.1 GCA_024281145.1 Hyphomicrobiaceae bacterium | reverse complement strand
TTCGTCTCCTCGTCGAGGGGCCAGATGGGGCGCTCGACGCGCCGGTAGGTGATCTTGCGGTAGTCGCGTGCCAGCGGGGCGTCGGAATCAACGTAAATTACGCGTTTGGCGATGGGGCCGAAGGCCGCCATGAAATGATTGGTGGATTTGACGACGACAATGCGGCGCTGCCGCGGGTCGATCCCTAAGTTGGTGAAGAGCTCCAGGCCCAGCGCCTGCGTGCGGTTGGTGATGAGCACGACCTCGACGCCGCCCACCCGCACCGCAGCGCAGTCGCCAAGGGGGACGCGCGTGGGCCCGAAGCTTTGCCAGCAGTCGCGCGCCAACCGCATGACGGTTACCACCGCGTCAACGGGGCTACCGGATGCGGGACCAATCTTGCCGCCGAACCGCAGTGGCAACATCGCGCCTTCTCCGGCATCGAAACAGAGCCGAACCGCGATCGGATCCCAGATCGGCCCGACGGCCGCGCCCTCCACGTTGCGCTCAATAAGATGGCGCACAATGGAGGTGTTGTCGGATGGCGCTCCCCCGCCGGCGTTATCGGCAGGTTCGGCGATGACGATTGGGGCCGCGTTGCTCGCCAGCGCCGCAGCCACGCCATCGGCAATGTTGAGGAATGGCGGAATGGTCTTGCCGCGCATGCTGACGAGCTCCCGTCCGAGCCGCATCGCCAACTGATCGGCCTTGTCCTTTTCGCCGTCAGCGATCACCAATACGCGGCTTGAGTTCTCCGGCACGTCCGCATACGGAAAGCAATGCACGATGGAGATCGACAGGATGCGGTCCTTACCCTCCATTGCCTTGATGCGGTCGACAAAGGCACGCATCAACGGCTCGGTCGTGGGATAGCTCTGCAGCTGCCGGCAGTCGTAGAGCGACATCACCGGCTTGATCTTGCCCCGCAGTGTCCCGAGCACGAGGTCGAGCACATCCTGGGCGCGGTCCACCACATCGGTATGGGGATATTCCTTGTAACAAACGATGATGTCGCAGGCGCGGATGCGCTTCAAAGTAAGATGGCAATGAGGGTCAAGCTCCACGCCGATCACGCACTCTTTGCCAACGATGGCACGTGCGCGCTCTAGGATATCGCCCTCCACGTCGTCGTAGCCGTAGGCGACCATGGCGCCGTGCAGTCCGAAGAGCACGCCGTCCACCGGCATTGCGGCCCGCAGCTGATCGAGGATCTCGTCGCGCATGAGCTCATAATCGGCCCGATTGGTGGTACCAGAGGGGCTGGCGGCGAAGCAGCTTCCCTCGATGAGCGTGAACCCCTCCTGCGCCGCCCGCCCTCTAGCGACGAACAGCGGAGCCGTACACATGCGCGGGGCGTCGTCGGGGTGCTCGCCTGGGCGGTAGAAAACGCTTTCCTTGTAGGCCGCGAGACTGGTCGGCAGGGGTGAGAACGTGTTGGTCTCGGTGGCAAGCGTGGCGGCGAAGAGGCGCATGGGGGATCTCCCGAAGGCACGCCCCACTCAAGCATCGAACCTGCGCCCTGCAAAGGGGGCCGCGGGCGGGCGCCGCTCAATGAAAAAGGGCCCCGCATGGCGGGGCCCCCGGTGGCATCGCGTGCGATCGTTTTTAGATGGCTTCTTTGAGGTCCTTGGCCGCTCGGAAAGCGATCTTCTTGCTGGCCTTGATTTTGATGGCTTCGCCGGTGGCCGGGTTGCGGCCCATGCGCGCCGGGCGCTTGCGCACCTGAATGATACCGAGCCCGCTGATGCGAATGCGTCGGCCCTTCTTCAGATGCTTGGCGATCTCGCCGATCATACCCATGAGCATGGCGTTGACCTGCGACTTCGGCACGTCATGGCTTTCGGCCAACGTCACGGCCAGGTGGCGAAGCGTAACGGTTTCGGCCTTGGCCACCTTCTTTTTGGGAGCGATCCTGGGGATGCTCATCTCGGTCTTTTGCATGTGCTGCCCTTTGCTGCGATTGCGCTGGTGAAATGGGGGAAAATGCGTTGATTTCACATCAATATCCGTATTCGGCGATTCGTGATACGAAAATCCTGTGCGGTCGGGCTGCAAACAAGGCGCCGCGTTGTCCACTTGCCACGGCCTCTGCAAGTCCTGTTGGGGCAACCGGGATCGGGCATTCTTTTCCCAGGATCTTAACAACCGACATAATCGAGCTTCGCACCATTCTTATAAACGA
Organism: Hyphomicrobiaceae bacterium; assembly: GCA_024281145.1. Taxonomy (GTDB): domain Bacteria; phylum Pseudomonadota; class Alphaproteobacteria; order Rhizobiales; family Hyphomicrobiaceae; genus AWTP1-13. The sequence goes on along the minus strand of JAMXLN010000147.1, from coordinate 1,624 downwards.
AGGCGTGTGAAAGAGAGGCAAAAAGATTAGCCACCACAATTCCTCTTGCTGCGGGTCGCCGCTGACAAGGCGTTGGGAGCGGCAGGGGGAGGCGCAGGGCGACCTCGCGGAGCGGGGGACCAATCCCTGTGAGAGCTCCGTCGACTTATGCGGGCGGCTGCAAGAAGGGTCTTGCACAGCTCCGCCTGCGATCGCATATCCTAATGGCAGCTGCCCTTGCTATGCTCCCCTCGTTTTGGGGGATAAATCGGGGCCCAGGGTCATGCGAACCATCGCAGTATGTGCCGCGCTCGTCTTTGGCGCCAGCTTGGCGCACGCCGGTCCGGCTGAGGACTGCAACCAGCTCCGGGACCGTGATCTCCAGCTGCGGGGCTGCACGGCCTATATCCGGCTCGGCAAAGGTTCGCCCGAAAACCTCGCCACCGCCTATCTCAATAGGGCCAACATCTACGCTCAGCGCACCAAGTACGAGCTTGCCTTCGCGGACTACAGTGCGGCATTGGCGCTCGATGCCAACAATCCCCTGGTCCCCTACAACCGCGGCAATGCCTACTTCGATCGGCAGCAGTACGAGCGCGCGATTGGAGACTTCTCCAGGGCCATCGAACTCGATGGGAGCTTCGCGTTGGCGTATTTCAACCGTGGTTTGGCGCAGGAGCGGCTGGGCGATAACGCCGCGGCCGCCGCCGACTATCGGCGTACCCTCGCCCTTGATGCAACCGCGGTCAAAGCGCAACGTCGGCTCGAGCGCCTGCAGTCCCAATAGATAGCGGCACGCGCTGAAGGGCGCCTCCCGCGCCGACCGGCCACTGATGGCCAGGTCTGGGTCGGGTCTGGACCTCTCGTCTGGTCCAGTTGGTCTGGCCTGTTGGTCTGGCCTGTTGGTCTGGCCTGTTGGTCTGGTTCTGGGGTCTGGCCCGTTGCCTGCGCGCGCCCCGAGGTGCTGCAGGTCCAGATGCGCCGTCCTGGCGCCAAATCGGGGGAAATGCTTCAGTAGCAACGGGGATGAGCAAGGGGGCAGACGCCTTACCCCAGGTTGGGGGTGGGAACAGCTTGAGGAGCCGGAAGGGTGAGTGATCGGGAGAAGACGCGGCTCGTACACGCGTCACGCGCCACGATGATGGGTGAAGTGGGCACGGTGAACCCGGCGGTGGTGCGCTGCTCAACCGTGCTCTATCGCGACATTCCCACGCGCCGGGGGGTGCAGGCGCGCCGCGCCAAAGGCGAGCGCACCTTCTCCTATGGCTCCAACGGCACGCCCACCACGTTTGCGCTCGAGGATGCCATCAACGAGGTCGAGGGTGGGGCGCGCACGGTGCTGCTCCCGACGGGGCTTGCCGCCATTGCCCATGTCTTCCTGGCGATGCTGCGGCCGGGTGACCATGTCTTGCTGGCCGAGACGGTGTATGGACCAGCACGCGCCATCGCCGAGACCTTTCTCGCCAAGCGCGGTATCGCCTGTGAGTTCTACGCCGGCGGCCACAGGGAGGTGGAAGGGCGCCTCAAGGCCAATACCCGGATGGTCTACCTCGATAACCCCGGCTCCATCGTCTATGACATTCAGGACGTGCCCGCGCTTGCCCGGCTGCTCGCCGGGCGCGACACCCTGCTTGCGGTCGACAAC
>JAMXLN010000146.1 GCA_024281145.1 Hyphomicrobiaceae bacterium | reverse complement strand
CTGGGACTGATGACCGCGGCCCATTTCGCCGAACCAGATGCGGCCAACGTCACCGCGTACCAGGCGCTGCTGGTGGTGCTGGCGATAACCGGGCTCGCGGTCGGGGCCCTCGTCAACGAACAGCAGCGGATTCAACGGCAACTACGCCTGAACCAACAAGCTTTGGATCGGGCGCTGCGCCTGAGCACGATGGGAGAATTTGCCGCCGCGCTCGCGCATGAGATCAACCAGCCGCTTACAGCGATTGCCAACTATGCGCGCGTCGCGTCCTCTGCGCGGGACGCAGTGGTGGCATCTGAGGCTTCTGAAAAGATGATTGCCCAGGTTGAACGCGCGGCCAGGGTCGTTCGACGCTTGCGCGATTTCATCCAGTTGGGGCGCAGTGAAGCTGGTCCCATTGCAATTTCCCAATTGATCGAGGAAGCTCTCACCTATTGCCACGCTGAACCAGTTTCGGTCGAATTGAATGTTGAGGCCAATCTCCCGCTGGTCCACGCCGACGGACTCCAGCTCCAACAGGTGATCGTCAATCTGGTGCGCAATGCCGTCGAGGCGACTGCTGCAGCAAAGCGAAGGGACGGAAACGTGGTGATCGATGCACTGCGCGACGGATCGAACGCCATTCTCATTCGAGTTCGCGACAATGGCCCAGGCTTTGATCCGGATCTTATCGACCGCGCGTCGTTTCCGTTCACGACGTCGAAGGAGGATGGCCTGGGATTGGGATTGTCGCTGGCCCGCTCCATCATCGAGGCGCACGGAGGTCGCCTCACAATTGCGAGCGCGTCGAGTGGCGCCACCGTGTCGTTCACGTTGCCGATCAGGTAGGCTTCTATGACGATCGCCTTGATCGACGATGACGAAGCAGTCCTCGATTCCCTGCGCCTGCTGCTGGAGGGCCGCGGCATGGCAGTGGAAGGATTCGGGTGTGCGGAAGAGTTCCTCGCGAGCGACGCCCTCGGACGCGTTTCCTGCATCGTCAGTGACGTACGACTGCCTGGTCTTTCTGGACTTGAACTGCAGCGCACGTTGAATGAGCAAGCCCACAGTGCGCCTCTCATCCTTATTACAGGTCACGGGGACGTGCCCATGGCGGTGAGCGCCATCAAGGCTGGCGCGTTCGACTTCGTCGAAAAGCCCTATAATGCGGATCGGTTGATTGCGCTCGTCGAGGAGGCCTGTACGGTCGCACAGATGATGCGGGTCAAGCACGGCCAAAAGGCCGAGATCCTCTTGCGCATCTGCGAGATGCCGCGCCGCCAGCGAGAGGTGATGGAGCTCGTGACCGAGGGGCTCTCCAACAAGCAAATTGCCATTCGCCTCGGCATCAGCCCACGAACGGTCGAAAATTACCGTGCGTGGGTCATGGAGCGCCTGGGCGCAACCAACCTTGCCGATCTCGTTCGCAAGGTCCTGACAGCGCAGAACTTTGACGAGCGATAGCCTCCGCGGGGCTTTGAGACGGCGCTTTCGACGAGCCTCGCAAAAGGCTGTCAATTCCGTATCACTACGGGATGCTCTTTCCATCAACAAGGGGTTAAGCTGGAGCTGAACGGCGGGCTTGCAGTCTCCAATTCGCCAGCGCCCCGTCGTTGCCGGCTCCTTCTCCATGGGAGCCGGCCTTTGCGCTCACGGAGGAACGGTCTTGCGACGCTGATCGCTGGGCCGACCCCTCAGGGAGGGAGCGCCAAGAGGGCTCTGGGGGAAAACCTCCAGAGCCCTCACATGTTGTACCCGAAATTTGCCGCATGCTGCCCCGGATTGAGCTCATCGCTGCGATGATCCGGCTGCGATGATCCAGCTCGGGGGGCGCCCGGGTAACCGCCGAGCGCGCGAGCCAGCAATCGGCTGCGACCCATATGGCCCTCTTCACCCCCGATGGAGTGCGCAGATTTTATTGCCGTAGGGATCGCGCAGGTAGGCGAGATAAAGCTTGCCGAAAGTTCCCTCTCGCCAGCCCGGCGGATCCTCGATGCTCTTGCCTCCGTTGGCCACACCGGCGTCGTGAAAAGCTTTGACCTTCTCGGGGCTGTCGCAGGCAAAGCCGATGGTGCCACCGTTGGCGTGGGTCGCGGCATCACCGTCGATGGGCTTGGTGATCCCGAACAAGCCAGTCTTGGTGCGATAGAAGATGCGACCCTTGGGATCGGCGTTGCCCGAGGGAATGCCGATGGCGCCGAGCACGGCATCGTAGAACTTCTTGGAGGCGGCGATATCATCGGTACCAATCATGACGTGCGAGAACATTGCTTCCTCTCCTACCTGGTAGGTCGCAAACCTTCGCCCGAAACCCGCCTTGCCGCAAGATCTTGCGCGCCAAGGGCCGCGTGGCTTGCTTCCCTCGACCGGAAGGCCGCATGGCGGGCGACATGCGAAGCCCCATCCCCAGCGGTGAGGCACTATGGCGATCTCGCGTGAAGCATCGACGAGGCGCGGCGCGCAGGCCAGCCCGCAAGACCGGACTGAACATTCATATGATGAGGGAACGCACACCCACGTGGTAATAGGCTTGCGTCGCCCATTTGATGACCCAGCTCATGCGCCGAAACCGAGAGATAGACTTCGCGATCGAGGTGTTCGTGCGCGGGCACTGTGCCGGTCGCAGCCATACCTTTCCCTACGAGGCCACGCGCGTCGGGCCGGTATGGGTCATGCGCGACGCCCCGCGCAAAAAAGCCAGCGATTACCGCAAGGAGGAGTGGATCGCGCGCGATGTGGAACCCAAGAAGGTGGATGAGATCGCGCGCCGCCACACACGCGGCCGCTTCTTTGTGTGCGCCCTGCTGGCCGAGGGTGAGCCGGACGTGCCGGCGCGAACCGCTTACAAAGCCCTGGGATATCGACTGCTCGCTATCGAAGGCTTTTTCGTGCAACGCCTGAAACGAATTCCAACGCTGCCATCGCCTGTTTCGATCGAGCGCGTGCACACTCCGGCACTCGCGGAACGGCTGGGCAAGGTCACACGCAGGCGGCCGATCTCGAGCGAGTTCTTCGGAGACGATAGCCCGTTTCGCCAGTATGTAGCGCTCGAGGGTCAAGACATCGTGGGGCGCGTGCGAAGCGTGGATGCGGCGGGCGCCACGTGGTGCGCGGACATGTACGTCAGCACGTCTCACCGGCGCCGCGGCATCGGCCGGGCACTGTTGTCGAGAATGCTGCGGGACGACCGGGCGCGCGGCTCGAAGTGCTCGGTCCTGACCGCTAGTCGCACGGGGGCGCTTTTGTATCCGCACGTGGGATATGAGCGGATGGGAACGCTCTACATGTTCGCGCCAAGACGCTAACTGAGCCGGGCGGCCGCGTGCGTGGGGCTCGCGCTCTCACGCTACATGGTCAGCGCGACGCTCTGAGTGTAGTGCTCACATTCGCGTCACGCTTATAGTGCCGCCGCATCGACGACCCTCGATTTGAAAATTGCCTCTGCCATGCGACCCAGTGAGCCGCACCCGTATTGCGTAGACCTTAAGCGGATTGCTCGAGTCCCGTCGCCGCAATTCAACTTCACCACTGCCCGAGATAACCCCGCGTTCGCCATCCACGTTCACCACCACACCATTCGCAATCACCCATTGTCCCACGAGATGCCGCGACGTCGTACAATAGTCGTTCCCAAAGTACTCGACCCGCCACGTTCCATTGAATCGCGTTACGGCTACTACCGTTTCGGTTCTTCCTAAGTCAGCGGGCTTGGGCGTTTCCGTCTTTTGCCGCGCCACTGCCTCCTGGTTACGTAATTCGGCGATCCGCGCTTGTGCGAGTTGGGCATAAAAGGTCTCTTTGTAGCGCGCGATAAAATCCTGGAGGAGGGGAATGCTCGTCGTATCCTTGGCGGCTGCCCACGCCTCGGCTGCCTCGCTCAAGCGCACTCTAGGCATTGGTGTCGATGTGTCCGGCACGCTGCTTTGTGCCGGTTGATTGAAATAGAAGCGCCCCGTAAGCGCCGAGTGTTCCCACGGCACCTGCTTGTTCTCCGTTGCCTTCCGCACGTCATTGCGCACATCAATGAGGAGTGCGCTCAGATCATCCGTCGAAGAGGCGATGCGCTGCACAAGCGCCCCCGCAAATGGCGAGTTGCGACCGCTACCGTCGAGTGCGACGTTCCCTGGCTGGGTCGAGAAACTAATCAGCGTGCCCACGCCACTCTCGACCGGGGCCAGTCCCCGTCCGATTTCCATTGAGCGTGTGCCCATGGCCCGTGCCAGGTTGCGCGAGAGCGGGTTGTTGCGGCATGCATCCAGAAAAATGATGTTCGTGGTTGCTTGGCGCTCCATCGTTCGATGGATGACGTCGAGCTGCACCATCTCGAAATCAACTGCCTCGGCAGTTGTGAGCTCGGCATCTATGGGCACGAGATAATTCCTGCCGCCCACCTGCATGCCGTGTCCCGCATAGAAGAACACACCAGCCTCGGCACCCGCTAGCGCGCTTGCGAAATCGCGGATCTTCCGATCGAAAGAGGCCTTATCCAGATCAAAGGCCGCGATCACCTCGAAGCCGGATTTTCTGAGCGCCGCAGCGATGTCAGTGGCATCGTTCTTCGGGTTGGCGAGTGTCCCGGCATGCACATACGCGGAGTTGCCAATTACGAGCGCCACGCGCTTCGCTTCGGCGCTGGATCCGAGCGCGAGAACGACACAGAGAGCAATCAGCGCGCGCAACATGACCCGGCCCCCTCCGAATAATCATTCGCTACATAGCATATCAAATGGTTGCGAACGACCGATGGGCGCTCCCGGTGTGCTATAGATCACTCGACGATCGAGCTCGCGCCGTACTGACGCCGCCGCATCGTGCAACGCAAAGCGCCGGCGCAAAGGAAAAAGACCCTACGCTTGGAAGGTCGCCGGTGAAGGCGAACTGGATAAGGATCATGCCCCCCTTGTCCTTGCCCACAAGCAGCTGCCAAACCCATTCAGGCGCCCACGGCGGAACACGGGAGGGCTGGCGCGGGGCTCGGTCGCAGCAGCTCGCCCGCGCCGAGCCGTCACTTGCTATTGCCCGCTGCACGCTACTGCTGGCGCGCATGCGGATCGTAAGCGTGTTCCGCACACCCGCACAGTTAAGTCGGCCCCTGGGGGGATGTTTGGTGTCCTCGCGGGCTCCCGTCCCCCAAGGCTCTGGGGTTTGGGCCCTCAGGCAGCAATGACGGGGTCGAGGTTTTGCAGAAGCCAACGCGCGATCCCCGTCATTCTGGCGTCCTCCTGCTGCTGGCCCATGACCTGCGCGCCGAGCGGCATGCCCGCGACCGCCATCAGCGGCATCGTGACGGCAGGTGCGAACAGCATGGAACTTGGAAAGTTGAAGACGGGATCACCGGTTGGTCGCGGTGCCAGCGGCTGGCCCGGCACATCGCCGGACCAGAGCGGCGCGGGCCCGGGGCTGGAGAGGGTTATGACGGCATCCGCCAACGGTGCAATGGCGGCATGAGCGGCCTGCGCTGCCCGTCGGTCGAAAAGGGCGCCGCGATAGTCGGCAACGGTCATTGCCTCAGCCTTGGCAAGCGCTGCCTTAGCACGCTCGCTGACGCCCAGTGGATGCTCGTTGACGAGATTTCTTTGGTACCAGCGGTTCTCCCACCCGGTGATGGCGTTGCAGACCGATGCTGCGTTGGCAATGGCAGCCTCGAGCTTCTCCAGGAGTGGACTGTCGGTGCGCCGGAGCAACTGGATGCCGGCACGCTCGATGCTTGCGAGCAGGGCCTCGAACGCCGATTTGCTGTTGGCGTCCAGCTGCGG
>JAMXLN010000145.1 GCA_024281145.1 Hyphomicrobiaceae bacterium | reverse complement strand
CTTGTAGTCGGACGGTGCCCGGTTGAGGCTGGTGCCGGCCGTCAAGAGCAGGTATTCGAATGTCAGACCGCGGTTGACCTCTTCGCGCCGCAGGGTCTCAAACAGCTCCGCCTTGGTCATGCCCGGGACGGCCTTGGCCATCGTCGCCTTCATCGCGTCGACGACAAGCTCGGAGGCTTTGCGCAAGAGCGCGAGCTCCTCCGGGCGCTTCTTGGCGCGCAACCGCTCGAGCACGAAGAGCGCGTTCTTCATCTGGCTGCCCGGGAGCCCGCTTGCCAGCGCGGCAGCTGCGTCGGCTGGCAGGAAGGCCATCTCCACACCGACTTGCTTGCCCTTGAGCCCCAACTTGCGCACGTATTCGGCCGCCCTCTCTGTGGCATCGAGCGTGCCGGCAGAATTGGTGTTGCCTTCGGGTGTCCAGAACGGACGCACCTCGCGCTGATGGGTCTCGAGGCGGTGGCCGAAGAAGGCCGCCCGCTCAGGTTCGCCCTTTGGATAAACCAGGATGGGCAGATAACGGCTGATCCCCATCGCGTCCATGTAGTCAAAGAAGATCGAGCGATGGCCGCCCAGCAGGTATTGGATGTTGTGCTTGGAGTTGGCAACGAGGACATCGATGCCGGCTTCGTCCATCAGGCGGTCGAGATGCTTGGTGTCGAAGGGGATGGCTGGCTTGGCGACGTCGAGCATAGGCGTGGCTCCTTGGATGCCGTACTGCAGCGTCTTTGATTTGCCTCATGATAGCCGGACGCCCCGCTCTCAGGAAGCGCCCAGTGATGCGTCCTCACTGAGGCCGCCCCTCAGCTGCGGCATGGGCATGCGCGGCCAGCAGGGCGGGAAGCCGCGCGGGGTCGCCGCGCGCCATGCCGCACTCGGTCGCGATGCCGTCCACGCGCGTGTGACGCCTGGCGGCGGCGAGCCGCGCTCTATCTCCCGCGCCATCGTTGTGATGGATGAGACCGAGATAGAGCTCTGTCTCGGGACCGAGCCTGAGCTTCTCCAACGGGGCAAAATAGCCGTCATCCCTCCGGTCTTTGGGCACCGGCAGGTGGAGAAACTGAACGGGCCGCGTCACGCCGGCGAGGATGGCATTCGCCATCTCGACCATGAGAGCGGCGTCCTTGGGTTGCACGAGATGCTCGTCGGCGGGGCTGCCGTAGCAAAGGTGATAGCCTAGGTCGACGCTCGCGGGCACGGCATTGCCGAGGGTGGTGAGAACGTCCATCGTCTCGGTGCGGAAATCGACGGGGCCCTGGTCGTAGTAGCCTTCCCAAGCGAGCACCTCCTGGCAAACATCCCATTGCACGGCGAGGCGATCGCTGGGAATGGCGGCCACGATCCTGTCCACCTCGCCAACGAAATGCTGCGTGAGGGCGGGCAACAGCTTCGGGCGGTCGGCCGGCAACATGTTGTTGTAGATGGGCGCGGTCGGTGTCGGCAGGCTGACCTGGAACTTGACGTGTGAGGGAATGACACCCGCCGCCTGCAGGCGCTCGAACACTCCCCAGGACTGAATCGCCATTGCAGCGTAGCCGGTGTTAAAGGAGTGCGGATCGGGTTTGGCGTCGGGCTTCAGGCGCAGACGCGCTATCTCCCGGATCAGTTTGCCGTCCCATTGCACGAATTTGAACGGCGGCACGTCTTTGGCGACTTCGATCGCGGGGTTCTCCGCAAGGACGTCCTGCAGGAACTTGATCCACGTCTTGCGAATGCCGGTCTCGCCGTCGGGAATGCGGATAAGGTAGGGCCCGACCGCCTCGCATACGCTGCGCAAGACCGTCTCTGTATCTGGCAGCGGAACGCTGCCGACGAGATGCACGATAAGGTCCTCGCGCTCGCGGCCGTGCCGCGTTTGGTGTGGACACATGGTACCTCTCCCAGGCTGACTGGAATTGTCCTTAGCTCGGCCTATGATTGGCCGCGAGTGGCGCGCTCGTCAAAGAAACATGGAGCACGCGACCGAAGCTTGGAGGAGACGCCAATGCGCTTGCAGGACAAGGTTGTCATCGTCACGGGTGCGGCCTCGGGGATGGGAGTGGCGACCGCTCGGCTATTTGCGCGCGAAGGCGCCAAGGTCATTGTCGCCGACGTGCTGGACGTCGAGGGCAATCGGGTTGCGGACGCCATCAAGTCGGACCGTGGCGAGGCGCGCTTTCAGCACCTCGATGTGGGGAGCGAACCCGACTGGGCCGCGGCCGTGGCAGCCACGCTCGCCGCTTACGGCAAGATCGACATTCTCATCAACAACGCAGGGGTGAGTGGCAGCGACCCGGACCGCCTGAGCCTCGAAACTTGGGATCGTCAGATGAGCATCAACGCGAAGGGTGTCTTTCTGGGCATGCGCGCGGTGATCCCCGTGATGCAGAAGGCCAAGAGCGGAGCGATCGTCAACACCTCATCGATCTCCGGGATCACCGGTCAAGTCTTCGTTCATATGGGCTACAACGCCGCCAAGGGCGCCGTGCGCACGATGACCAAGGCGGCGGCGGTGCAGTTCGCCAGGGACGGCATCCGCGTCAACTCCGTGCATCCAGGCCTCTTGCCGCCGATGCGCACCTCCGTACTCTCGGCCGACCCCAAAGTGCGCGCCGGCATGCTGAAGGCCGTGCCCCTGGGGCGCGAGGGCCGCGTTGAGGAGGTGGCCTACGCCAACCTCTTCCTGGCATCCGAGGAAGCCTCCTACATCACGGGTATCGAGCTGCCCGTCGACGGGGGTTTTCTGGCCATGTGAGGCCAGGCCGGGATTTTACAGCCCGTTGGCTAAGACGCGCGCTTGAGCGGTGCGGCGAGGGTTGGAACACGCCGAAGGCGAAGACGTTAGCCACCAACGCCAGCAGCATCGATAGGAGAAGCTGATGCTCAAGCTATGCGCGGCAGCCGCAGGTATTGCCGCTGTGCTCACCGCGACGCCGACGCTCGCCCAGCAAACGCAGCCACCAGCGGCTCAGACGCAGCCACCGGCGGTTCAGACCGAGCATCCGCTCGTCGGTTTGGCGGTCTACAGTTCCGACGGCGCCAAGCTTGGCCAGGTAACGCAAGTCGGTACCGCCGGCGGCCAACCCGCGGTGCGGGCCGAGCTCGGTGGATTTCTGGACGTCGCTCCCAGTGCCGTCGTCATACCCGCGACGATGTTCGCACAAAAACCGGACCGTATCGAGGTCGCGATGACAGCGGCGGAGGTCAAGGAGACGCTTTCCAAGCAACAGCAACAGCCGCAACACTGACGCGCAAGCCCGCGCGACCCAGGCACAAAGTGGCCGCTAGGACCACCTGCAGGTGGGAGGCCCCGTGGAGCGAGCTAACGCCTGCGGGGCCTTTGCTTTCACAATCCACCAATCAAAGAGGAGCAGGCATGAGATTGAGCCCAGCACTGGTCGAGAAAACCCTCAGTCAATTCGAGGCACAAGCCATCCCCGAGAACCATCCGGCCATGCCGGAATTAAACAGGCTTTTTGGAGATCACACCTTCTTCCTCGACGGCAGTGGCTTGCACATCATTGAGCCCACTGTTGGCGACGACGAGGGCAAGCAGTCCGCTAACGTCGTTAGGCTGGCGAGCTGGAACGACGCGGAGCGAACGAGCCTTGCCGCACATGAGCCCGAGCCGACCGACGTCACGATCGAGCTCGGATCCGAGGCGCGCGATCCCATGCATTAGCTGGCGCATTAGCCGGGCCTCGTGCCGGACCGCGGCCTGTTCTGACAGGGGCGCTCCGGCTCGTGCGCGGCCTATTTTCCTGCGGGGATGGTTGTGCAGGAGGGCTCCGGCGCGGCGGCCGCTGTAGCAGGCCTCATGCGGCCCCAGGCGCGGCCGGACAAGTAAATTGAGCCTCAAGCAAATTGAGCCTCAAGCAAATTGAGCCTGCGGCCACTGGCGTCATCCGGGAACGGGCAGTCTCACGGCTCGGGCGCACTCTCACAAGCCCTCGGCGGTTCCCGGTCAAAGCTCGCGCGCACGCTGGATGGTCATGGGTTCCTCCTCCGCTGGCCAAGTCTTCCCTGGCCAAGTCTTCTCTGGCCAAGTCTTCCCTGGCCAAGTCTTCCCTGGCCAAGTCTCCCATAGCTTGCTCGACCGCGGCTGGCTTGCGGGGCTGCCCCGAAACCCGGCTGCCGCGATGGGCCAAGCCGCCTGCTGCGAGGGGCCAAACCCCCGGGCATGGCGCGTGAGCTCCAAAAGCCAGTCGCGGCGCGCTCTCGTCGGGAATTAAGCTGTGGAGCGGGGCGCCGAATCGATGTCTCTATCACGCCCCTGGCATAGGATGCGCGTCGGAACGACGGGGCGGGGGGCATGGGGGCAGTTCACAAAATCCAACCCGAACCGCATGACCATTGCGATGCCTATCTCGGCGTGCACGCCTCCGTGCGCGGGTTTGCCTGGCGCGACCGGCTCGATGCCGGTGCGGCCAAGACTGCGGTTGCCATCAGTCAGCGCCATGGACTGCCGGAAATGCTGGGCCGCGTGCTCGCCTCGCGCGGCGTGAGCATCGATCAGGTGACGACCGCGCTTGATCCCACGGTGCGCGCGCTGATGCCCGACCCGAGCACGGTGCGCGACATGGATAAGGCCGCGGTCCGCCTTGCGCAGGCGATTGCGGCCGGCGAGCCGATCGCCGTGTTCGGCGACTATGATGTTGATGGCGCCTGCTCGGCCGCGCTGGTCCAGCGCTTTCTCGCGGCGCACGGGCACCAAGCGCGCATCTATATTCCTGACCGCATGACCGAAGGCTATGGCCCCAACCGTGAGGCCATCGAGGGCCTTGTGAGGGAAGGCTCCCGCCTGATCGTCACGGTCGATTGCGGCACAACCGGCGTCGAGGCGCTTGGGGCGGCCGCACCTCTCGGGGCCGATGTCATCATCGTCGATCACCACCAGGCTGGCGAGCGCCTTCCGGAGGTGGTGGCCATCGTCAACCCCAACCGCCACGACGATCTCTCAGGCCTCGGCAACCTCTGTGCGGCCGGCGTCACCTTCTTGCTGCTCGTCGCCACCATGCGCGAATTGCGCCAGCGCGGCACCTACAGCTGCGACACGCCCGCGCCCGATCTACTGGCGCTGCTCGACCTCGTCGGCCTTGCTACCGTCTGCGACGTGGTACCGCTGCAAGGTCTCAACCGCGCCTATGTGGCAAAAGGACTGCAGGCCATGCGGGGGCGTCGCAACATCGGCCTCCGAGCGCTGGCCGATGCAGCGGGGCTCGCCGTGGCGCCCACACCCTATCACCTCGGCTTCGTGTTAGGTCCGCGCATCAACGCCGGCGGGCGCATCGGCGATGCAGCGCTGGGCGCGCGCCTGTTGGCGACTGGCGATGCAATGGAGGCCCAGCGCATCGCCGTCTTGCTCGACAAGCTCAACCGCGAGCGCAAAGCCATCGAGGCGCGCATCGTGGAGGAGGCCGCGGCAAGCGCCGATCGGCTCTTGGAGGCCGATCCAGAGTTACCGCTGCTCGTGGTTGCCGGCGAGGGCTGGCATAAGGGCGTTGTGGGGTTGGTAGCGAGCCGGCTCACCGAGCGCTTTCGACGACCCGCCTGTGTGATCGCTTGGGAGGAAGCGGGGCTCGGCACCGGGTCGCTCAGATCGGTCGACGGGATCGATATCGGCGCCGCAGTGCGCGCGGCCGTGCAAGCAGGTCACCTCACCAAGGGCGGCGGGCATGCTATGGCCGCGGGCTTGACGGTGGAGCGCACTTCATTCGATGCCTTACAGATCTTTCTGCGCGCGCGTTTGGGTGCGGTGGCGCGCGCCAGCCACGCGGCACACGCGCTGGCGATCGACGGGGCGTTGACGCCGGCGGCCGTCAACGAGGAGTTCCTCGACCTCATGGATCGCGCGGGGCCCTATGGCCAGGGCAATCCGCAGCCGCGCTTCGCGTTTCCCGCGCATCGCGTGAAGTTCGCCAAGACCGTCGGCGAGGCGCACGTGCGTTGTGTGCTGGAAGCCGGCGACGGCTCGCGCCTCGATGCCGTGGCCTTTCGCGTCGCCGACCAGCCGTTGGGGCAGGCGCTGCTCGCTTCGAGCGGTATGCCACTTCACGTTGCGGGACATCTGCGCCGCGACACCTGGGGTGGGCGCGATCGCCATGAACTCGTCATCGAGGATGTCGCCAATCCGCGGGCGCAGCGGCCGACTTGAGCAAGGGCCAGCGAGGCTTCTTGTTGGGGCGCAAGCGCGGGGATGGCCCGGCCATTCGAGCCAAATGCGCGACCCGCCCCTACTCCTTCGTTGCAATTTTGCTGGCCCCGGCCGGGGCGCGCCGCCGCAACGCCCTCAGCCGAGGCGGGTGGATTGGACCCACCAGGCCGGATGTGCGCGTGCGAGCGCGCGCTGCGCCCCCTGTGCGGCCGTCGCGTCGGTAAAGATCCCAAAGCATGTTGGGCCGCTGCCGGACATGGCCGCAATTCGGCATCCAGGTTCGGCATCGAGCGCCGCTTTGATCTCGGCGATGACGGGGAGCAGAGAGGTCGCGGCGGGTTCGAGGTCATTGCCGCGGTCGCGCATGTGGGCGAGAAGCCACTCAACATCGAAGATCCCGGCGCCTCGCGCGTCGATGCCGTCTCCGCGTCCTTGGCGTCGGGCATTAGGGCTCGCATCGAACGCGGCAAACACCCGTGCCGTGGGCAGCGGCAAGCGCGGGTTGACGAGGACGCAAGCGAGGGGCGCCAGCGCAACTGACGGGGCGAGCGGTTCGACATGGTCGCCGACCCCTGTCATCACGGCCGGCTTGCCCGCCAGGCAGACGGGAACATCGGCGCCAAGCCGCGCGGCGAGGCTGTGCCAGTCGATGGCTGCGGCGTGCGCAGGGTTGGCCCGTCGCACGGCCCGCAGCAGTGCCGCGGCGTCTGCTGATCCGCCACCGAGACCGGCCGCAACGGGCAGAGCCTTCTCGAGTTCGACCGTGCCGAGCCGCAAGTTGGGCTGCAGTCTGCACAGCAGGTCGAGTGCCCTATCGAGGAGGTTGGGACCCTCGATGGCGCTGGCAAACGAACCGCACACCGTCACCAGGCGATCGGGGCCCGGAAGCAGCGTTACGCGATCCCCGACGTCGGCGAAGGCTACCAGGCTCAGGATGTCATGATAACCGTCGGAGCGCCGGCCAAGCACCGTCAGGCTGAGATTGACCTTGGCGCGGGCAAGTTCGCGAAATGGCATTGACGGTCCGCGCGGGACAGAGGTGCGCTCATGGCCTCGGCGGTCATCGTTGGCGCCGCCGTCCCGTCACTGGAACGGAAAATTCTTGACCTCGGTGCTCTTCTTGCCCTTGTCGGCGCGCTTTTGCACTTCGTTGGGGCGCTTGACCTGGCGCGCCTGAGCCACCACCGGCAGGCCCTTTGACAGCTTCTTTTTGATCTTTTCTGCGTCCTCAGGCTCCGGCTTTAGCGTCAGTGACTGGTCCCATTGGAAGCGCGCCTCGCGTTCACGGTGAACGCGCCAGTAGGCGTCTCCCAGGTGGTCGTTGAGAACGGGATCCTCAGGCCGCAGCTCGACCGCGCGCTCAAGGTGTTTCACGGCTTCCTTGAAGTTGCCCAGCCGATAGTAGGCCCAGCCCAGGCTGTCGACGATGTAGCCGTCGTCGGGCTTCTGGCGCACGGCCTTCTCGATGAGGGCGAGGCCCTGCTTGAGATTGCGGCTTTGGTCGATCCAGGAATAGCCAAGATAATTGAGCACCATGGGTTGGTCGGCGCTGAGCTGCAACGCTTTCTGCAGGTCGGCCTCGGCATGGCTCCACTTTTTTAAGCGCTCATAGCTCGTGCCGCGCGAATAAAAGGACGTCCAGTGTTTCTGCTCGGGCTTGTCGATGAGCGCGATGGCGCGTGTGTAGTAATCGACTGCCTCGGCGAACCGCTTCTGTCCGCGCATGATGTTGCCCAGTGCGTCGAGCGGTTGGATCTCTCCTGGATATTCGTGCGCGATCTCGTCGAGAAGCTTCTGCGCCTCGTCGATCCGCTCCAGTTGCGTGAGGTTCAATGCCTTGCGGATGTCGATGCTCATCTGCAATGGCGTTCCCCTGGGGATGCGGTCGTAGGCGGCGATCGCATCCTCGTAGCGCTTGGCCGTCTCGTAGGCACTGGCGAGGGCGGCGAGCGCAAATACGGAATCGGGCTTCAGATAGAGGGCGAACTGCAAGTAGGTAGCGCCAAAACCGACGCCCCCTTCACCCGTGAGCGCCTCGCCGAGGCCATAGAACGCTTCGGACATGCCTTCAGCAGGCGTCGTGATCAGCAGATCCGGACGCTCACCCCGTTCGATCTGCTCTTGCAGCGCTTTGGCAAGTGGGTGGGGATCGCTCTTCTGGCGCTCGTTATGGGCCTTGAGGATGTTGAGCGCCTGTTTGGCATCGCCGGCATTGGCCACGCTGCGCGCGTAGGCCAGCGCCACGCGCAGCGTGCGCTGATCGTTCTTAGACAAGCGCTCATAGGCGGCGCGGGCCTCCGCATGACGCCCGGCCTGATCGGCCAGAAGAGCACGATGGAAGCGCAGATAGTATTGGGCCCAGTCGGGTTGTTTGGGAGTGTCGAGGAGGGCGAGCGCCTCCTGGGTCTTGCCTTGGGCCTGATAGAGCCAGGCGCGCGCCAGCGTGCTCGTCATCTCGCCGATCGGGTTGGCGGCGGCCGACTTGAAGTGCTCATCGGCCTCGGCATAGCGCTGCGCCTTGAAGTCTACGAGACCCAGAAAGGCGTGCGCCATCCGGCGCGGGGGCTGCAGTTCGGAGAGCTCGCGGGCCAACTGTTCGCTGCGAGGCCAATCACCTTGCATCAGCTCCATCAGGAACGACTGCTCAATGAGCACGTCATTGCCGGGATCGCGCGCCAGCGCCTCGCGATAGTAAGCGGCGGCCGCCTCGGTGTCGTGCTGGCCTCGGGCAAGCCGGCCGGCAAGGTAACTGCCAAGCAGCGAGCGGGTTGGCTCCTC
Organism: Hyphomicrobiaceae bacterium; assembly: GCA_024281145.1. Lineage (GTDB taxonomy): Bacteria > Pseudomonadota > Alphaproteobacteria > Rhizobiales > Hyphomicrobiaceae > AWTP1-13. The sequence goes on along the minus strand of JAMXLN010000145.1, from coordinate 4,694 downwards.
GTTCGCCCGATCGCCCGGGCCCGTGGCCGCCAACACCGTCCTGGGCTCTGCCAGGACGGCGCAGAGCATCGCCATGCCGAACAGAACGACGACGGACCGCGCAGGGCCAAAGTGGACAGGATAGCGAGCGCGCATGTCACCTCGTGACGGGAGTCAAAGCCAATCCCTGATTCCTGCTGCCACCACGCTTAGCAGGAAAGGCAACTGCTTGCGACCGCAAAGATCGGGGAGAGGCCGGGTTGTTTGCCGGGTTGTTTGCAAGTGGTGACCCAGGTCGACAGAAAGGCATGCGAATCAGGCAAAGGAATGGACAGCGTTGGGTCGATTGGCAGCCTCGCGTTTTACCCGACAGCGAGGATAACTCACTTTAGGGTCCCGAGAACGCGAGCTTCAGCCGGGCGGCGGCCATCTCGATCAGGTGCCGGGAATCCGCCACAATGCGCCCCATCGATAAGAAACCGTGGATCTGCCCCGGGAAGGGCTCGTGCTCGACGTTCACGCCAGCCGCGCTGAGCGCTCGGGCGTAAGCTTGGCCCTCGTCGCACAAGGGATCGAAGCCCGCGGTGATGATCAAGGCCGGTGGGAGGCCCTTGAGGCTCGCGGCCCGCAACGGTGAGGCGCGCCAGTCGGCCTTGTCGGCGGGGCTGCGCAGATAATGGGCAATGAACCAATCCATGGCAGCGCGCGTGAGCGGCAGCTGTTGGGCGTGGCGCTCCGCAGAGGGCCAATCGAGGCTCATGTCGGCGACTGGATAGACGAGAAACTGCAAGCGGATGGGCGGGCCACCGCGTTCGCGGGCATCGATCGCGGCCACCGCGGCCAGGTTGCCACCGGCGCTGTCACCGCCCACCGCAAGGCGCGCTGCGTCTATGCCGAGGCGTGCCGCATTGGTGGCAATCCACTGCAGGGCCGCAACCGCGTCATCGGCGGCAGCGGGGAACTTGTGCTCCGGCGCCAAGCGATAGTCGACCGCCACGACGATGCACGATGCGGCGTTGGCGAGCGCACGACAGACCTGGTCATGGCTCTCCAGGTCGCCGATCACCCAACCGCCGCCGTGGAAATAAATGAGAGCCGGCTGCGCGCGCCCGGTTGCGCACCCCAGGCCGCGATAGAAGCGCAACGGGATTGGGCCAGCCGGTCCGGCAGCAGCGAGCGCCTCCACTGCGGCGACCGGTTCGGGGTCGGGCTGCAGCACCGCACGCGAGGCCAGATACGCCTGACGCGCCTCGGGCGGCGTCAACGTCTCGATCGGCGGACGCCCCGAGGCGACGATCAGATCGCAGACTTTCTGTGCGTCGGCGTTGAGCTCTTGAGGCATCCTGGGTTCCTCGCTATCGAGCTGCGCAAGCGCGGCGTCGCCCTTACAAGCCCGAATAATTCGGTCCGCCCCCGCCCTCGGGCACCGTCCAGTCGATGTTCTGGTTCGGATCCTTGATGTCGCACGTCTTGCAGTGGACGCAGTTCTGCGCGTTGATGACGTAGCGCGGGCCGTCCGGTTCCTCCAACCATTCGTACACGCCCGCCGGGCAGTAGCGGCTCGACAGACCCCCATACACGTCGTGCTCGGAGTTCTTCTGCACGGCGAGATTTGCCACGCGCAGGTGGACCGGTTGATCCTCCTCATGGTTCGTGCCCGAGAACGAGACGTTGGTCAGCCGGTCAAACGTGAGGACACCATCAGGCTTGGGATAGCCGATCGGTTGATGCGCGCGTGCCGGATCGGTGGTTGCGAAGTCGGCCTTGCCATGCCTCATTGTGAAGCCCAGCCCCACGCCGGGGATGACTGTATTGAGCCACATGTCCACGCCGGACAACAGCGTGCCAACCGCGGTGCCGAACCTCGCCAGCATCGGCTTGGCATTGCGCACCCGCCGCAAGTCGCGAGCGATCGGACCCGTCATGACATCGACCTGGTAGGCGTCCAGCTGGTCGCGCGCGCGGCCCGCGCTGACGGCATCGAAGGCTGCCTGCGCGGCGGCGATACCCGACAGCATGGCATTGTGCGAGCCCTTGATCCGCGGGACGTTCATGAAGCCGGCCGCGCAGCCAACGAGAACGCCTCCCGGAAATGCGAGCCTGGGGATTGATTGCCAGCCACCCTCCGTGAGCGCCCTCGCCCCGTAGGCAATGCGTCTGCCGCCAGTGAAGGTGTCGCGAATCGCTGCGTGGGTCTTGAAGCGCTGAAACTCGCCGTAGGGGGACAGGTAAGGGTTCTGATAGTTGAGATGGACGACGAACCCGACCGAGACCAGGTTGCTGCCGTAATGATAGAGGAAAGAACCGCCGCCGGTGCGGTCCTCGAGCGGCCATCCGAGCGTATGCTGCACGAGCCCAGGCGCGTGCGCTTCCGGTCGCACCTCCCACAACTCTTTGAGACCAATGCCGTACTTTTGGGGCTGTCGGCCCTGTTCCAGCCCGAACTTGGCGATGAGCTGCTTGGCGAGCGATCCGCGCGCGCCCTCACAGATGAGCGTGTATTTGCCGCGCAGCTCCATCCCGCGGGTGAAGCGGTCGGTCGGCGCACCGTCCTTGCCGATCCCCATATCACCGGTGGCGACGCCGGCCACGACGCCCCGTTCATCGTAGATAACCTCGGCGGCGGCGAAACCGGGAAAGACCTCCACGCCCAATTCGCTCGCCTGCTCGGCGAGCCACCGGCATAAGTTTCCAAGGCTCACAATGTAATTGCCGTGGTTGCTCATCAGCGGCGGCATGAGGAAGTTGGGGATGCGCAGCCTGCCAGCGGGCCCCAAATAGTAGAACCGATCCTCGCGCACCGGGGTGTCAACCGGCGCCCCTTTGGCCTTCCAATCCGGTAGCAAGGCCGTGAGGCCGACAGGATCGATGACGGCGCCGGAAAGGATATGCGCCCCGACCTCAGAGCCCTTTTCCAGCACGACGACGGAGAGCTCCCGGCCGGCCGCGGCCGCGAGCTGCTTGAGGCGGATGGCGGCGGCGAGCCCAGCAGGTCCCGCGCCTACGATCACCACGTCGAAATCCATCGCCTCGCGAGGCGGGAGGTCGGCAGCCATGCAATGCCCCGAATGAACCGCGCTAACGGTTCGATAGGTCGACGCCGCGCCCAACGTCAAGCGCTGGATGTCGGGGCCCTGGCCGATAGCGGAGACGACACCGGGATCGGACCGGTGCGCACGGGCACGGGCGCAGGCTGGGTTGGACCCGCGCGCGGTGCGGGGGACCCATTAGGGGATCGTCATAGGCCCGCGACGCGGAGCGGCGGCGGCAACGGTGGCATCTGTAAGCGGTAGCCCGAGCATTGCGGCTACGCTGCGCTGCTGCGGGAGGGGCGTCTGCACCAGCCGATCTGCGATGCGGGTGATCTTCGCCAGCGCTGGCACTTCGTCGGTGCGCTGCACCCAGCCCAAGGTCCGCGGCCAGCGGTCGGCGGCGGGGTTAACGCGGGCCCAGCGCAGGTTACGAAAGAACACGGCAACCGAGATATCCGCGATCGAGACGGTCCCGAACAGGAAGCCCGAGGCCGGTGCCAGGCGCTCAAGATCGGCCATCACACCGGGCAGCTCGTCGGCCGCCGCGCGGGCGATTTTCTCCTTGTCGCGCGGTCGCTGCCAGATCGAGGGGCTGACGATGGCCTCATAGAATATGCGCCAGATGAAGAGGTCGCCGATGCGTGTGTCGGCGAATTCCTCCATCCAACGCGCGCGGGCACGCTCAGCCGGCGTCTTGGGCAGAAGCGCGGGTGTGGGATAGCGCTCGTCCAGGTACTCGCAGATGACGGTGCTGTCCGACACCGCCACCAGGTCGTCGATGAAGACCGGCACGCGCCGCAGCGGGTTGAGCTCACTGAACGTATCGTTGCCAAAGAACGGCACGATGGGGTCCACGTGGTAGGGGATGCCCTTCATCTCGCAGACGGTCAAAACCTTGCGCACGTAGGGGGAAACGGGGGCACCGATGATGGTCGCGGGCGCGGGTGAAGTTGCCATGGGACGCACTTTCTGAATCAGTCGGCCGCTGCGGCCAGATGCGAGCCGGCAGCCTGCAGGCGGCGGCGTGTCAACTCGACGTGCTGGCGCAGCTCATAGAGGCGATCGGCGAAGCCGAGCGGGACAGGGATGTTGTCCACAGCCCCCTCGATGCGGTCGAGCTCGCCCAATTTCGCCGCCCGTTGCTCCGCGGTCGCAGCCCTCCTGGCGGTCGCCTCCAGGCGTTTCAGCTCGCCATACCAGTAGTTGATGCGCCGCCGAACCCGCCAGTTGTAGATCTGCGGCGCAAAGCGCGTGAGCGGGATCAGGATCGGCACCAGCACCACGAGCGAGACCGCCAGTCGGTCGACCAGGGTGGCAACCCAGAAGGGCAAATAGCGCTGAAGCACGGGCGGGCCTGAGCGATAGACGCGTCGCGCATCCTCCGACAGGGCGAACTCGGGATCGTTGGGCATCGGAAACTCGCCCGCGCGCTGGAACAGCGCCGTTTCACTGTCGGCGACCTGCGCGGGTTGCGCGTGCGCCTCTTGCAGTGCCTGCGCCAGCAGGTTGACGAGCGCGTGGTGCGCATCCTCGCGCACCAGGACGGCAGCCGTGGTGGCAATCAGTCGGGTATCGGCGGCGGGAATATTGGCGGCGAAGTCGACGACCCCTTGGCGCAACTCCAGTCGGGAGAGGAAGGGAAAGCGCTGGGCGTAGGCATCGGCGTTGTCGAAGCTCATGAGT
>JAMXLN010000144.1 GCA_024281145.1 Hyphomicrobiaceae bacterium | reverse complement strand
GGGCGCGGCGGCAGGAGCGCAAGGCCCGACGGCGCCGAGAGGCCCGCAGCAAGGAGGCGGACCGCTACAAGGAGCCGGCCCGCTGCAAGGCGCGGGACCGCAGCTGGGCGCGGCGCAACCGGGCGGCGGCGCGGCGCCAACCGCGGGAGGCGGTACGCTGCTCGGCGCGGGTGTGCCGGCTGGCGGCCCGCTGGCGACCGGGGGTCCGCTGCAGGGTGCCGGACCGCTACAGGGCGCTGGACCACTGCAGGGCGCAGGGCCCCTGCAAGGTGCGGGGCCGCTGCAGGCCGCTGGACCATTGCAGGCCGCCGGGCCGCTGCAAAGCGCCGGACCGCTGCAAACGGCAGGGCCACTGCAGGCGACGGGTCCGTTGCAGGTGGCGGCACCCGCCGGATCCTTGGCAGGGCTTCAAGTGCCGGTGGCGCCGCCGGTCGGGCCAGTTGCGCCGCCGGCACTGCAGCAGGCGGCACTCGCGGTTCCCCCCGCTGCCCCGCAGCCTACGGGGCCCGCCAGCATCGCGGCCCTGACGTCCGGGCTGGTGGCCGGGACCGCCACCGCCAACCAGCAGCTGCAGACGCTGCTCACGACCCCCGAAGGCACCACCAGCACGACCTTGAACGCGATCGTGAACAGCCTCGTCTCGCAGCCGACACCGACACCCACGCCGACACCCACGCCGACGACGCCAACGACGACCACGACGCCGACTTCGGCACCGCCTGTCTCGTCAGCGCCGATCGTCTACAATCCAACCGAGAAGCTCAGCGGCAGCTGACCGGTCGCCGGCCGAGCACGCCTCCGTGACAAGCGGCACATTCCGGCCGACCTCAGCGGCTCAGTCCATCCAGCGTGTCGGCAAACCCGGTGATGCGCGATGAATCGGCGACGGCGCGCAGGTTGGTCGCCAGCACGCCCAACGGCTGGCGGAGATCGCAGCGATTGGCGATCAGCCATTTGATGTTCGGCAACTGGCTCTCGAGCTCGATGGCGGTGCCGAGATAATTCGACTGGGTCTTGCTCACCCTGCCGGCCGCGCCGGTGAGCGCCTCACCATAAGCCTGGCAAAGCTCAGGCGTGGGCTCGAACCCGAGCTCCTTCAACTCCCACAAATCGAGCAGCCTGCCCTTCTGCAGCATGGCGATGCCGTCGGCCTGGAGATTCCTGAGCTTGCGGATGCCGGTGAGAGCGCGGTCGCTGTAGGTCTGGCTGTGCAGGTAGATCAGGTAGTCCTCGAGCGGCGACTCCGGCCCGAGGCTCGCGAACTCGGCTTCTTCGCGTTCGCGCACGGCCTTCCGCTCCCTGGCCTGCTCTTCCTCCTGTGCGTTCGCCGCCGCGGCAAGCCGGGCGTCGCGCTCGGGATCGGGCTGTGCGGCGCGATAGGCGGCGACGAAGGGCGTCGCGGCGAGCAGCACGATCATCACGCCAACAATGGCGCTCACGAGCCCGGGGCGAAGCATGCCGTGCAGCGCCGGCAGGCGCGCCCATAACGCATAGAGCGCGAACAGCGGCGGCAGCAGGGCCGGGATCAGGAGCGCCGATGAATCGCCGCGACCGACGGCGTCGCCCGCCTTCCACACGGCGACGCAGGAGAGCGGCAGCAGCACGACCAGGCCGATCGCGGCCCACAACGGCATGCGGCCTTTCACGCCGGCAACGATCAGGGTCGCCGCCAGCACGACCCACAGCACCGCGCCGAGGATGGCCGCGTAGGCCAGTGCAAGCCCGCGCCCGAAGGCATCGCTGCCCGGCGCATCGGCAAGGTTGCCCATCATCGCGGCATAGAGAAGGACCGCCACCGACAAGAGAATGATGGTCCCGACCGGCGTGCGCATGCTAGCCCGCGATGTTGTTCGGTCGACTCATTGCTGGGAGCGCGCCACTCTGTGGCGCTCATGCTGGTAATCTTCCGGACCGCGCGCTGGGTCGCGTAGGACGCGACCTCCTTGCGCGCTCAGGCTCATGAGCGCGCTGAAAGTGCGCGATGCAGAAGAGCATGAGCGCCACAGAGTGGCGCGCTCCCAGCAATGATCCCGAGTGGACATCAACTCATCCCACTCTAGCCCGCGCCAATACCGGCAGGTGAGCACATGCACGGTAGTTGAGACGACGTCGCGGTCGTTGGCAATTCGTTCGCAAGGGAAAAACAAGACGTTCTCAAGGAAACCTTCAAGCGAACCGAGACGAGACGACCCAGCATGGTGCCTCCCCCAAAGGAGACAACCATGGACGAAGCAAAGCTTCACGATTTCGTCGGCAAGATGCTGGGAGATCTCGGCGGCGCCGCCAGCGTCGCCATGGTGCGCATGGGTGACGCGCTCGGCCTCTACAAGATCCTCCAAGCCGCCGGCCCGATGACCTGCAAGGCCCTCGCCGCGCGCGCCGGGGTGCATGAACGCTACCTGCGCGAATGGCTGTCGCATCAGGCGGCCTCCGGCTATCTCGCCTACGATCCCATCGCCGAGACCTTTGCGCTGCCGCCGGAACAGGCCATGGTCTTCGCCGTCGAGGAGAGCCCGGTCTACATGATGGGCGGCTTCGACCTCATGGCGGCGATGCTCGAGAGCCAGCCCAAGGTGCAGGCCGCGTTCAAGAGCGGCGGCGGCGTGGCGTGGGGCGACCAGGGCGGTTGCATGTTCTGCGCCGTCGCGCGCTTCTTTCGCCCCGGCTATCACAACAACCTGATCCCGGGCTGGCTGCCGTCACTCGAGGGCGTGGTCGCCAAGCTCGAGCGCGGCGCCAAAGTGGCCGACATCGGCTGCGGCCATGGCTGGTCGACGGTGCTGATGGCCAAGGCTTTCCCCAGGTCGCAGTTCATCGGCTATGACTTCCACGAAGGATCGATCGCGGACTCCCGCAACCACGCACGCGCGCACGGCGTCTCGGGCAACACCCGCTTCGAGGTCGCGCCGGCGAAGGAGATCGCGGAACGGGACTTCGACCTCATCACGAGCTTCGACTGCCTGCACGACATGGGCGATCCGGCCGGCGCGGCGGCTCATGTGCGCAGCCTCCTTAAGCCGGACGGCACCTGGATGATCGTCGAGCCCATGGCCGGCGACCGCCTCGAGGACAACCTCAACCCGATCGGCCGCCTGTTCTATGCGGGATCGACGATGATCTGCGTGCCGACGTCGCTCTCGCAGGAGGTCGGCACCGCGCTCGGCGCCCAGGCCGGCGAGGCGAAGCTCAGCGAAGTGATCGGCGGCGCCGGCTTCACCAGAGTCCGCCGCGCCGCGGAGACGCCGTTCAACATGATCCTCGAAGCGCGGCCGTAGGCGCTAGTGGCGCGCCATGGTCTTCCGGACCGCGCGCTTCCAGCGCGCTCATGAGCTTGAGCGAAGGATGCGCGCGGTCCGGAAGACATGACACGCCCCCAAGCACCTCACCCCAGCGGCAGCCCTGCGCCCTGCTTCACGGTGCGCAGGGCGAAGGAACTGCGGATCTGGGCGATGCCGGCGATCTTGGTGAAGTCCATGACGAAGCGCTCGTAGGCTTCGAGGTCGGGCACGACGACGCGCAAGAGGTAATCGCTGTCGCCGGTCATCAGATAGCACTCCATCACCTCGGGCCGCGCCGCGGCAGCGCGCTCGAAGGCCTGCAGGGCCTTCTCGACCTGGGTCGAGAGCGACACGCTCATGAAGACGTTGACCGACAGGCCGACCGACTTGGCGTCGACCTGGGCCGCATAACCCTTGATGACGCCCGCCTCCTCCAGCGCCTTGACGCGCCGCCAGCACGGCGAGGACGACAATCCGACCTGGTCGGCCAGCTCGGCGTTGCTGAGCCGACCCTCCTTCTGCAGCCGGTCGAGGATGCGCCGGTCGATGGCGTCGAGGGAGATCATTGCTCAAACTTCCTACTTTTAACGCAATTTTACCCTATACAGAGCCTCCCAAGGTCCAAACGCAAGGATTTTCCCCAGTTTCGGGCGTATGCCCAGCCCATGACCACGCTTGCCCCCGTGCAACGTCTGCGGCTCCTGCGCGAGCTGGAGCGCAAGGTCCTGTGGCTGAGCGCCTGGACCATCCATAACGCGAACCACCTGCGCCCCAATCGCGACGGGCTGAAGGTCGGCGGCCACCAGGCCTCGTGCGCGTCGCTCGCCACGGTGATGACGGCGCTCTATTTCTCGGTGCTGAAGCCCGAGGATCGCGTGGCGGTGAAGCCGCATGCCTCGCCGGTGTTCCACGCCATCCAGTACCTGTTCGGCCATCAGACGCGCGACAAGCTCGAGCGGTTCCGCGGGCTCGGCGGCGCACAGTCCTATCCCTCGCGCACCAAGGACGTCGACGACGTCGACTTCTCGACCGGCTCGGTCGGGCTCGGCGTGGCGATGACGCTCTTCTCCTCGCTGGTGCAGGACTATGTGCGCCTGAAGGAGCTGGGCGACGGCAAGCGTCCCACCGGTCGCATGGTGGCGCTGGTCGGCGACGCCGAGCTCGACGAAGGCAACATCTTCGAGGCGCTGCTCGAAGGCTGGAAGCACGACGTCCGGAACCTGTGGTGGGTGATCGACTACAATCGCCAGAGCCTGGACGGCGTGGTCAACGACCGCCTGTTCGGCCGCATCGGCG
>JAMXLN010000143.1 GCA_024281145.1 Hyphomicrobiaceae bacterium | reverse complement strand
GTGGCCGATGTTCGCGAGGAGGCGCGCGACAACACTCGCCAGCTTGCGGCGCAGCTGCGGCCGCTGCTTACGTCCCCTGCCGACCCGCTGGTGGTGCTCTATAGCTATCCCTTCAGCTTGCCCTTTTACCTGCGGCACCCGCCTCCGCTCAGGGTCGTCGAGAACTGGCGCGACGCCCGCACAATTGCAAAGGATAGCTGGCGACGCGAGCTCTACGAGGCTGCCGCATTCGATCCAGATCGCGGCAAGGCTTTGCTGCTTGCGCCCGAGGACGTGCCCCAGTTCCTGGCCTGTGCGAGGCGTCCCGTGTGGCTGCTCGTGGCCAGTGCGAGCGAGGATAGGCTGCCCAAGGTCGGGCTCGAACGCGTGGCCCAGGTCGGCAATGATAGCGTCTGGCGCAAGGTTCCCGCCGTGCCGTCCGGCACGCCCGGTGACTGCACCCCCTGAGTTGCCCTTGCCGGCGCCTTTCCTCCGGGCCAAGCTGGCCCCGAGCGAAACGCCGGAGCCCCCGATGACCAAGACTGAGGTTGCCCTCGCCGCGCATGGGCCGACCCGGGATGGCATCTATGGCACCACCTGTTGGGAGTGTTCCACCTGTTGCGGCGCCCTGGCGACCGTGCGCGGCGGGCGGGTGGTGGGCTTCGCACCCAATCCCGACCACCCCTATTCCAAAGGCGCCTTCTGCATCAAAGGCATCCGTGGTGCCCCCGGCATCACCTACGGCCCCAACCGCCTCTTGCACCCGATGCGCCGCGCCGGCGGCCGTGGCGAGGGCAAGTGGCGCCGCATTGGCTGGGACGAGGCGTTGGAGGAGATGGCGGATCGCCTGTGTGAGGTGGGGCGAAAATACGGACCACCAGCGATCGTCGGCGCCACCAGCGGCGCTTTTTTTAGCCGCAGCGTGATCCTTGCCCTGATGCTGCGTTCGATCGGCTCACCCAATTGGATGATCAATCAGGATCTGTGTGGCGGCTGCCGCGCGGTCAGCGCGCGTGCCATGGGCCTCGACATCGCGCGCGGGGAGGACATCGCGCGCACGCGCTGCGCGCTGATTGTCGGTCGCAACTCGTCGATTGCTGACCCAGTCGAGTGGGCGGCCCTCAAGGCGGCCAAGAAGCGCGGCGCCCGCCTGATCGTAATCGACCCCAAGCGCACGCAAGCTGCACAGATCGCCGACCTCTGGTTGGCGCCACGCGTCGGCACCGATGCTGCGCTGGCACTGGCGCTTGTAAACGTCATGATCAGCGAGAACCTCTACGACAAGGGGTTTGTTGCCGCCAACTGCCACGGCTTCACGCAATTGGCCGAACGCGCCGCCCAGCTTCCGGCGGAGCTTGCCGAGCGGCTCACCGGGGTGCCGGCTCGCCAGATTGCAGCCGCAGCCCGCATGTACGCCGACGGGCCTTCCGCCTTCGTCAGCGGACACGGCATCGACGCCTTCAGCGCTGGGGTGCAGACCTTCCGCGCTTATCACTCCCTCGTCGCCATTTCCGGCAATATCGATCGCCCCGGCGGCAATCTGCGCTCGCGCATGCCTGCGGGCATGCGCAGCTATATGGACCTCCTGCACATGGCAGAGTTTCGTCTTCCCCCCGAAGTCGAAGCGGTCACTATTGGCGCCGACCGCTTCCCGCTTTGGGCCGGGTCGAAGGGTTGGCAGACCGCTTGCCACAACCCGTCCGTCATTGAGGCCATGCTGACGGGGCGTCCCTATCCCGTGCGGGCGCTCTACGCCAGCGGCGTCAACATCCTCGTCACCTATCCCGATACGGCGCGCACCATGGCGGCGCTCCGCACGCTCGATTTTGTCGCCGTGGCCACCCACACCATGACGCCAACGGCGGAGCACGCCGATCTCGTGCTGCCCAAGACCACGACTTTGGAGGAGGAGGAGGTTTCCTTCATGCCCTCGGGCCCAACCGTCCTCTTTACGCGTGCGGTGGTGCCACCGCAGGGCGAGGCGCGCTCGGAACTCGATATCGCCCTGCCCCTGCTTGACAAGATGGGGCAGCGTCAAGCCCTGGTCCACCAGCTCGTGCCGTGGCGCTCGCAGCGCGAATTCAACGCCTATCTGCTGGGCGAGTCGGGCATCCGCATCGAGGATCTTGAGCGCTTCGGCTATCAAGACGTGCCAGCCCAACCGCGGGCGCCGCGGCCGTTCGCAACCCCGAGCGGCAAGATCGAGCTCTACGCCACGGTCATGGAGCAGGCTGGCCTTGACCCGCTGCCCGCCTATGTCGCGCCCGGCCATGAGCGCCTCTCCCCGGAGATGGTCGAGCGCTTCCCGCTCATTCTCATCACGGGCGACCGCGAGAAGAGCTACCACCACTCGCGCTTCCGCGATCAGGCGTGGGCCATCAAGGTCTCGCCCCACCCGCGACTCACCATGCATCCGGACACGGCGCGCGCCATGGGAATGGAGGACGGCACCTGGGTACGTCTGGAAGTCGCGGGCGGGACGGGCTCCTGCCGCCTGCTCCTCAAGCTTTCCGACGCCACCCCGCCGGACGTGGTCAACACCGGTATGGGCTGGTGGTTGCCAGCCGATTTGGCGCCCACCCTCGGTGCCCTCGATGTCAACGTCAATGCCGCGCTCGCCTACGCTGGACCCTACGACCCAGCTTCCGGCTCACCCGACATCCGCGGTTTGCGCTGTCGGGTGATGCCAATCGTGAATTGAGCCGTTGGGCGGGCAGATCACAGCGCATCGATCGCTCCCACGACGGTCACCAACTCCTCCCGCGTCAGGCCACCGTGATGGCCGTAGAAATCGTTCTGCATGACCCCCGGCTCGCGCCACCAGATGAAGTTGCCGAGGTAGGGAAGGATGAGCACGTCGCCAAGCCGCTGGCGCAGTTCGGCGCACGCCGGCTCGGGACCGAACAGTCCCTCGGCCAGCGCCCTTTCCATCGGCATGACGAGCGCCAAGTCCCCGAGCTCGCGCGTGAGGAGGGCCAGCACCTGTTCGCGGCGCTCCGGGCGCAGATGCAGGAAGATGTCGCGCGGCGAGCCGTTGGGGTAGATCGGGTTGTTCGTGTGGCTTGTCGTCAGGTATCCGCGCAGCTCTGGGAAGCGCTCATTGAGATAGAGGGTCCGCTTGACGTCGGCAAAGACATGGCCGTGGTCGGCGGTAAAGAGGTAGAGGGTGTCGGGGCTTGCCACGTCCCGAAAAATTTCGTCGAACGTGTGCCAGAAGCTCGCGATTTCGGCGGCATGATACGCGCCGCCCGGCCCGTGCACGTGCGCTACAGCGTCGATGGCTCCCCAATAGAAGTTGAGCCAGGCCTTGCCGGTCATGCCGGCCAGCGCTTCCTTGAGCTGGACCAGCCCCTCGGCGGGTGTGCTGTGGCGCACGACCTCGGCGCCGGCACTGGCCACTTTGTTGTAGGCCGAGGTGGCGTAGCTGCGGTGGGCGAATTGCAGCGACCGCACGCCCGCCCTGGCGAGGCGCTGGTGGACGGTCTCATGTACCGCGAGCAATTGCGTGGGGTCGTATCCCTTGCGCGCGCAGGCGTCGTTGGGGTGCCGGCCAAGCGGCGTGAAGGCCAACGACTGGATCACCTCGCCGTAGGCCGGAATGTAGATGTTCCACTCGTAGAGCGCATGTCGACTAGGCAGCACGCCAAGGTTCATGGTCGACACTGAGGCAGCGGTGGTGGTTGGAAATAGCGCCGAAACGGGCGTCAGGGTTCCTTTTTCCACCACGCGCCGCGTCGTGCGGAAGCGGGCATGGTAATCGAGCCAGAACTGCCAGCCGAACGAATCGATGAAGATCAGCACGATCTTGTCGGGATGCGGATAAGATCCGCCGAAGCAATCGGTGGGCAGCAGGGGGCCGCGTTGTGCGCCGGTCAGCAGGTATTCGACGGTGTTGGGGATATTGCTGAACGCGTAATCCGCATAGCGCGGCCGCAACAGGCGCCCCTCGGCCAGGGGTTGGAAGCGCGCCAGCGGCGCCGCGTTGATCATGGCCGCTCCCTCCACCTTTCGTTAACCACTTGTTAACCGTTACGCCCTAGCGTCCGTCCCGGGATGCGGAAGCATCCTGGGAAACGTCGCCCAGCTGCCCAAGGGCGGCCTCCCGGGAGCCGCGAGTATCAGCGCTCTTGCAACTTGGGAGGACGGAATTGGCCGTCTTCTTTGAACTCTAACTCTCTTTCTCAACTCTCGACCCAGAACAGCGGCTCGGTAGGCGCCAAAACGCCACCGAGCCGCAATCCTGCCGTGCGCCGCGCAAGTCCCGTCGCATCATCGATGTCCACCGCCAACCCCGAAATGGTGGCGGGTCCTGTGGCAGGCTCGAATCGTCCGCGCGGGATCTTGGTAAGGAACCGGTTGAGCGGCTCGCCCGGATCCATGCCAAGCACCGAATCGTAGTCGCCGCACATGCCGATGTCGGAGATGAACGCCGTGCCGCGCGGCAGCACCCGCTCATCGGCAGTCGGAGCGTGCGTGTGCGTTCCGACCACGCAGCTCGCGCGTCCGTCGAGGAAATAGCCCATCGCCTGCTTCTCACTGGTGGCCTCCGCGTGGAAGTCGACGAGGATGGCATCGGCACCGAGTTTGAGGCCGCAGGCCTCGACCTCCCGCTCCACTGCCCGGAACGGGCAATCGAGCTCAGGCATGAAGATCAGTCCCAAGACATTGATCACCAGCACGTCGGCACCATTGGCCGCCTTGAAGAGCCCGGCGCCCCTGCCCGGTGTGCCCGGCGGATAATTGATGGGTCGCAGCAGTCGCTCGTGGCGTTCGATGAACACAAGCGCCTCCTTTTGATCAAAGGCGTGGTTCCCGAGCGTGACCGCGTCGGCCCCGACATCCAAGAGCTCCTGCAGGATGGTCTCGGTGATGCCAAAGCCGCCGGCCGCGTTCTCGCCGTTGACGGCAACAAAGTCGAGCTTGTAGCGCTTGCGCAGGCGCGGCAGTTCCTCGAACACGGCTCGCCGACCGGCTCGGCCTACCACGTCTCCCAGAAACAACGCTCGCATTCGCCTACTGCCCGCACTTGAGGGGACCGGATGGTCGCAGCACCCAGTCAAGGCGCTCGTCATAGTCGAGATGTGGCACGGCGTCGACCTGCTGCTCGTCGTAGGCGAGGCCTACGGCCACGATAGGCTTGCGTGCGCGCAAGGCCCGCAACGTGCGATCGTAATAACCACCGCCGTAACCCAGTCGCCAGCCAGCGGCATCGAAGGCCAACAGCGGCGCGAGTACGATGTCGGGCACCAATGGCGGCTTGTCGCTCTTGGGCTCGGCGATGCCCCATATCGCCCTGTTCATGGCATCGCCCGGCGCCCACGCGCGGAAGAGAAGGGGTCTGTCTTTGCCCTGCATAACCGGCATGGCGAGCGGCTGCCCCTCGGCATGCAACCGGCGCAGCAACGGCCAGGGGCGGAACTCCTCAGGCAGGGAAGAAAAGCCCGATATGACCCGGCGTTGCGGTCCGAGCTCGAGAAAGCTCAAGCCATGCGCCGCGACGCGATCGGCCGCGTGCGCCATCGCCTGTGCCGCGAGCCGAGCGCGCCAGGTCTTAATCTGCGACCTCAGCGCGCGCTTCTCCAGGAGGATGTCGGCTGACTGGTTCACGGATCTGGATTGAGCCAAATCGGGCCCGACCTGGCAAGCCTCGCGGCCGTGAGCGCCGGTTACCGGAGGGTTGCTTCAGGCCCAGCCGCGCCAAGAAGCCCGCCCCAAGACGCCCGCCCCAAGACGCCCGCTCCGAGACCCGTTCCGAGGCCTGTGCAGCGGTCGATGCACCGTAGCTCCTCCGAGCCGCATGGAGTTGGCCGGTAAGAGGGGCAGCGCTGCAGCTGAAGTTCGCGAGACTGCTACGCGCGGACGGGCACATACAGTCCGGCACGCGCCAAGCACGATCGTGGCACGCCACGGGAGGACGGACCCGGGAGCACGGGACCGGGAGCACGACAGAGGTCGCAGAGCCGCCTGAGCCGTTCGAGGCTAGATCCCGCGTGGTCCCTACAAGAATGTAGGTGGGCGCCGTATATCCGAGGCCACGACCCCGGTCAGGGACAGCTCCCGTGCGAGTCTTATAGGCCCCCGGGTCAATTGCTCGAGACGCACCCCGCAGCCCTGCTGGAGGGATACTTACGTCCTGTTCGCGAAAAATCAATCCACTTGGCGACGCGGGGGGGCCAAAGGTCGAAAAACGCGGATCGGCGAGCGGCCTGCAAGCTCAGGCTGAGACGGGAATTCCACGCGGACTTCAGGTCGGTTCGATCGGCATCCGCGCGATGCTGAGCCAAGCGATCGGCGCGCCGGCCTTGTCGGCGGCCTGCGCCGGCGGCAAGGCGCTATCCCAATCTGCAGCAATGAAGCGCTTGGCGTTCACCGACCGGGCCTCAGCGGACAGCAGCCAGAGCAGTGGCGGGACCATGATTGCTGGCTTGAGCATCTTCTCACGATTTGGTCCATCGCCCACGAGCGGGGTATCGGTGACGCCACCGGGCACCAACACGTTGGCGGTGACGCCGCTGCCGGCGAGGTCGGCAGCCAGCACTGCCATCGCCGCTTCCGTCGCTGCCTTGGAGGAGCCGTAGAGGAGATATCCCTCGCGCACCATGGTGCCCAGGCTCGTCGTGACCGTGATGATGCGGCCGCTGCGCCTGGCAAGCATGTGCGGCAGCACCGCGCGCGTCATGTTGATCGGCGCAGCAGCATTTACTGCAATGAAGCGGCCCCATTGTTCGGGCGTGGTCTCCCAGAATCGGATCGGTCTTCGGTCCCTCCGCACCGAGGCCTGGCCGATGCCGGCGTTGTTCACCAGCGCATCGATCCTTCCGTATCTCATCAGAGCCGCACCAGCCACCTGAGCGACGCTGTCGGCGTGCACAAGATCGGCAGTTATGGTCTCAACGTTTCCCTCAAGCCCATGCGCCCGCCTTGCAAGCTCTGCTAAGCCGGCAGCGTTGCGGTCGACCGCGGTCACGTCGTGACCCGCATTGAGCAGTCCCATGGTCATCGCCAGACCGATGCCGCTCGCGGCGCCCGTGACGATGACCGCATTGTTATTGGCAACCATGCACGCTCCTTTTGTTCTCCCTCGCCGACGCCGAAGAGCCATGGCGCGATCGAGCGGTGTTCGACCTGCGCTCCCCAGGAGCGCGGCCCCCACAGATATGCTGTAGCAATTCATCGCCCATCAGGCGATGCTCGATTGTTTCGCAGCGCAGGAGGGCACACATGTCTCGACCCCGAGCCCTTGACGGTGTTCGCGTGGTGGACTTCAGCTGGGTGCGGGCGGGACCGTGGGCAACTCGCTGGCTTGGTGCTTTGGGGGCCGAGGTCATCAAAATCGAGTGGCCAGAAAACGAGCGCGGCAGGCTGCCCAGCACCACCACACCTCAGGGCCTCGAGGTCAATTTGAACACGTCCGGCAACTTCAACGATACGAATGTCAACAAGAAGAGCCTCTGCCTCAACGTGCGCAGCGCCATGGGCCTTCAGATCGCCAAGCGACTGATCGCCATCTCCGACATCGTGATCGAGAACTTCAGTTCCCGGGTCCTACAGGCTTGGGGGTTGGGGTACGCCGAGCTGTGCAAGATCAAACCGGATATCGTGTATGTGTCGATGTCGGGGTACGGTCATTCGGGGCGCAATCACAGTTACATGACATTTGGTCCCATCGCGCAGGCGGTCTCCGGCCTGACGTTTATCTCCGGCCTACCCGACAAGCCGCCGGCTGGCTGGGGCTGGTCCTACATGGACGATACGGGCGGCCTGTACGGGGCGATGTGTGCGCTCATCGGCCTTTACCACCGCAACATGACGGGCAAAGGCCAGCACATCGATCAGGCCCAGATGGTGGCCGGGGTCCCGCTCAATGGTCCCGCGCTGCTCGACCACACCGTGAACGGGCGAGGCACGCGTCGCGCCGGCTATCCTCCGGGCAACCGCGCGCACTGGCCCGGCACGCCACTCGTCAACAACTACCGTGGTTTGACGGTCGCGCCACACAATGCCTATCGCACCCATCCCGGCGACTACAATGATTGGTGCGTGATCGTCTGCGAGACGGAGGCGGAGTGGCAGCGGCTGGTCGAGGTGATGGGTGCACCAGCCTGGGCCACCGCGCCGAAATTCGCCACACTTGGCGCACGGTTGCAGTTCCAGGAGGAACTCGACACGCACCTCGAAGCCTGGAGCCTGACGCTTGGGAAATACGAGCTGAGCGAACTCTGTCAGGCCGCCGGCGTACGCGCGCTGCCATTGCAGAGTGCCGAAGACCGTGTGGAGAAGGATCCTCAGTTGCGCCATCGGGAGATGTATATGCCGATCGATCACCCGGTGCTCGGAAGCCGCAAGGTGCAGAACGCGCCGTTCAAGCTGTCGCTGACGCCGGCAGTCAATCACCTGCCGAGCCCGCTCATCGGACAACACACCCGCGAGCTCGTCGAGGGACTGCTCGGCTATACTGTTGAGGAGCTGCGCACAGGCTTTGCCGACGGCACCTTCTGGCCTCGCAACCGCCCGCGCCTTGGCTATCTCGACGAGATGCTAAAATGACGGGCGCGCAAGACCAGCCCGGCCCGCTTGCAGGACTGAGAGTTCTGGAGCTTGCCGATGAGAAGGGACAGTTCTGCGGCAAGCTCCTCGCCGATCTGGGCGCCGACGTCGTCAAGATCGAGCCTCTGGGCGGTGAGGCCGCGCGCCGCGTGGGGCCCTTTCTCGACGATGTTCCCCACCAGGACCGGAGTCTGTCGTTCTGGTACTACAATACGTCCAAGCGCGGCGTGACCCTCAACCTGGACGTTGAGGACGGCCGACAGCTTTTTCGGCGTCTGGCGGCAACGGCGGATGTCATCATGGAGACGTTCCCCCCTGGTCATCTGGCCTCGCTCGATCTCTCCTACCAGACCCTCAGCGCGCAGAACCCTCGGCTCATCATGTGCTCCCTTACGCCCTTCGGGCAGACCGGCCCCTGGCGCGATTACCTGAGCTCGGACCTGTTGCACATGGCCGCTGGTGGTCAGATGGCCTCGTGCGGTTATGATGCAGCGGACGTGGCGGACGCCCCACCCATTGCGCCCGGGGGCGGTAATGCCTGGCATATGGGTGGTCACTTCGGCTGCATTGCGATCATGGCTGCCCTGGTGCATCGCACGGTCACGGGCGAGGGCCAGTACATCGATGCCTCGATCCACGAGGCCTGCGCCCTGACCACTGAGGCCGCCATCGCCAACTACATTTACAGGGGTGAGACGTTGGTGCGCCAAACCGGCCGCCATCACGCACCGGCTCCCACGCCACGCACGCAGTTTCGCAGCAAAGACGGTGGCTATGTCACGGCGCTGGTAGCGGGACGCCTCACCCCGAGGTATGTCAAAGATCTGGCGGCACTCTTCGACAG
>JAMXLN010000142.1 GCA_024281145.1 Hyphomicrobiaceae bacterium | reverse complement strand
CCTTGCCGACCAGATCCTCAAAGTCGAGCGCAGCGCTGCGCGCCTTGGCGGCGCTGTAGCGTTCCAAGACATCCGCGCCCAAGCGCAGCAGCGCTATGGTCGCCTCCACGACCATCAGGCTCCGGTGCTCGCCATAGAGGGCGACGAACTTCGTTTGTGCGACCTGCAGCAGCTCGGCGATCTGTGGCCTCTCGTCGCTGACCTTGCGCGTGACCAGGCGTTCGCGCGGGGCGTTGCTCTGGGTAAGGAAGAAATCCGCGAGCGCCGCCACGCGTTGCCTGCCTGAGCTCGCCACCAGCGCCGCATTGAGGCACAGGGCACCTTTTGCGTCGCTCTTGTTGCCAGCACGCAAGGCTGCGACGAGATGCGCCAAGAGGTCATCGGCAAAGGTTGCCGACAGTTGCGCGATGATCATATCGGCGGCGATATCAGGACGAACGCCAAAGGTCGCGCGCAGCCGCTGCTGCGCGGCGGCGATGGCCGGCTCGCCTGCCGGTGCCGGCGCGGCGCCGAGCTCGGCCAGGGCCTGCTGCAGGGCGTTGTCGAAGCCGCCGTTGACGGCATAGGCGATCGCGGTTTGCAGCGCCCGCCACAGCGACCCCTTCTTTTGCACCGCCGCCGCGGCCAGCATCTCGTCGGTTGCTCGGCTGAGAAGGGCACTGCGCTCGTGCTCGTCCAGGATGGCAAAACCGGGTGGGACGCCCGCCTCGATCGGGAAGCGCTGCAGCAGGCGCTCGCAAAAGGCATGGATGGTTTGCACCTTGAGTCCGCCAGGCGTCTCGATGGCGACGGCGAACAGCTGCCGGGCCCGTTGCATGTCGGCAGGCGTTGGCGCCCGATCGAGCAACTGGGCAAGCGTGCGCGCGAGGCTCGGCTCATCGCTCATCACCCACCCGGCGAGCCGGGCAAACACGCGCTTGGACATTTCTGCGGCGGCTGCCTTCGTGTACGTGAGCGCCAGGATGCGCTCGGGCGGCGTGCCCCCGAGCAGCAGGCGCAGCACGCGCATGGTCAATACATGGGTCTTGCCCGTGCCGGCGTTGGCGCTCACCCAGGCGCTGGCCGCAGGGTCGGCCGCGGCGGCCTGATTGCGGCGCGTCTGGGCGCGCGCCGCATCGAGTTTGGAAGCAAAGAGGAAGCCCATCTCAGGCCTCCTCCACCGTTTCGCCCGACCATTCCGCGACCCGCGCCAACTGGGCATAGTCGTCAAAGCGATAGTTGAAGCGGCTCCGCCGCAGCGCGCGATAGGGGGTCGTCTCATCGTCAAACGTCGCGACCAACCTCACGAGCCCCGCTAGCGCCTCGCCGGCTAGCCCGGCGACATCCGCCTCAAGCGGACACTCCTGACCCGGCGGCTCGCCGCCGGAAGCGGAGATGTAGGCCAGGTTTAAGACCCCCTGGGCGGGTAGGCCCGCAAAGCCGCCCGCCATCGCGATCGCTGCTTCGAGCGGCAGCTGTGGCGCGCGGCCCTGCTCGGCCCGCCGCTTGAGGTCGCTGACGTTGCCCGTCTTGTAGTCGCAGATGGCGAGGCCGCTCTCGCCGACATCGATGCGGTCGGCTCGCGCTTTGAGCGTGAAGGGACCGATCTTTCCTTTGAGCACCATGGCGCCCTCCACCTCGGCCAGCGTCGCGCGCATGCCGGTGCGGCGCGTGCGCTCGGTGTCGGCAAACCACTGGGCGAAACGCGCAAACCGTGGCGCCCAAAAGGCTGCGACGCGCGGCGATGCTGCAAGCTCCTTGAGCGCCGCCTCGGCGATTGCCGCGAGCTCGGCACAGATGTCATCGGGCAGGTGATCGGGAAAGCGCTGCGCAAACCTGTTGAGGGCCTCGTGCACGATCTGGCCGCGCAGCGCCGCGTCGGGTTGGCGGCCGAGCGCTGGAAGAACCTCAAGGCGCAGGATGCGCTGGGCAAAGATGGCGTAAGGATTGGCGATCCACGTCTCGATGCTGGTGGCGCTCATCTGGCGCGGCCGCAAGAGCAGCGCTGGTCGGGGTTCGGGAGCCCGCACCGGTCGGGCGGGGCCCGCCAGCGCATTGCGCTCTCGCGCCCAGGCGAGCCACGGCGGATCGCCGCCCGCCTGCCCGCCGATACCCCTCGTCAGCGCCTGCAGCCGCAAGATCCAGCGCGAGGCCACCGTTGGCACGCCGTCGATCTTGGCAGCGCGCGTCAGATACGCCTGGCTCGCGCCAATGAGCGAGGTGAAGATGTGGGCCGCGTCGCCGATGCGCTCCTCCGGCGCCGGCAGACCAAGCGCCTGCCGCATGGGTCGGTTGAGCCAAGGGCCCGGATCGGCAGCCTGCGGCCAAGTGCCTTCGTTGAGCGACCCCAGGACGACCACGTCCGTGTGCTGCAGGCGCGATTCGTAAGGCTCCCAGATGAAGATGCGCGGGTGCGTCGGCGCGCGCAGGCGCACGGTGACCTCCTCGGCGAGGCCGCGGTAGAAGGCGGGATAATCGCCCGCCCGCAGGTGTGGCGCCGAGCTCTCTTCGGTGCACAGCGCGGTCAGGAACTTGGCTGCCGCCTCGCCAGCATCGCCGCTCCAGAGCGCATTCGCTGCTGGGCCATCCGCGTTGCCCAGCGCCTCGGCCGCTGCGGTGTGCTGGGCGACCAGTGCGGCGAGGTTCACCTTGGCCGAGGACAAGAACAGCTCCTCGAACGGTTTGAGCGCCTTGACGAGCCCGCGCACGAGATTGCGCGCCGCCTTCCAGTCTTCGCGACCGAGGCAGCGCACGGCCTGCGGCAGGCGCCTGCGCGCAGCGACGTCGGCCCGTGCCCGCTCCAGCGCTGCTGTGACCCCGTCGAGCCCGGCGCCCAGATAGGTCGCGCGGAAAAGGGCAAGCTCGAGCGTGCGCCAGCCGCGGCGCAGCGCGTCATCCGTCATGCCCAGCCGACAGAGCGGATGCTTCAAGAGCGCCAGCAGCGCCACCGGTTCCATGCCCGTTGCCGCCGCCTCGATGACGAGATCGAGAAACGCGCCGACGGGGGTCTTGCCGAGCGGTTGGCCGGCGGAATCCTCAACGCGCAGTTGCCAGGTGGCGAGCCGGGCGGCCACACGGCGTGCCAGCACTCGGTCGGGTGTCACGAGCGCCGCTGTCCGGCCCGGCGTCTCGGCCGCTTCGCGCAAGATGAGCGCCACCGCCTCCGCCTCGTCCTCCGCGCCCGGCGCTTCCAGGACGGCGACACCCGCCAACGCCTCATCCACGGCCTCGCCATCGAGGCCGACGGCGAGCCGGTGCCAGCGCTCGGTGGTACGGGCCGGTCGCATGGCCTCGCTCACGAGGATTGCGCGCGCACGCTGCGGTCGCGTGGGTTCTGGCCCCGGCAGCGGCGCCACGTCTTGGCGGCGCACGCCGAGCGCATCGAGCAGCTTCTTGAGCCCGAACTGGGGGTGTTCAGGGTGCGCCGGCACGATGCTCTCCCAGCTCTCCGCGTCGAGCGATTGGTCGAGCCCGGGCAGGACGAGCGCGCCGTTGGGCAGGCCGGTGATGACCCGCAGCAGCTCCGTCACCACGGGCACGCTGCTCATGACCCCGGCGGCGATGACCGGCGCTGGCGGGGGCGCAGCCGCCAGTCGTCGCGCCTGCGCCAGCACCAAATGTTTGGCGTGCTGCATTTGCGAAATGAGGCCTTGCTCCTCGAGATGAGCCGGCCACGCCGCAGTGACGATCCCCAAGAATTTGAGGGTCCGTTCCCAGTGCAGGGCAAATGCGTCGGGCACCAATGACCCCAGGCGCGTGGGATCGACATCTTCGATCTCCATGGCGTCCATCAGACGGGCGAGCTCGCGGGCGAGCTTGGCTGCCTGCGCGGGGGTGCGCGTGCCGCCCTCGGCTTCGGACCAGGCCATGATGAGCCGGGCAAGCGTGAGCTGCCGACCCATGTCGCTGATGGCGGGCATGAGCTTGCCGGCACCGTCGCCTGCAAGATCCCCGACGGTGAGCCCACCCAGGCCCTCTTCCATGGCCCCGACGATGGGTCTGATCTTCGGCAGCAAGAGCGCGCTGCCGCCCGATGCCCTCAGAAATGCCTCTTGCAGCGCCCGCGTGGCGCGGCGCGTCGGCAACAGCACGGTTGCGTCGGCGAGCTGCAGCGGACCCGGCCGCGCTCCGCCTGGAACCGGCAGATGACCCTGCAACAGCGCATCGGCCAACGCCACGAGAAACGGTCGGCCGGGTGGCACCGTGTAAATGCGCCGGGCTGCTCTCAAGTCCTCGCCCCTTCTAAGCCTCAAGGCTCACGAGCGACACTCAAGCACTGCTCTGCTTCGGCAAGCGCGGCGGGTGTGCCGACGTGCATCCACACTCCGTCCATGCGCATGCCAAAGGCGCGACCGGCGGCGATCGCTCGGCTCCACACCCGGTTGAGCGAAAAGGCGCCGTCGGGAGTGTCGTCGAAGAGACGGGGATGGGCGACCGATACGCCGGTGAACGCGAACGGCACGACCTCCTGTTCGCGTCTGCGACGGATGCGCCCGTCGCCGGCAAGCGCGAAGTCGCCACGCCCGTGATAGCCATGGCTCGTGGAGACCGCCGCCAGCATCAGAAGACAATCCATTGCCCGATCGTCCCAGGCGGCCGCCAGCCGCATCAGGTTAGAACCCACACCCTCAATCCACACCGAGTCGGCGTTGTGGATCAAGAAGGCTCCTGGAAGCAGCCGCGGCAGTGCCTTCTTGACGCCGCCGCCGGTGTCGAGAAGACGCTGGCGCTCATCGGAGACCTCGATGGCGGGTGCCGTGCGGTTGCGCAAGTGCAACTCGATCAGGTCGGCTTTGTGGTGCACGTTGATGACGGCGCGCGTGATGCCCGTCGCAGCCAAGCGGTCGAGCACGTGGTCGACCAGCGCCTTGCCTCGCACTGGCACCAGCGGTTTGGGGCGTCCGTTGTCGGCGGGTGCCATGCGCGTGCCAAGCCCGGCGCACAGAACCATCGCCGTGTTCAGCGTGCCGGCCATCCCCCAACCCCCGTCCCTCGTCATTCCGGCAGCTTGTAGTTGCGCAGCTGCGGCGGAAAATGGCGATCGTACCATGCTGCCAAGGCCGCGAGCGCAGGCGCCCGCAGATTGCGCTCGAGATATCCCCAGGTGCGCGGGATGTTCTGCACGTACTGGGGCTTGCCGTCGCGCTTGAGCAGACGCAGCCACAGCCCCAGGAGGCGGGTGTTGCGCTGGGTGCCGAAGTCGGCGTAAGCCGCGGCAAAGGCGGTGCGGTCGAACGCCCGCTCGCCGACCGCGGTCTGGGCGCAGTAGCGATCGAAGAGCTCGCTTTCGAGGGCGGGGGGCACGCTGGTGCGCGCGTCTTGGAGCAGGGAGACGAGATCGAAGGCAAAATGCTCAGCCAGCGCATCCTGGAAATCGAGGATGCCGACGCGGGCCACGCCCTGGCGCTCGGGCAACCACATGAGGTTGGGCGAATGATAGTCGCGCAGGAACCAGCCTGCGGGGAGCGCCAATAGGCGGGCGATGACGGGCGACCACAGGTCCATGAATTCGGCGCGCACTTGCGGCGATGGCGGCCCGCCCTTGAGCGCTGGCCAGTACCAATCGAGCATGAGCTCGATCTCAATTTCGAAGGCTGCCCGATCCCGCCGCGGCAGCGCGTAGGCGCCGCCATCGGGAAGGGGGAGGCTTGAGGGGCGCGGCACGCTGCGCAATTTGACAAGCGCATCGACCGCCGTGCGCCAGAGCTCGGATTGGGACGTTCCGGCCGCCACCTCAGAGGTGAACAGCCGATCGCCAAGGTCTTCGATGAGGAGAATGCCCTTGTCGAGATCGAAAGCCTCCACCGCTGGGGCGCTCAGCCCTGCGTTTCGCAACGCAGCGCCGATCGCGGCGAAGGGGCGGACCATGTTCTCGGCAAGGCGCGCGATGCGGCTGTAGGACTTTCCCTGGCGGATCGGGGGACCGTCGGGCACAATCGGCGCATCCATGAGGATGGCCGTGCCGTGGGCTGCGAACAGGCGCGCGTAGCTGCGCGTCGAGGCATCCCCTTGCAGGTAGGCGATGCGCGCTCCGCACCAGCGCTCTTGGGCCAGAAAGGCCAGCAATTCGCCGATGCGCGCCACAGGCTGGCTCCCGGTGCCGAGGCCGCGCACGGTGAGACGCCGCGTCTCACCTTTGCAACCCTGCGCGAGTTCGATCTCGCAGCGGCTTTCGGGAAGAAGCTCGGCGATCCGATCCGGCCATTCCACGATCGCAGCGCCGTCGGCAATGGCTTCGTCGAACCCCACCTCGCGCGCCTCTTCTGCGGACGAGAGCCGATAAAAATCAAAGTGCGTCACCGCAAGGCGCGGCGTCGCGTAGGTTTGGGCGAGAGAAAAGGTTGGGCTTGGTACTTCGGCTGCGACCTCGCCCATCAGGGCAGTGATGAGCGCGCGGGCAAGCGTGGTTTTGCCGGCTCCTACCTCACCGCGCAGGGCGATGACGTCGCCGCGGCGCAGCTTGAGCGCCAACAGCTGGGCGAGCTGGACGACGCCGGTTTCATCGAGCTCGCACGTCCACTCCACCATCATGCACGCGCGGCCTCGGAGGTTCGCTCCGCGTGGGCCCCCTCTTCGGGAAAGCGCACGGTGACGCGGGTGCCTTGACCGGGTTCCGACTCCAGCGACATGGTTCCGCCGTGCAACTCCACGAGGCTCTTGACGATGGCAAGCCCCAGCCCGGCGCCCCGGTGCTTGGAGCCCTGGCTGCGGCTCTCGAACCGCTCGAGCACGCGTTGCTGCTGGTCCTTGGGAATGCCGACGCCCTTATCCTCGACGGTGAACGCCATCATGCCCGCCTCGCGCCGGACGGTCACGCTGATGGTGTCGGACGGCTTGGAGAAACCAATGGCATTGGCGAGCAGATTGTAGAGCACCTGCCGGACTCGCGCCTCGTCGGCGACAAACTCGTCGGCATCCTCGGCAATGGCGATGTCCAGATTGAGGCGCGCGCGGTGGGCGCGGTCGCGCACGCCCAAGATGGCCGTGTCGACCACGTCTTTAGCCTTGAGCGGGGCCAGCTTCAGCTCCAGCGCACCGGCGTCGATGGTGGCGAGATCGAGGATGTCGTTGATGATGGCAAGCAGCGTCCGCGAGGACGCGGAGATGTCGTTGAGGTATTCGCGCTGCTTGTTGTTGAGCTCGCCGGTACGGGGGCTCGACAGCAGCTCGCTGAAGCCGATGATGTTGGTGAGCGGCGTTCTAAGCTCATAGGACACGTGACTGATGAACTGGCTCTTGAGGCGGTCGGCCGCCATCAGAGCTTCGTTGCGTTCGATCAAGGTCTGCTCGTAGCGCTTGCTGTCGGTCACGTCGACGAAGGTGATGAGCGTGGCGCCATCGGGCAGAGGCGACACGGCAAAGTCTATGACGCTGTGGTCGGGGCGCAGCATTTGTCCGCCCACGGGGTGACGCCGGTCGGAAATGCCTGTCACCGCCCTGCTGACGCGAGCCCAGGTCGCCATGTCGTCGTAAAGAGAGCTGCACAGCGCGATGATCTTGTCGATGTGCGGTCCCTCCTTCAGGGTGCTGCGCGGCAGGCGCCAGATCTGCAGCACCGCCGAATTGAACAGTTTGAGCCGTCCGTCGGTGGCGAACACCGCGACGCCCTCCTTGAGGCTGTCGAGTGTCTCGCGTTGCACATCGATGAGAGCGTTGTAGCGGCTTTCGAGCGCGAAGCGCTCCGTGGCGTCGTCGTATAGATATGTGAGCCCGCCGTCGGGACGCT
The DNA here is from genome assembly GCA_024281145.1 of Hyphomicrobiaceae bacterium. Lineage (GTDB taxonomy): Bacteria > Pseudomonadota > Alphaproteobacteria > Rhizobiales > Hyphomicrobiaceae > AWTP1-13. Next base: position 4,823 of record JAMXLN010000142.1, on the reverse strand, counting down.
GGGCCGACACCACATGGATGGTGCGCCCGTCGAGCAGGTGCCACCAGTCCTCGTATTCGGTGCCGGTCTTGTTGCCCGCCAGGATCTTGGCCTTCCAATCGCGGTAATTCACCACCTCGGGCAAGCGCGACAGCTCGCGCAGGCGGTCGAGCAGCTCCCCGTCGCTGGGCTTGGTGGCGAGCCAGTCGGCGTCGAGCTGCCAAAGCGCGCGGTAGGCCTCGTTGAAGAACGTCAGCCGCTGATCGGGACCGAAGATGGCGACCCCGGTGGCCACGCGGTCGAGCGTGCGCTCGTAGGCGGCAACGTGGCGAACGAGTTCGCCCTGGGCGGTCTCCAATGCTGCCACGTCGATCGCGGCTCCGACGCTTGCGCCATCGAGGGGGATGACGACGACGTCATGGGCCTTGCGCGTGCCGCTGCTGATGAGGTGGACGCGCTCGCGATAGGCAACCCTCTTGAGGAGCGCCGCCGCCACCGCCTCGCGCTGGCGCGTTTCCAAGAGTTCGATCTGCCGCTGGCGGACTTCCACCTGGCTGCCGGCCTCGACCGCCTTCACGTAGGCTTCGTTGACCCATTGCAGGCGACCGTCGGCGCCGCGCAACCAGGCCGGCATGGGCAGGGCATCGAGCAAGGTGCGGCCGGCGAGGGTGTCGCGCACGAGTTGGCGGTGCTGGTCGAGAATGCGCGCGAGGTCGCGCTTGCGCCCGGCCACATCGCGCAAACGCAGGATGGCCCGCCCGCCCGCGGCGCGCCCGTCTGCCTCCACGTGCCCCCCGGCCGACGTTTTCAAGAGCGAGCTGAACGGGCGCCCGTCGGCGAACAAGGCATCGAGCCCGCGCTTGAGCTCCTGGGCGGAGGCCAGATCGAGCCAGCGCCCGAACCGCAACAGCTCGGCGTGCTGCTGTGGCAACCCGGGGATGGTTGCGAGCGTGTGGGTCATGACGCGCACGCCGAGCCCCTGCTCCCAGAACACCAGCACCTGTGGTTCGGCCTTGATGATGGCCTCGGCGGTCAACAGGCTCTTGCGCAGCTCGGCGACCTCCTCGCCGATGTTGCGACCGGTGCCGGCGCGGGCATCAAGGCCGCGGTAGACGGTGAACAGGGCGAGCGCGGCGGCGCCCGCGGTCAGGGCGACGAGCAAGAGGGCGCGCGATGGGCTCGAGACCGGCAGGCTGGCGCCGTCGAGAACGGCGACGACGAGGGCTGCCACAGCGAGCGAGCCGATGAGCCCCAACTGGGTCATCTCCCCGCGCAGCCTACCATGATCGTCCTTAGTGCCTGCCCACCACATCGCCGCCCGTCGATTGGGCCGACACGCAAAAGAGCCTACGCGAGACGGGAAGCCTCGAGCGCGAAGACCGCCGTTAACGAAGCCTTAACACTTTATCTGATTCGCGCGACACACCAAATGCTTAGACCTTTGATTCGCAATTTACATTTCTGCAACAGTGTGTTGTATTTTCAAGAGATTTTCCCCTCCAGCATGCCCAAAGTGCGATGTGCAGGGGTCGCCCGGCCGGGCGATGGTGATCAATTTTACTCCTCTTGAGCATTATGGGACGGGCTGGGCGCCCAAGCCTACGCCGAGCGACTCAGGACCCGCATGCTGGGCCCGCACCCTGGACCCGCACCCTGGACCCGCACCCTGGACCCGCACCCTGGGCCCGCACCCTGGGCCCGCACCCTGGGCCCTGGGAGAATGCACCCTGCGCCCACTTGCTGGCGCGCCTGTCCGGGCTTGGTGGGGGGCCCCGGTTGGGAGCAAGGGCAATTGCCCCAACTGGTCGTCGCAAGCGAGAGGAGGCGGCCGCAGTTCGGCCCGCGGTCCGCTCTTCGTTTGGCGCGTTCAGTCCTACTGCGTGAGATACGGACAGAGCTTCTTCTCACCACCATAGGTCGTATAGAGGCCCGTATTCCACTCGAAGGAGCGGAAGTTCTGCGCGCAGATGGCCCGCGGATCCCCCCGGTATCCCGATGGGTAATAGTAGGGTCCCTCGTAGGCGTAGTCGTCGTAATAGGAGCCCGGCCGCGGCCGATAGGCTTCGTTGGCGATGATGCTGCCGATCACCACGCCGGCGCCAAGCCCGAGCCAGGGGCCGATACCCCATCCGCGCCGGTAGTAGGGGTAGCGGCGATAACCCCAACCCCACTGCACTTGAGTGACGGCGCTTCGATCGATGGTGGCCGTAACTGACGCGGGCGCCACGGGGGCGGCCTTGGCCGGGAGGGCGGCGCACGCGAGCGCGACCGCGACCAGCCCCAACGCCGTCTTGCTTGTGGACATGCGAACCTCCTTCGCGCTTTAAAGTTAGGAACGCGCTTAAACGTACCGGCGGCCTCCTGTCCGTTGGGCGCCATCGAACGCTGCGCGCGTCGGGCGCTGGCTCCAGGTTGCCGGCTCGAGGCCGCCGATGTAGCGGATTCGTGTGGCGCGGGTGGGACCGAGAGAGGGCGCAGGTGCGGCGAGGCGCCCCCTCGTTCCATGCGGCATTCAATCCACACGCCCGCGGTTGATGTGCCGAGCGGCGCATGGTATGCGCGGGTTCGGAAGGGGATGCTCGCGGCATCGATGCGCAGGCGCTTTTGTATTCGGCCCGGCTGATACGGTGCGGACGGGCCTTCCCCGTTTGTTCCCCCGTTTGTTCCCTGGGCGAGAGCTGTCACGTGTCGAGCGACGATCCCATGATGGCGACCATGGCTGGGCGCTATGCGGCCGCCCTGTTCGAGCTTGCCAAGGATCAGCGGCAACTCGATCAAGTGGAGCGGGACCTCACTGGGCTGGCGCAGATGCTCGATGCGAGCGGCGACCTTCGCCGCCTCGTGCTGAGCCCCGTCATTACCACGGACGATCAGGCCAAGGCGTTCAACGCCATCCTCGCCAAGGCCGGCGTTGCCGGGCTGGTTGGCAATTTCGTCAATTTGATCGTCCGCAACCGGCGCCTCTTTGCCCTGCGGGACATGATCCAGGCGTTTCGGGCCCTGCTGGCGCGCGAGCGCGGTGAAGTCAACGCCGACGTGACCTCCGCACATCCCTTGACATCTGAGCAGATGCAGGCGCTGGCCGACAGCCTGCGCATTTCGATTGGCAAGAATGTGCGCATCGAAACGCGCGTCGATCCCAACCTGCTCGGTGGCCTTGTCGTCAAGGTCGGCAGCCGGATGATTGACAGCTCGCTCAGGACTAAGCTCAACAATCTCAAAGTCGTCATGAGAGGTATTGGCTGATGGACATCCGCGCCTCAGAGATCTCCGCGATTCTGAAAGAGCAGATCAAGAATTTCGGCAAGGAGGCCGAGGTCTCCGAAATCGGCCAAGTGTTGTCGGTCGGCGACGGCATCGCGCGCATTTACGGTCTCGACAAGATCCAGGCCGGCGAGATGGTGGAGTTTGCCGGCGGCATCCGCGGCATGGCTCTCAACCTCGAGGCCGACAACGTCGGCGTCGTGATTTTTGGCGATGACCGCACCATCAAGGAAGGGAACACGGTCAAGCGCACCGGCGCGATCGTCGAAGTGCCCGTGGGCAAGGGACTGCTCGGACGCGTGGTGGACGCGCTCGGCAACCCCATCGATGGCAAGGGAGCGATCAAATCCGACGTGCGCAAGCGCGTCGACGTCAAGGCACCGGGCATCATACCCCGGCGCTCCGTGCACGAGCCGATGGCCACGGGTCTCAAGGCGATCGATGCCCTGATCCCGATCGGTCGCGGCCAGCGCGAGCTCATCATCGGCGACCGCCAAACCGGCAAGACGGCGGTCGCCCTCGACACCATCCTCAACCAGAAGTCGCTCAACCAGGGCGACGACGAGAGCCAGAAGCTTTATTGCGTCTATGTGGCCGTCGGCCAAAAGCGCTCAACGGTGGCCCAGTTCGTCAAGGCATTGGAGGACAATGGGGCGCTCGATTATGCCATTGTCGTGGCCGCCACGGCCTCCGACCCCGCGCCGATGCAGTATCTGGCGCCGTTCGCTGGCTGCGCGATGGGCGAGTACTTCCGTGACAACGGCATGCATGCGGTCATCATCTACGACGACCTTTCCAAGCAGGCGGTCGCTTACCGCCAGATGTCCTTGCTGCTGCGTCGCCCGCCCGGACGCGAGGCCTATCCCGGCGACGTCTTCTATTTGCACTCGCGTCTGCTCGAGCGCGCAGCCAAGATGGGCAACGCCGCCGGCAGCGGCTCGCTCACCGCGCTGCCCGTCATCGAGACGCAGGCCAACGACGTCTCGGCCTACAGTCCCACCAACGTCATCTCCATCACTGATGGGCAGATCTTCCTCGAGACCGACCTGTTCTATCAGGGCATCCGCCCGGCCGTGAACGTCGGGCTCTCTGTGTCCCGTGTCGGCTCCTCGGCCCAGACCAAGGCCATGAAGAAAGTGGCCGGTCGCATCAAGGGTGAGTTGGCACAATACCGCGAGATGGCGGCCTTCGCGCAGTTCGGCTCGGACCTCGACGCCACCACGCAACGTCTTCTCAACCGTGGCGCCCGCCTGACCGAGCTCCTGAAGCAGGCACAATTCTCCCCGCTCAAGATGGAGGAGCAGGTCTGCGTCATCTACGCGGGCGTCAACGGCTATTGCGATCCGATGCCGCTTGAGAAGATCAAGCCCTTCGAGGAAGCCCTGCTGCTCGATCTGCGCAGCCAAAATGCCGGCATCCTAGATGAGATCCGCGACAGCAAGGATTTGTCGGATGCCACGGCGGCCAAGCTGAAGGGCGTGGTCGAGAAGGTCGCCAAGCAGTTCAGCTAGTCGAGTTAAAGGGTGGCGGCGCAAGCGCCGCCCTGCCGCAGCTTTAAAGGCACCCATGGCCTCTCTCAA
>JAMXLN010000141.1 GCA_024281145.1 Hyphomicrobiaceae bacterium | reverse complement strand
TGCCTCGTGAGCGAGCGCCCTTTCGAGCCGGGCGTGGAACTGATCGCGCTCGATCTCGATCGTGCCGAACTGCCGCAAATGTTCGGTGACGAACTGCGTGTCGAGCAGCGAGAAGCCGCCGCGGATCAGGCGCGCGCACAAATAGACGAGCGCCACCTTGCTGGCGTCGCGCTCGACGGAGAACATGCTCTCGCCAAAATAGGCGCCATGCAGCGCTACTCCGTAAAGGCCGCCGACCAGCTTTCCACCCGACCATGCCTCCACGGTGTGGCAATAGCCCGCATCGTAGAGGTCGCGGTAGAGCGCCCTGATCTTGCGGTTGATCCAGGTGGTGCGCCGGCCGGCCCTGGACGCCGCACAACCGTCGAGCACGCCCTCAAAGTCGGTATCGACCCTGACCTCGAAGATGCCTTGGCGGACGCTGCGTGCCAGCCGCTTTGGCACATGCACCTGGTCCAGGGGCAGGATCCCGCGCTGTTGTGGCTCGATCCAATAGAGCGCGGGATCATCGGCGCTCTCCGCCATCGGGAAGATGCCGCAGGTATAGGCCTTGAGGAGCACCTGCGGTGTGATCTCGATAATGATGTCGTCGCGCGAGGCCATTTTACCAAGTCTTGGACGTAACAACGTCCCCACCAACTCTGTCAGAAGATTATGGTTTCTGCAGGTACTTTTCCAGCCAGTGGATGTCGTAGACGCCGTTGGCGATGTCGGGCTGCTGCACCAGGTCGGCGAACAGCGGGATGGTCGTCTCGATACCCTCGACGACGAACTCGGAGAGGCAGCGCTTGAGCCGCATCAGGCACTCATTGCGGTTCTTGCCGTGCACGATGAGCTTACCGATCAGGCTGTCGTAGTAGGGCGGTATGCGGTAGCCCTGGTAGGCGCCGCTGTCCACGCGCACGCCGAGACCGCCCGGAGGATGCCAGTAGGTGATGCTCCCGGGTGAGGGTCGGAACGTCTTGGGGTTCTCGGCATTGATCCGACATTCGATCGCATGGCCGGACAGCGTGATCTCGTCCTGGCTGAGCGTCAGCGGTGCGCCCGATGCGATGCGGATCTGTTCGATGACGAGGTCGAGCCCGGTGATCATCTCGGTGACGGGGTGCTCGACCTGCAGACGCGTATTCATCTCGATGAAGTAGAACTCCCCGTCTTCATAGAGGAACTCGACGGTACCCGCGCCGCGATAGCGGATCTTTTGCATGGCCTTGGCGACGGTGGTGCCGATCTTCTTTCGCCCCTCCGCGTTGAGGGCTGGTGAGGGGGCTTCCTCCATCACCTTCTGATGTCGGCGCTGCAGCGAGCAGTCGCGTTCGCCCAAGTACACCGCGTTGCCCTTGCCGTCGCCAAACACCTGCACCTCGATGTGGCGCGGCCGCTCAAGATATTTCTCAAGATAGACGCTATCGTCGCCGAACGCGGCTTTGGCCTCGGCCCGCGCCGTTTTGAGGGCCATGTCGAGGTCTTGAGCGGTGCGGGCCACCTTCATGCCGCGCCCGCCGCCGCCGGCGGCGGCTTTGACCAGCACCGGAAACCCCATCTCCTTGGCGACACGGCTGGCCTGCACCTCGTCGGCAATGGCTCCATCTGAGCCGGGAACGACCGGGATCCCCAAGCGGCGTGCCGTCGATTTCGCCTCGATCTTGTCCCCCATGATCCGAATGTGCTCCGAGGTCGGGCCGATGAAGGTGATGGAGTGCTCCTCCAGGATCTCCGCGAAGCGCGCGTTCTCGGACAAGAAGCCATAGCCTGGGTGCACCGCGTCGGCGCCGGTGATCTCGCACGCGGCGAGCAGGCGCGGCATGTTGAGATAGCTCTCGGCGGCTGGTGGCGGGCCGATGCACACGCTCTCGTCCGCCAGGCGCACGTGCATGGCATCGGCATCAGCGGTGGAGTGCACCGCCACGGTTGGGATGCCCATTTCCTTGCAGGCGCGCAGAACCCGGAGCGCGATCTCTCCTCGATTGGCGATCAGCACCTTGTCAAACATCGCAGACCGCCGGCTCCGAACACGCTATTCGATGATCGCCAGCGGCTCGCCGAATTCGACCGGCTGGCCGTTGCCGACGAGGATCGCCATGACCACCCCCGCCTTCGGCGCCGGAATGTGGTTCATGGTCTTCATGGCCTCGATGATCAGAAGTGTCTGCCCCTGGGTGACGCGGGTGCCGACCTGAACGAAGGGCGCAGCATCCGGCTCGGGTGCGAGATAGACGGTGCCCACCATGGGTGAGGGCACGGCGCCTGGATGCTTTGCGGGATCGGCGAGGCCCGCAGCTGCAGGCCCGGCCGCTGGAGCGGCCGGCGCGGTGTTGGGCACGCCCGCCGGTGGCGCGTAGTAACCCGTCGCAGCAATCTGGCGCGCGACGCGCACGCGCATGCCCGCGCGCTCGATCTCGATCTCGCTGAGGCCGGTTTCCTTAAGCAGCTCTGCAAGATCGCGGATCAGGGCCTGATCGGCGCCTTCTTTGCCCTTCGCGTCCGTGGCCATCGGCTCAGCCAATCCGCTCCCTGTCTGCCCTTCACACTTTGTTGGCGGGCTCACCGCCCCGCCAGGATATTAGCCATCGCCTCGATGGCGAGCTCGTAGCCCTTGGCTCCAAACCCGCAGATCACCCCCTGCGCTGCCGCCGACACGTAGGAGTGGTGACGGAATGCCTCGCGTCGAAAAACGTTGGAGAGATGCAGCTCGATCACCGGCTTCTCGGCGGCGTTGAGCGCATCGAGGATGGCCACGGACGTGTGGGTCAGCGCCCCGGCGTTGAGGATGACGCCGCTGGCGCTCTCGCGGGCCTCCTGGATCCAGTCCACGAGCTCCCCCTCGTGGTTGGATTGGCGGAAGTCCACCGTCAAGCCCAGCGCCTGGGCGCGCGCTTGGGTTCTTCGCCCGACGTCGGCTAGCGTCTCGGACCCATAGATGGCGGGCTCTCGAACGCCCAGGAGATTGAGGTTCGGGCCGTTGAGCACGAAGATCGGCTTGGGCATCGACCGCCACCTGGGGGTTGCTGTGAGCGGGGACGCACGACCGCGCCGCGAACACCCTCAACGCGGCGCACCGTGTACCAGCTTTCCCCCGCCCGCGAAAGGGTGCGGTCGCGATTTGTACAATTCTGACCGGCCCTTGGTGGTTCGTGGGCGTCGTGCGCGCGGCCGTCAGCAAACCTTGCAACCCTCCTTGCGCACGTCCGAGACGTTCTTGCCGAGGAGCTCGGTCAGGTTCTCAGGGGCGCCAGCGATGATGCGGTCACCGATGATGAAGTGGGGTGTGCCCTGAATTCCCATCTTGGTGGCGAGCTGACGGGTATCCTCGATCTCCTTGCGCACCTCCGGTGAAGCCATGTCCTTGCGAACCCGGGTCATGTCGAGGCCAATCTTCTCGGCCACGCGCAGCGCCGAGGCCTCATTGGCCTGTCCGGGGTTGGCGAGCATGGTGCGGTGGAATTCCCAATATTTGCCCTGCATCTTGGCGGCAAGGGCCACGCGCGAGGCCTCCTCCGAACCTTTGGCAAGGATCGGAAACTCTTTCAGGATCAGCCGCACGTTTTTGTCCGAGTCGACGAGGTGAGCGACTTCCGACAGCGCCTTTTTGCAATAGCCGCAGTTGTAGTCGAAGAACTCGATCACGGGCACGTCGCCGTGGGCGTTGCCGACGATGGGCGAGGCCACCGGCCGGTAAAGCTCGCCCGCATGCTCTTTGATCGCGACCGCCATGCGCTCGGCCTGGATCTTGTCCATCTTGGCCTCGAGCGCGTTCTGCACCTCCAACATGATCTCGGGATTGTTGACCAGGATGTCTTTGATGAGGGACTCAAGCTCCTTGCGCTGAGCGGGCGTGAACGAGCTGGGGCCGGTTGCCTCTGGTGCCTTCGATGCCGCGGTCGTGTCGGCCGGCAGCGTCGACTGCGCGATAACCAGCGGTGCCCCGAGGAACAGGATCGCCGGTGCGATCAGCGCCACGGCCCTGATGGAGCCGAGGGCGCCGAAGAGTGAGGCTGACGGTCTGGCGGGCATGAACATTCCTTCCGTTGCGATTGGGGTTGCGGGGCCGGTGCTGGTTGGCTCAAGTGGGGATCTTGTAGGTGACGATGTCCTCAGCGATCAGCCAGCCGCGCGTGCCACGTGCAAATATCTGCTGAGCGCGCTTGGCGTAGATCTGGGCCTCACGGATGTCCTTTGCTCCGCCCGAATAGAAGAGCTTGCGGGCGGTGGCAAGCAGTGCCTCTCCCTCGTTGCCTTTGCGGTGATAGGCCTCCGCAAGCTGCCACCAACCGAGCCAATCGTCGTCCTCTCCCTGCCATAAGGGTTTATCGGCACCCAAGACATTGGTGAGCATCGCGATCGCCTCGTCGAGGAACCGGGGGTCATTCGAGGCGACGAGGGCCCGTCCGAGCATGATTTTGGTCTGCGAGTAAGCAACGGCGGGGTTGGTGCGCTTGAGCGCCTCCAACAGGGCGGCTGCCTTGCGCAGGGGCGCGATGGCCTCCGCGGATTGCCCAGCCTTAAGCAGGAGCTCGCCCTTAAGTTCCCAAAAGTACGGATTTTCGGGCCTCTCCCGGATGAGGGCATCGATTTCAGGCATCGCCTGGGCACAGCTGCCCGAGCAATTGCGGGCAATGGCGCGGGCGTAACGGGCCGGCAGGGACGTGTCGCTCGCGGGATAGCGGTTGAACACGATTTGCACAGGCAACATGTGCCCATCGAGCTTGGCGCGCATCATGTCGTGCCGCAGCTGAAGTTCCGGTGGGTCCTTCCGGTCCACATAGGGGCTTGCCGCCACCTTCTCCCTGAGCTGGTTGAGGCGATCGGCCGCGACGGGATGGGAGCGCACGAAGGGGTCGAGGTCTTTGGTCTGCCAGAACTCCTGCTCAGCGAAACGCTCAAACGTCGTTAGCATCCCGCGTCCGGACTGGTGCGTGGCCTCGAGCAGGCGCAGGCCGGCTTGGTCGGCCGCGGATTCCTGCATGCGGCGCTCGCTCAGCATCGAGCGCATGACGATATCGTTGCCACCAAGGGCAATGCCGCTGCCGGCACCGGCGACTTCGCGGGCCGTGTCGCCGCCCGCCACCGCGCCACCCACCATCAATCCGATGCCCAAAATCGTGAGCAGGAGGCTCTTGGTGGCGTCGCGAGAGATGCGGCTCCTGAGCTGCGCCATGTGACCGCCCACGATGTGGCCCGTCTCGTGCGCAATGACGCCGATCACCTCGTTGGGGGTCTTGGCCTGGGTGAGCGTCCCGGTGTTGATGAACACGTTGTGGCCGTCGACCACGAAGGCATTGAAGCTTTCGTGCCGGATGATGCGCATCGAAATGTTCTGGGAGGCAAGCCCGGCAGCCTTGAAGATCGGGATCGAGTAATCCTTGAGGAGGTTCTCGATCTCGGTGTCGCGAATGAGGGGCAGGCTTTGCGCCGCGGCGGGCGAAACGGCAGCCAGCGAAACCGACGCAGCATAAACTGCAGCCATCGCCTGAGCGCACCACCTGAGCGTACGGGGCAAGGTCCGCACCGGACGCGCCGGCCCGACTGCACCCCGGTTGCGTCCTTCATTTGCGATCACGGCCGAAACTCGTTTGCTTGGCCTTTTTCCGGGCCTGGTTTTCGGGCCTGGTTTCGGGCCTTGGATTTTCGGGCGTCGGATTTCCGGGTCTTGATCGCCTCGGTTTCCTTCGCCCTTGGTCTCACTTGGCCTCAGTGCGCTAGCAGCAGTCGAGGGTGACCCGTCGCCGGCTTCAAGGCCTAGGCAACTCGAACCGCGCCGACTATAAGCCGCGTGCCCCGGGGCCGCCATCCACATTGCGGTGATTTGGGGCGTCACGGCAACGCGACCGAAACGTGCGTCGACGCCGCCGGTTAGGTGGCAACCATGGCGGTTTGAGGGCTTGCAGCAATGGGAGTGCGAGCATGAAAGCCCTGCAAGATCCCCTAGAGGCCCGACTCGGCCACTTGCGAGCCTCACAACGCAGCGCCGTGCCGTCGTTCATCGTCATGGACGTGATGGAGGCCGCCGCCGCGCGCGAAGCGCTTGGCCACCACGTCATCCATATGGAGGTTGGCCAGCCTGGAACGCCGGCCCCACGGGCCGCGCTGGAGGCCGCCAAGCGCGCGCTCGATTGCGACACCTTGGGCTACACGGTCGCCTTGGGCCTGCCTGCCCTGCGCAGCCGCATCGCCGGCCACTATCGCGAGCGCTATGGTCTTGACGTCCCGCCCGAGCGGATCGTGGTGACGACGGGCTCTTCGGCGGGTTTCGTGCTGGCCTTCCTGGCACTGTTCGACCCGGGCGCCAAGGTGGCGCTGCCCTCGCCCGGCTACCCTTGTTACCGACATATTCTGACGGCGCTCGGCCAGTCGCCGGTCCTCCTTGCCACCGATGCCGCCTCGCGCTGGATGCCCACCGCTGAGCAGATCGATGCTGTCGCTCGGGAGGGCCTCGCAGGCCTCGTCATCGCAAGCCCCGCCAACCCAACGGGCACCATGCTGGAGAGCGGGCGATTGGCCGAGATCGTCGCGGCCTGCCAGCGCCGCGACGTCGCATTGGTGTCCGACGAGATCTATCACGGCCTGACCTATGAGTTGCCGGAGGAGACGGCTTTGGCCCATAGCGGGGAAGCGATCGTGGTCAACAGCTTCTCTAAGTATTTCTCCATGACGGGCTGGCGCGTGGGCTGGCTGGTGGTGCCGCAGGCGCTCGTGCGGCCGATCGAACGGCTCGCTCAAAACCTCTATATCTCCCCGCCCGCCATCGCCCAGGTCGCCGCTCTGGGCGCCTTCGAGGGAACCGACGAGCTCGCTGCCAACAAAGCCGTCTATGCCGAGAACCGCGCGCTGCTGCTGAGCGAACTTCCCAAGGCCGGCCTTGAGCGCATCGTGCCAGCCGACGGGGCTTTCTATCTCTACGTTGATGTCAGCGAATTTTCCTCCGACAGCATAGCCTTCACCCAGGAGATGCTGGGCGAGGTTGGTATTGCCGCGACCCCCGGTGTCGACTTCGACGCCGCGCGTGGCAAACGCTACGTGCGCTTGTGCTATGCCGGCACAACCGCTCACATGGCGGAAGCCGCACGCCGCCTTCAAGGCTGGAAGCGGCTAAGGCGCTCTCCCTAAGCCAGCCTTGCTAAGCCATGTCGTGCCAAGCCACGTCGTGCCAAGCCCGTGTCGTGCTGAGCGTCCTGCCCGGCCAACATCTTTCGGAGCTCTCGTTGCACCTAACCTGACGTGGGCCTTCAGGCGATGGGGGTCTCACCTGCAGGCTTGGGCGCGCGAGTGGCACTCGTAGTTGACGGTCTTCCAGGCGCAGCGCGTGTTGACTTTGCCGAGCCTGGCGCTATCGCCGAGCCGCGCCTTGGCCGAGTTCTTCATCGCCGCCTCGGCCATGAACGAGGCAAATCCCTCGAACACGCCGATGCCCATGCCGCCCACCTGCATGCATTGGGCTGCCGCGGCGGTACCGGCTTGGCTCTGCAAAAGAGCGATGCCGAACCCCGCGATCAAAGCCGTACGCATGTGCTTCTGCATCTATCCCTCCGTACGCGATGCGGCGGCCTGGTGAACCCGGCGCATGCCGGCGACAAGCTGATGGCCGCCACTTGCCTGTCGATACCTGCGCAGGCGTCCCTGCGCCGTCGGCAGCGTGCGACCCCATTTGTGGAGATTAAGTGTCGCTAGAGCCCGGCGCGGGAGCATTGGTGCCCGAGCGCAACAATGCTCACCGCCGTGAGAATTGATTTCAGCAGCGTGCCCGGCGGTCCAGCGATGCCCGACCCGTCCAGCGAAGCGCTTGGCCTATGCCTCTAGGCGCCGGAAAAGCGGCGTTGCCACCAGCCTTTGCGAGCCGGGCGAGAGGGATCTTCGTCCGACTCCGGAGGCTGCTCGTGGCCGGCCTCGGGATCTACCGCATCCGGGCTGGCGGCCGTCGATGATGCCGCGGCCTGGCGCGGTGGCTCGGTCTCTGCACCGAAACGGTCCGCTTCCGCCGGCCACGGTTGCTCGCGCCTGTCCGGCTCGGCGCTGGCGCGCGTGTCCGGCTCGGTGCTCGTGTCCGGTGCCGCTGCGGATTGACCTTCCGCAGGCGGCGGCTCCTCCGGGGCGACATCGACATCGTGGGCCGCAAAGGGCTCGCTTGCACCGTTGCCTGGGTCGCTCGCATGCGCCCCCGGATCGGCGTGCTCTTCCTCACCCTCGCGTGCGCCCTGGTCCCGTCCGCGCCCGCGACGCCCGCCCCTGCGACCGCGTCGACGTCGGCGACCGGCTCGGTCATCTCGGCCTTCGTCTCGGCCCGCATCGCCGTAGGAGAGGGAGGGTTGCTCGCCCATTCCGGCCGGGACATCGACCGGTTGATCCGCGAATTCTTCGCGCAACTGCGGGCGCAACTCCGGCGCTTCAACGACCTGCTCTGCCTCTGGCCCCGGATCATCGCTTTCGCCGTTGCCGCTGGAATGAGACCGCTCCTCGCCACGATGCTCGCGATAGGACGAGCGGTCTTCATCCCGCTCGTCGCGCCCGCGTCCCCGCTTGCGCCGCCGGCGCGGACGACGCCCCCCGCCATCCCGCTCTGGCGGTGGCTCGGTGTCCTCAACGACGTCCTCTTCGCCTTCTTGACGTTCGAAGCCCGATTCCATGTTGACGGCGGTGCGCTCAACAGCCCTCTGTGTCACCGGGGCAGCCGAGCGCTCGATTGCATAGTTGGCGCCCTGCATGCGCTCGCTCGCCTGCACCGCGATGGCGACGCCGTAGCGCTGCTCCATGTCGGTGACAAAGGCACGCTTGTTGTTGAGGATGTAGAGCGCAACATCGGCGGTCGTCACGGCGGTGAGAGAGCTGCGCGCGTCCCGCAACAACTGATCCTCCAGCGCGCGCAGCACCGCGAGCGCCATCGATTCGACCGAGCGGATGATGCCGGTGCCCTGGCAATGCGGGCATTGTGTCGTGGAGCCCTCCAGCACGCCGGTGCGCAGGCGCTGGCGCGACATCTCGAGCAGGCCGAAGTGGCTGATCCGACCGACCTGGATGCGGGCGCGGTCGTGCCGCAGGGCGTCCTTGAGGCGATTCTCAACCTTGCGGTTGTTGCGCCGCTCCTCCATGTCGATGAAATCGATCACGATGAGACCGGCGAGATCCCTCAGTTTGAGCTGCCGGGCGATCTCTTCAGCGGCCTCCAGGTTGGTGTTCAATGCCGTCTCCTCGATCGAGAACTCGCGTGTCGCCTTACCGGAGTTCACATCGATGGAGACCAGCGCCTCGGTCTGGTTAATGACGAGGTAGCCACCCGAGCGCAGCGTGACGTAGGGGCTGAACATGGCATTGAGCTGCCGCTCGATCTGGTAGCGGGAGAACAGCGGCTCGGGGGCATCGTATTTGACGACGTTCCTGACCTGACTCGGCGAAAGCATGCCCATGAAGTCGTGGGCTTCCTGATGGGCGGCATCGCCTCCCACCAGGATCTCGTCGATGTCCTTGGAGTAGAGGTCGCGGATCGAGCGCTTGATGAGATTGCCCTCCTCGTAGACGAGACAGGGCGCCGTCGATGTCAAAGTCAGATCCCGCACGTTCTCCCACAAACGGATCTCATACTCGAAGTCGCGCTTGATCTCCTGCTTGGTCCGGGCGGCCCCGGCGGTGCGGATGATGAGCCCCATGCCTTCCGGCACCTCAAGCTCGGTGGCGATGGACTTCAGGCGTTTGCGATCTTGCGGGTTGGTGATCTTGCGCGAGATGCCGCCGCCGCGGCCGGTGTTGGGCATCAGCACCGTGTAGCGGCCGGCGAGCGACAGATAGGTGGTGAGCGCGGCGCCCTTGCTGCCACGCTCCTCCTTGACCACCTGCACCAGGATGATCTGGCGGCGCTTGATGACCTCCTGGATCTTGTAGGAGCGCATGCGCCGACGCGGGCGCTCGGGCACTTCTT
>JAMXLN010000140.1 GCA_024281145.1 Hyphomicrobiaceae bacterium | reverse complement strand
ATACGCAGCCACCGGACTGGCTCAAATCGGACGCTGCCGAAGGCGCACCGCGTCCGAACCAACCAGCTGCTACAGCTCCGCACAGACAACGCAACACATCGAAGCCGCACAGCCTTAGACGATCGTTCTCTGCCCCCGGAAGGGCCCTTAATCCGCTCCCAGCATGGGCGGGATCATGCCGCCCCTATGTAACGAGGCTGTGACGCGTGAAGCCAAAAATTCCCAGCTGCGGCTTGCCTTTTCCGACCTGTGGAAAATCGCCGCCCCCGAAGCTCTAACCGGCGCGAGCCGCTTTGGCTCATGGTGGCTCGCGTTCGAGGGGCATGCCCCAAACCGCCCGTGACGTAATCCTGCGTACCCTGATCATTGAGCCTATCGCCGACGCTCCGGTAAGGGCTGGTTTGCCCGCAGAGGATGGCCCGCGCCCCCAAGGAGCCGACGCCAACGCGCAGGCCACGCGACGGCGATCTGGCTCAATCGATATCCGGGAGCTGGCCCAGGGCGACCGGGTGTGGTCGCACCCCTCAGACGCCACGACGCGCCCGCGCCAAGCAGTCGGGGTTGACCACGTTGATCGGCGTGCCGGCGGCATAGGCCAAAATCTGGTCGAAGACGTCAGAGAACTGGATCTCATATTCCTCGCGCGACACGTAGCCGAGGTGCGGCGTGGCGACGACCTCGTCGATCGCGAGGAGTGGGTGGCAGGGGTCGATGACCGGTTCCTCCTCGTAGACGTCAACCGCCGCCAAGCGTGGCCGTCCCGTTCGCAGTGCGCCGACGAGTGCGCCGGGCTCGATGAGTGCGGCGCGGCTGGTGTTGACGATGAGGGCGGTCGGCTTCATCTGCGCTAGATCATGCGCCGTGACAATGTGGCGGGTCGCATCGACAAGCCGCATGTGCAGGGAAATGACATCGCATTCGGCGAAAAAGGCGGCTTTGCTGTCGGCGACGGCGAAGCCTTCCTGGCGCGCACGTTGACGTGAAGGCTCGCGTGCCCACACAAGGACGTTCATGCCAAAGGCGCGGCCATAGCCAGCGACGACATGAGCAATGCGGCCCCAGCCGTAGACACCGAGCGTCTTGCCGCGCAGGGTCGAGCCAACGCCAATTTGCCAGCGCCCGGCCTTGAGCGCCGCCATCTGTTGGGGGATTTGGCGAACGGCGGCCAAAATGAGTCCCCACGCGAGCTCGGCCGTGGCATAGGACGGCGTGCCGGCGTGCATGTCCGACGCTACGATGATGCCAAGGCGCGTGCAGGCGTCGATGTCGATATGCGGCCAAACGCTACGTTGGCTGATCAACAACAGCCGCGGCAAGCGCTCAAGCAGTGGAGCGCGGATCTTGGTGCGCTCGCGTATGAGCACGAGCGCCTCCGTGTCGTGGAGGCGTTGGGCAAGCGCATCGGTGGCCTCAACGTGATCGTTCCAGATCGTGACCTCGTGTCCGGCGAGCTTGGAGAAGCACGCCAGCGTGCGCAGCGTGTCGTGGTAGTCGTCGAGAATCGTTACCTTCATTTTGCAGCTGCTCTCTCAACTCATAACCTGCGCACCATCACCTCGGCCCACGCCGCTTGGCGATGTCGGCGGCTTGCAGGTGGCGACCCGTATCCAGCAACTCCAACATATACTCGCGATAGCTCACGCCGGCCGCCTCGGCGCGCGCCACACGCAGCTTGAGGATGGAAAGCGGCGGGTTCTTCCACACTTGCCTGTGGGCCTGGCGCCAGCGCCAACGCACAAAAGCGTCGGCGACCGGCTCCTCCAGTGGAGGACCCTGGTTATGACCAATGCGAGCCGGTAGGCCCCAGGCGATGATTTCCGCTGGAGGCGCCAACCCGCGCAGCGCGGGGTGGCGAGGCCTCTTGAGGTTTCTGTCGTAACGGTCGCCCATGCTTGCGATCCGGTGTTCCGACGCGCTTATTCAGCCGGCGCGACGGCCGTGCGCCGCTGGTGCACCATAAGCCATAACGCGGCCCCCACCACCACGGCCAGCAGCGGTACTGCGGCCAAATTGATGACCGCCCACCCGGCTTTGGCCTGCAACACGCCAGAAAGCGCCGCCGCGGTCGCGGTGGCCGCATAAACGGTAAAATCGTGGCTCGCCTGCACCTTGGCCCGCTCGACGGGAGCGTAGGTGGTGGTGAGCAGCGTCGATCCGCCGACATAGGCGAAGTTCCAACCAAGCCCGATCAGCACGTTGGCGATGGCGAAGTTGGCAAACTCCATACCAGCGAGATTGACGAGGGCCCCCGCGAACTCGAGAAGGCCTCCGGCAACAATGACGGTCAGCACACCGACGCGGGCGATGAGGTAGCCCGTGAAGAACGATGGCAGAAACATGCCAACCATGTGCATCTGGATCACACTGGCGCTATCAAAGAATGTGAGGCCGCAAGCGTGCATGGCAAGCGGCGTGGCGGACATCGTGATCGTCATCACCGCGTAACCAAACACCGAGGACGCGAGGGCCACCCGGAATGCCGGCTGACGGAAGATGCTCGGCAGCGGACGTCCGCCGCTCGCGCGCTCCGCTGCCGTCAGCCCGGGGATGCGCAACAGCTGCACCAATATCAGCACGGCGGCCGAGAAACCCGCCATCCCCACGTAAACGCCGGCGAACGTCACCGGCAGCCAGTCCACCGCAGATTTGGCGACCTGCGGCCCGATGAGGGCGGCGACCACACCGCCCGCCATCACGGCCGATATTGCCTTGGCCCGGAAGGCGGGTTCCGTGGCGTCGGCGGCAGCCAGCCGGAAGTACCAGAAGAAGCCTGCCTGCACGCCCTGCAGCACCGCGGCTGCACACAGCAGGACAAAGCTCTGCAGATAGAGCGCGAGGCATCCAGCGCCGCCGAATAGGATGCCGAGCATGGCCCCGAGCGAGAAGCCCGCACGCCGACCTATGGCCGCCATCAGCAACGAGGCCGGGATGGTGCTGACCATGATGCCGAGATGGGAGAGGAAGACGGGTACCGTCGCCAACCACTTCTCCTCGCTGCCAAGGAGCATATAGGCAGCAAGCGGCGTGGTCGCGCTGCCCATGCCCTGCACCGACATGAAGAGCGCCTGTGACAGCGCCAGCACCGTCACATTGCGGCGCCGAGGAACGGCGGGTGCGGCGGCAGGGCGCATCGGAGAGGTGCTCGTCGGCAGTTCGCAAGGGCGCGATGGTTGCTTGCGCTGCATAACCCGCGTCGGGCGAACGAAGCAATCGCCGTTGACCGACGGCTGCGCGGTCCTGGATTGCGATTTCTACAACTGGCGGGGGGCGCAAGCAGCACGGGGACGAGTTCTAGCCTGCCGGATGCCCGCGACGACGCCTCGACCCCGGCGCGCGCGGGGTAACTGGGTTAATGGGCTCTCAGGTTGAGAGAGGGTGTTGCGGTCGCCCCAACCGGCGCCGTCATCCCGGGAGGAAGGGCCTCATGCAGAGCCTGCCCCAGGTGCATGGTCCAGGGCGGCAGCCAACCTAGTGCGCGCGATGCCGGCCGCGCACCTCGATCAGCCAAGCCCCCACCGCCGCGATGGCGATCCCACGATGGCCCAGGCCCCGAGCCGAACGGGCGGGGGCCGAGACGGAACACGGCACGCGCCCGGGCACCCAAACGCGGAACTAGCGAGAGAGGCGGAACAGCGCCGAGCCACTGGTGCTGGTCAGCCGCACGCTTTGGCTGTTGCCGCTCACCACGACGAAGATGGTGCCGGAAATGTCGTATTCGAGGTTGTGGAAATTGCCGCGGTACCGGTTCTCACCGACGCGGTGCACGGTCGCCGTCTGCGCCGCCTTGCCCGATGCGGTCGCGCACGTGGCGTTCATCGCATAGCTGTCCTTCGACCGGCGCGTGTAATGCGCGCGGCATCGAGCACGCTCTCTCGATCCCGTCGCCGCGAAGTTAACCTCGCCGCCCCCGCTCCAGGAACCTTCAAGACCCACTTCGGCCTTAGCCTCCTTGACCGGCTCAGTGTTACTTTTGCTGGCGTCCGACTGGCCGACGCTGGGACCGGCCAAACCAAAAACAGCCAACGTCACAGTTACGGCGCAAGCCAAGAGCTGCGCCGATCGAGACGCCCTCCGGCCGCCCAGGTTGGCGCCCGTCTCGACGCGCGGCGTCGAAGGCTGAAGTGCTCGCGAATTCATCACCGATCTCCTGCGGAAGATCTCGTCCCCGAACCGACAAAGGCAGGCGGAATATAGGATGGACGACTTCGTTGCGCATCAGCCGAAAGGCAGGCATGCGCCCTTGACGGCGCTTATTGCCTGAAGCGTGGTTAGCACACATCAGCGGCCAATCCATTCTCACCAGTCCATTCTCACCGGTCCATTCTCACCGGTCCATTCTCACCAATCCATTGCCGCGGGACCCTTGCTGCGGGACCCTTGCTGCGGGACCCTTGCCCGTCTGCGGCGTCTCTCCCCGACGCATTCAGGGGCTGATGGGTCCTCGCTACCCAACCCTGGCATCGAGCTCGACACCATGCGTTCGCGAACCGGCGTACCCGCCGACGCGTCACCAATTTTCTGCCACTCGGCGAGATAGAGCGCACAAGAACGGCGATCCTTGGGCGTGGAGCGCTCCGCTGTCGCCTCCCAAGCGACGCCCCCCTCGGCGCCACACCAGGCAGCGCGGTGCGCAAGCAACGCGGCGGCTCCCGCCTTGCGTCGCCAATTTGGGTTCTATTCCCAGATCACCGGGCAGCCGCGTGCTGGTCCCCCCAGCCTTGCCGCAGTCAGAGAAGCGTGGCGCCTCGAGGGCAGGCGTTGCAAAAATTCATCGCCCTGGGTTGCAGTCGGTCGGCTGGGGCCGCGCCGATACAGCGCAAGGGTAGTGGATGGTCGTTATGCACAACCACAAATTGCCGCAATCACCGTTCGGCGTGGCTCCCGCGTCCGCCAAAGTGTGGGAGGCGAGGCACACTGCCTCGAGCCGCCGATGCCGGCGCGGTCTCACAATCGAAGCGCCGGCGTGGCGCTCGCCAGCGTGTACCCGAACCCCAAGTCGGCCGGACCTGGCTGCTCGATGGCTGGCGCGTGACCGTTGCCTACGCGAGGTTCTTCGTCATGCTGGCCGTGCTCGGTTGGCACCCCAATCCGCCACACCGCAGGGGCGTTGAGCTGCCGACCCCGTCCGCCATCGGCGCCCTGCACAAGGGCCCAGGTCTCTTCAGGAGCCTTTGCCCATCCGCACTTGCCGCCAAGGGCTGCACCGCGTCGGCAAGGCCCCCTGTGCGCCCTCCACGTGCAAGACGTGACTGGCAACGCGCCGCGCAACCTCGCCCGCGTGAGTTGAGATCATGAAGTGGGCGGCACCGGTGATCTCGACGGAGCTCGAGGCCCTCAAAGATGCGCCCAGAAGCGCATTGGCGCGTCGCGCCGCCGGGTGACTGCAAGCGCCCCAGGCGACCAGGCTGGGGATGTCGATCGATTGAACGATGGCCGAGGACAGCGCGAAGCCAAAGGCACTTGCCCAATCGCGGACGTTGACCGCAGTCGTTTCCATCGCGTAGGCACGAACGCGCCGCGGAAAGGATGCGAAGGTTCCCGGTCCGCCGTAGAAATCGATCATTAGCCGGATCGCCTCGGCATCGCCGCGGGCAAATGCGGCAAAGTAACTCTCCGTCATGTCTCGGAAGCTTCTATAGTGATGCCGGTCCTGCTCAGCCTCGCGCAGCAATGCTAGGGCCGGCGCCTCGAGGACAGTGAGGCTCGCCAACGGCAGTGTGTTAGCGCCAACACCTTTCATCAGCACAAGCGCGATTGCCACGAGGCCGCCGAAGGAATGGCCGACCAGATGGACGGGGGCTGCGGCCGTGCGCACGACGCGTTCCAGAACTTCGACCTCATGGGAGATCGAGCAATCCGCTTCATCGCGCCGTTCGTGCGTAGCTCCATACCCAAGCAGGCTCGTGGTGATGCAGCGAAACCTGCCACCCAGGGCCGCGATCAGCGGGCGCCAGGCCGCCCCTGTGCTGCACGAACCCGGAATGAGCACAACGGTCGGGCCGCTACCGCTTTCGTCATAGTCGATGTTGCCTAGCGCATCGCTGATCATGTGGGGCCCAGGCCTGCCAAGACGGCGGCTGTCACGCTGAGGTTTTTGGTTGCCGGCGGGTCGTGCAAAACCCCTCCTTGGCCACGCACCTGGAGCCCGCGCATCCGCCTGCGCCAGCTTGCAAGCGGATCGCGCGAGCCCAGTGCCACTTCGGGATGTGGCACCTCTTACGCTTTCGTGATCACGATCTCCGCATAGGCGGACGGGACGCGCATCGTGCCGTCGGTTGCCGTGTTGAAGCTCGCGATGGTGGCGTAGAGATCCTTGGTGAGCGTCGCCTGCCCCGCCGGGTCAAGCGCCAGGAATGCCTTGTGCACGGGGCCATAGTAGGCGCGGAAGACCTCCACGAAGTGCTCGGGCGAGCGATAGCGGAAGACGAACGCTTTGCTGTCGATGGCGATGCGCCGCGCCTTCGGCCCAAACTGCTGCTCAATCCACGGCTTGGTGCCCCACAGAGCCGGCGAATTGACCCCTGCGGGCGGCGCGATGTGCTTGGAGAGGCCCTTGAATACTTGGCCGATGAAACCCTCGGGCGTCCAATTCGCCATGCCGATCATGCCGCCCGGTCGACACACGCGCAGAAGCTCGCTCGCCGCCTTGCCCTGGTTGGGCGTAAACATGACGCCGAAGGTCGACACAACCGCGTCAAAGCTCGCATCGGCAAACGGCAGCTGCTCAGCGTCGGCGATCCGGAACGTGACCTCTTGGCCGTCGGCTTCGGCCCGCGCGCGTCCGCGCGACAACAAAGCATCGACATAATCGCTCGAGGTCACCCGGCACCAGCGGCGCGCGAAGGCCAGGGTCGCATTGCCGTTGCCGGCAGCCACGTCGAGCACGCTGGCGCCGGGCCTCAGGTCCATCGCCTCCGCAAGGGTCTCGCCGACGATCTGCAGCGTCGTGCCGATCCGGGCATAGTCACCCGAGGCCCAGGCAGCGTTCTGCTTGGCCTTGATGACGGCGTAGTCGGGGCTCTCGACGGCGTGGGCTGCGACGGTCATGGGAATATCCTTGCTGGGCTCTGTTGGGTTGCCGGGCCAAGCCCGAGGGCTCGCCCGCAGATCGCAGTCTGGCGCGTCCCGCAGCCCGCTGCTTGTGGGCAGCCTGGAAATTGCCGGTGGAGCGCATGGAGAATTCTGGGAGTGGGGACGGCCTTGCTGGTGGAAGCCGGGGGATGGCTCGGGTTACGATCGACCCCAACCAGTCCGAGACCCGCATGCGCTACCGCTTCGATGAGTTCGACGTCGATACCGACCGGTACGAGCTGTGCCGGGGAGGAAGCGTTCAGCCTGTCGAACCGCTCGTGTTCGATCTCATCGTCTTCTTCGCCCGCAATCCCAATCGCCTTATCAGCCGCGACGAATTGGTCGAGGTCGTGTGGCAGGGGCGCGTCGTGTCTGATGCCACGATCTCGAGCGCCGTCAAATCGGCCCGACGCGCGCTCGGCGACTGTGGCGACAGTCAAAGTTTGATCCGCACGGTGCGCGGCCGCGGCTTTGCCTTTCAGGCCCAGGTGGAGTTTGGGGAATCCCCACAAGAGGCCGTGCCCCCCGTCGTCCCCCCCAAGAGCCTTGACAAGGCCACCGCTCTAGACCCCAAGCCCGTGCTCGTGGTGCTGCCGATTACGAACCTGAGCGCGGAAGCGGACGAGTACTTCGCCGCCGGCCTGACCGAGGACATCATTACCAATCTCGCCCGCTTTCGCGATCTGCGGGTGATCGGTGGCGCCTCATCCTTCCAATTCAAAGGGCGCGCCTTTGAGCTTGCGGATCTGTGCGCCCGCACGCACGCTGGTTACGTCGTGCAAGGCAGCGTACGGCGCGCCGCGGGGCGCGTGCGCATTTCCGTGCAGCTGATCGAGGGCGCGACCGGCGTTCAGCTTTGGGGCGACCGCTATGATCGCGAAATGGTCGACATCTTTGCCTTGCAGGATGAGGTGACGCGAACAATTGCCGCAACTCTCGGCGTCAAAATGCAGGACGTGGTCCTGCAGCAGGCACTCAAGAAAAGCGCCGCTGAGCTCAGCGCGTACGATTGCCTCTTACGGGCGCGCCGGTATACGTGGATGCTGAGCGCGGACATGCACGCGGAGGCACGCGACCTGCTTGAGAAGGCGGTCGAGCTCGATCCGCTGTCGGCCGACGCGCATGCGCTCCTCGCCAACGTCTATCTTGGCGAGCATCGCTTCGAGATGAACCCGCGACCCAACCCGATCGGGCGCGCGCTCGTGCACGCGCTGGCGGCCACGCGCCTCGACCCCCAGAACGCCTATGCCCGATGCTGGTTGGCGATCGTGCACTTCTTCCGTGGTGAGAACGAGAAGTTTGAAGCGGAGGCCCAGCTCGCCTTGAGCCTCAATCCTAACGATCCCGAGACGCTTGCCGACGTGGGCCACTACTACGCCTTCATGGGCCAATTTGCGCGCGGTGCCGAGCTGTCGCGGCGGGCCCAGCAGCTCAACCCATTGCATCCCGGCTGGTACCATTTCAGCTTTGCGAGGCTCCATTACCACGAAACGAACTATCGGCAGACCATCGCCGACGTGGAGAAGGTCGGACTTCCGCACTTTTACTGGACGCACATGCTGACCGCCGCCGCGAAAGGACAACTCGGCCAGGCCGATGCCGCCGATGCGCTGGCCAAGGTCTTCGCCGTGAAGCCCAATTTCTCGGCGACCGTCGAGCTGCGCAAGTGGAACGCCGCAGCAGGCGATCTAGAGCACATCCTCGAAGGGTTGCGGAAAGCAGGATTGCGCGAGTGACGGGGCGGCGCTGGTCCCCCGCAGGCCCGGTTCAGGGGTTGCCGGCGTGGCCCAGCAGGGCGCCCACCGCGCGCTTCCAGCCCGTGTACTTGCGCTCCCGTTCGAGCGCTGGCAGCGCCGGTTTGAAGCTGCGGTCGAGCTTCCACAACCTGCCAAACCCCTGTGCGTCCGGCCACACGCCGGCCTTGTGACCGGCGAGCCAGGCCACGCCCAGCGCGGTGGTTTCGCCGATGGTGGGCCGCTCCACCGGCGCCTCCAGAATGTCGGCCAAGAACTGCATGGTCCAGTCGCTCACCACCATGCCGCCGTCGACGCGCAGCACAGCTTGCCCGGCGGCCGGCCAGTCGCTGTGCATGGCCTCCAGCAAATCGCGCGTCTGATAGCACACCGCCTCCAGCGCAGCGCGGGCGAGCTCGGCCGGGCTCGTGGCGCGGGTGAGGCCGAACAACGCCCCGCGTGCGTCGGGTTGCCAGTAGGGCGCGCCAAGCCCGACGAAGGCTGGCACCAGATAGACGTCCTGGCCCGGATCGGCCTTGGCGGCGAGTTCACCGCTCTCTGCGGCCGAGGCGAGCAGGCGCAGCCCGTCGCGCAGCCATTGCACTGCCGCGCCGGCGATGAAGATGGCACCCTCCAGTGCATAGGTGCGCTGACCGTTGAGCTGATAGGCAACCGTGGTGAGCAGCCGGTTGTGGGAGGCAACCGGCCGATCGCCCGTGTTGATGAGCGCAAAGCAGCCTGTGCCGTAGGTGGCCTTGACCATGCCGGGGGCGAAGCAGGCCTGGCCGATGGTGGCCGCCTGCTGGTCGCCAGCGACACCCTGGATGGGGATGGCGGCGCCGAGAATGGAGGGTTCCGTGACGCCGAAGTCGGCGTTGCAGTCGCGCACTTCGGGCAAGATGGAACGGGGCACGTTAAAGAGCGCGAGGAGATCGTCGTCGAAGGCGCCCGCAGCAATGTCGAAAAGGAGGGTGCGCGCGGCATTGGTGGCGTCCGTGGCGTGCACCTTGCCCCCCGTGAGGTGCCAGATCAGGAAGCTGTCGATGGTGCCGAATGCCAGGTGCCCGGCGCGGGCGAGTGCACGGGCACCCGCCACGTTGTCGAGCAGCCAGGTGATCTTGGTGGCCGAAAAGTAGGGATCAAGCAGCAGCCCGGTCTTGGCGGTAATGGCGGGTTCGTGCCCGGCCTGCTTCAGGCTGCGGCAGACGTCGGTCGTGCGCCGGTCCTGCCAAACGATGGCGCGATGGATGGGCTTGCCCGTGCGCCGATCCCAGATCACACAGGTCTCGCGCTGGTTGGTGATGCCGATCGCGGCGACGTCACCTGCCCCCAACTTGGCGGCGGCGAGCGCTTGGCGCGCGGTCTCGACCGTCGTGCGCCAGATGTCGTCGGGGTCGTGCTCCACCCAGCCCGAGGCGGGGTAGTGCTGGGCGAACTCGCGTTGCGCGAGGCCGAGCAGGCTCAGCTCAGCGCCGAACACGATGCTACGCGTCGAAGTGGTGCCCTGATCGATGGCGAGCACGGCGCCGGACCTGGCCATGATTTGTGTTCTCCAAACCAACGGCGAGACGGCTGGCCGCCACGCCCTTGATCATTCGAGCTTTGCCTCTTTGGCCTGGGGATCTCGACCCACAGCTTTGAGCCTAGGCGTCGCGCGGCCCACAGGCTAGCCCTTTGCGCGCGAGGCAAAATAGCCTTTTCCCTCGCCTCGGATTTGGCTGTAACGTGCGCTCGCAAGGCGACACGCCGCTGTCACAGGCCGCCCATACAAGGTCACGCCCACAAGAGGGAGCGATGGAACATATGCGAAGGCTTCTACTTTCTTTGGCCACCGTGACCGTCATTGGTCTTTACGCTGGTGCGGCAGCAGCGCAGAAGGAAATCCAATTCTGGCATGCCATGGGTGGGCAGCTCGGCGATGTCACGAACGCGCTCGCTGAAGAGTTCAACAAGAGCCAGACCGAGTTCAAGGTTGTGCCGGTCTACAAGGGCTCCTACACCGATACGCTCACCGCCGCGATCGCGGCTTTCCGCGCCAAACAGAACCCCCACATTGTCCAGGTATTCGAGGTCGGCACCGCCACCATGATGGCAGCCAAGGGTGCCGTCTATCCCGTGTATCAACTGATGGCCGACAGCGGCGAGCCGTTCGACCCCAGCGCGTTTATCGCTCCCGTGTACGGCTACTACTCCACGGTCGATGGCAAACTTCTGTCGATGCCGTTCAACTCCTCCACCCCCGTGTTCTATTGGAACAAGGAACTGTTCCAGAAGGCCGGCCTCGATCCCAACCGGCCGCCAACGACCTGGCCGGAAGTGGGCGAGATGGGCAAGAAACTGGTCGCCGCCGGCACACCCTGCGGCATTACCATCCAGTGGCAGACCTGGACGATGATTGAGAATTTCGGCGCTTGGCACAATCTGCCTTTCTCGACCAAGGCCAATGGCTTCGGCGGCCTCGACACCGAACTCAAGTTCAACGACGCGCCGCGGATCAAACAGCTCGAAACCCTGCAGGAGTGGTCAAAGAACAAAGTGTTTGTCTACGGCGGTCGCGAAGGCAAGTCGACGGGGCTTTTCACCGCCGGCGAGTGCGCCATGCACATTGCCTCTTCGGGCACAGCTGGCGCCATTCAGGCGGCCTTTAAGGACAAGCCGTTTGGCATTGCTATGATGCCCTACTGGCCAGATGTGGCCGCCAAACCCCAGAATTCGATCATCGGCGGCGCAACCTTGTGGGTGCTGCAGGGCAAGGACAAGGCGGACTACAAGGGCGTCGCAAAGTTCTTCACCTATCTCTCCAGCGCGGATGTGCAGGCGAAATGGCATCAGCAGACGGGCTACGTGCCGATCACGACCGCCGCCGCCGACCTTTCACAGAAGCAAGGCTTCTACGAAAAATTCCCGGGCCGCGACGTGGCGGTCAAGCAGCTGACACTTAATCCTCCTACGGAGAACTCCAAGGGCTTGCGCATCGGCAACTTCGTCCAGATCCGAGACATTATGGACGAGGAGATGGAAGCCGTATGGTCAGGCAAGAAGACCGCCAAGCAGGCACTCGACGACGCGGTCACCCGCGGAAATAAGCTGTTGCGCGAGTTCGAGGCCGCGAACAAGTAGAGTAGAGCTCGTCAGGTACCGCTCCCCCTGCAGGGGGGCGGTGCACGTTGCTCACGCCGGGCACCCATGAACAAGCGCGTCACGTTCAACGCCAAACTGCTTCCCTATCTTTTATTGGCACCTCAGATTGCGGTGACCCTGGCCTTCTTCATCTGGCCATCGGGCCAGGCCCTTTGGCAATCGGTCATCCTCGAGGACGCCTTCGGTGGCAATACCCGTTTCGTCGGCCTTGCCAATTTCGAGAGGCTGCTCTCCAACGAGGGCTACTGGGCCTCCGTCCGCGTCACCCTGTTCTTCAGCTTCATGGTCGCATCGTTGGGGCTCGGCTTTTCGCTGCTGCTTGCGACGATGGCCGACCGCGTTGTGCGCGGAGCCATTGCCTACAAGGCCTTGTTGGTGTGGCCCTACGCGGTCGCGCCGGCGGTCGCCGGTGTGCTCTTTGGGTTCCTGTTCAATCCCTCGATCGGGATCGTCGCCTGGTTCCTGAACAAGGGGATCGGTTACGAATTCAACTACGTCATCAATGGCGGTCAGGCACTGTTCCTGGTGATCCTCGCCGCCACCTGGAACCAAATCAGCTATAATTTTCTGTTCTTTCTCGCTGGCCTGCAATCGATTCCCCGCTCGCTGATCGAAGCCGCAGCCATCGACGGCGCGGGGCCAGTCTGGCGGTTCTGGACCATCACTTTTCCGCTGCTCTCCCCCACCGGATTTTTTCTGCTCGTGGTCAATATCATCTATGCCTTCTTCGGCACGTTCGGCGTGATCGATGCGATGACCAAGGGCGGCCCGGCTCGGGCAACCGAGATTTTGGTATTCAAGGTCTACAACGACGGCTTCCGCGGCCAAGATTTCGGCGGATCGGCGGCGCAGTCGGCGATCCTCATGGCGATCGTAGTGGCACTCACCGTCATTCAGTTCCGCTTCATCGAGCGGCGAATCCAATACTAGGATCACCAATGGTCGAAAACCGTCCCCTACTCACCTTCCTGAGCCATTTTGTGGTGCTGTCGGGGGTGGTGATTATCGCCTTCCCGTTGTGGATGACGTTCGTTGGATCGACGCACGATCAAACCACCATGCTACGCGCGCCGCTGCCCCTGTGGCCGGGCGAGCATATGCTCGAGAACTATCGCACCGTCCTGTTCCAGGGCTTTGGTACTGGCGCAGCGCGCACGCCGCTCTACGTGTCGCTCCTCAATAGCCTAATCATGGCGCTCGGCGTCTGCGTCGGGAAGATCGCGATCTCGATTATTGCCGCCTACGCAGTGGTCTATTTCCGCTTTCCGTTACGGATGCTCTTTTTTTGGCTGATTTTCCTGACGCTCATGCTGCCCGTGGAGGTGCGCATCGTGCCGACCTACCAGGTCGTGGCATCGCTTGGTATGGTGGACAGTTACAGCGGCCTGATCGTGCCGCTCATCGCCTCGGCCACCGCCACCTTCCTGTTTCGCCAATTCTTTCTAAGCGTCCCGGACGAGCTGACCGAAGCGGCCCGCATCGATGGCGCGGGCCCGGTGCGCTTTTTCATCGACATCCTGCTGCCCATGAGCCGAACCAGCATCGCGGCGCTCTTCGTGATCCAATTTATCTACGGCTGGAACCAATATCTTTGGCCGCTGCTCATCACCACACGGGAAGGCTTCTATACGGTCGTAATGACGCTTTCGCGCCAGGTGAATACCGTGGACGCGGCGCCGACTTGGAATTGGATCATGGCCATGGCCATGCTGGCGATGCTGCCACCGGTCCTGGTTGTCGTCTTTATGCAACGCCAGTTCATCAAGGGGCTCGTGGATACCGAAAAATAACTTTGCTCTGATGATCCCGGCGCGCGTGCCCACGAACGCGCGCCCTGCTGGATGCCTCGCACCTTTAGCCGTTACAGCCCGTCGGAAAATGCCGTCCCAGTTCCAGGTCGGCGCTCGAGGGCCTTGCCGTAACGTCTTACACGCGCCGGGGGAGAGGGGGTGCTCGCCGCCGGCGCGGCTCGCCGAGCAGCACAACTCGGGGCAAATCTGCGTCATCTCACCACCCATCGGCCAGGCGTCCGGTTGCCCTTCAACGGCATCGACAGCCGCCGCAGTCTCGTCCCGCCGGAACGCTTGCGACGGTTTTGCGCTTCACGTACCCTTTTGATGGATCACACCCAACAGCAACCCGAGCGGTCGCTCGGTGTTGAGCGCGGCGTCTACCACCTGGCAGCCGGCGTGCTGTATCGCCTCTGCAGGGTCCAGCCTATCGCTCGGCCGCAGTGCGGCGGCCTATCGGGCGGGCCTCGATTCGAGCGCAGGATGACCAATGATGCCCCACTCCGTGATGTGGAAATTCCTGACCGCGGCCGATCTGCGCGCGAAGGCCGCAGCCGGCGCCATCGTCGTGCTGCCCGTGGCGTCCATGGAGCAGCACGGGCCGCATTTGCCCGTCGGTGTCGACACCATCCTGACCGAGGCCGTGTGCCAGGCGGCGGCCGAGGCCGTGGCCGGTGATACTGCCGTCGTCGTTGCGCCGACGCTGTGGTGCGGCATGGCCGAACATCACATGGCCTTTGGCGGCACCTTTACCTTCGACATCCCGACCTACCGCTCGGTACTCCATGCTTTGCTGGCGAGCATCGGCCGGCACGGCTTCAAGCGTGTGCTGATCGTCAATGGTCACGGCGGCAACATCGCCGCGCTGGCGTCATTCCTGCCGGACATCGCGCGCGAGATCGGCCTCGAGCTTCGCGTCACGACCTACTTCGAGCAGGCAAGGACAGCGCTGGCCGAGGTGCTGGAGGATCAGGAGGGCGTGCATCACGCCTGCGAAGCCGAGACCTCGATGATGCTGGTCGCGGCTCCCGACAGTGTGCGGCGCGAGCGGCTCTCCGAAGCCTATGGGCCGGCCCGCTCGTCCGTGCCGCCGGCTGGGGTTGCGCGCTACCGCTCGTTCCGCGAAATCACGCCATCGGGCGTCATCGGCGATGCACGACGCGCAAGCCCGCAAAAGGGTGAAAAGCTCATGGCCGCCTGCCGCGACGGCATTGCCGCCGTGCTGCGCAATCCTGAGACCTGGGGCTGAAACCATGATCGAGCAACGGGCGGAACCGGTATCGGTGGCGGATCCTGATCGCCACGCGCGATGATATGCAATCCATTGGCATCGGCATTAAAGAGAGGACCGTGGCGGCCGGCGCACCCACTCAACGGAACGTAGTGCCGGCGAGGCCATGCTGCTGGTCTTGGCGGTGGCTCGTGCAGCGCTGCTTCGTGACGGGCTTGGTGGAGACCGGGCCTGGTGAAGACGGAAAAATGACGTTCCACTGCCACGGCGCTCGGGCCGTCGAGCCCGGGCGCAGTTCTTGACGCCGACGCATGGACGTCCTGCAACTCATCCTCAACGGACTGATGGCCGGCACAATCCTGGCCGTGCCGGCAATCGGCCTCACGGCCATGTTCGCCGTTCTGCGCTTCACCAACTTCGCACTCGCCTCGCACATGACCATCGGGGCCTTTGCCGGGTTCATTGCCAATGTCTCGCTCGGCTGGCCGGTGGCCGCATCACTGCTCGCTGCATTCGTGGTCGCGGGAACCGTTGGGGTTGCTACCGATGAGCTGATCCTCAAGCCCTTTCGCGCGTCAGGCTTCATCACGACTGCCATCGGTTCAATCGCCCTCACCATCGCGCTCGAGAATTGCGTACGCTTTACGTTTGGCAACGAGCTGCGCGGTTACGATCTGCCGATCCGGCGCGACTGGGCCTGGGGCGGCCTGCACGTGGGCCCGCAACAGGTTGAAAACCTCCTCATCGCCGTGATCGCCATGAGCCTGCTGTTCGCCTTCCTCTCTTTCACCCGCATCGGCAAGGCCATGCGTGCGGTGGCCGACAATCCCATGCTGGCCGCCATCAAGGGCGTCAACGCCGACATGGTGGCGAGACTCTCCTCGTTCGTCGGCATGGGACTGGCGGGCCTCGGCGGCATGCTGATCGGCCTCGATACCACCATCGATCCGCTGATCGGCTTCAAGACCATTCTGTCGATCTTCGCCGCCGCGGTGGTGGGTGGTCTCGGCAGCCTGCCTGGTGCCGTGGTGGGCGCCCTGGTGGTGGGCG
>JAMXLN010000139.1 GCA_024281145.1 Hyphomicrobiaceae bacterium | reverse complement strand
GAAGGCAAGCTCAATGCCCGCACCGAAGCGCTGGCCGCCGCGCGAGACAGCCGCGCCATCCAACGGGCACAGGCGGCGAAAGCAGCGGCCGAAGCTCAGCTGGCCGAAAGCACGAGCAAGGTGGAAGCCGCATTGCAAAACCCCACCTTCACTAGCCCTGAAGGACAGGAGGCACTGGCGACCGAGCGCAAGCTCACCGAGCTCCGCCAGGCGATGGCAAAAGCCCAACTCCTGGCAAAGCAGGCCGAACGGCGCCTTGCGCCCGTCTCCATCCTGGTGAGCCGAAAGGACAACAAGGTCTATATCCGTCAGGCTCTCGCGCCGGTTTTGGAGGCACCGGTAACAATCCGCGATCCTGCGACCCCGCTCGGCACGCACGTCTTTATTGCGACCTCCAGCGATGGCACTTCGCTCGGCTGGTCGGTGGTATCGCTGCCTGGATCCGCCAAGAGCGTCGAGGAGAAAAGCTCGCGGCGTAGTCGCGAGAGCGCGGTTGCCGCAAAAGGCGATCCCGAGCAAGACGCCGCCTTGCAGGCGGCCCAGGCGCTGGAACGACTGGAGCTCCCGGCCGAAGTGACCGCGCGCATTGCCGAGTTGGTGTGGACTGGTAGTTCCCTCATCATCTCAGACCACCCCCTGAGCGATGAAACAAGCGACATTGGCACCGATCTCGTCGTGACCGCGCGCTGAGCTGCCGAGCCCTCTCTCCGGGGGGCTCCTCCACTCGCGCCGTTGCTTGGAGCGCGCTACAGAACGTTCCACAGCATGAACGCACTGCATGTGCGTTCATGGCTGATGAGAAACCACAACTCAGCAAAAAGCGGTGCGTTTGGGCGCGCCTCAGAGGGCGTGAGGATGCCTTGCGCTGGGGATAACGAGGAAAACTTGGGCGCAACGAGGTCACGACTGCCGCTGATGATGCTAGCCAACTTAGTTCGGGGCCATGGATCGTTGACGGGAGAGAGCGATGTGGCAGATGCGCGAAACCCTACGGCGACAAAGGAAGGCGCGCTCGACAAGCAAGATCGCCAAGGACGAGAAGCTGCCGCGCCGATGGACCGAGTTGATCCTGCGGCTCAACGACATGGAACGCTGCAAAGAGCAAGAACGAAAGCGGCCCCAAGCGCGCTGAGCAAGTGGCCGGCAAAGAACTGAGCCGGCAAAGAACTGAGAATGCGTTGGCACGGTGCTGGCGCCCGCCACGGCGCTCACCCGCGCAGGCGCGCACCGGTTGGATCATAGAGCGGCCGAACGGTGGCGGTTGCGCCAAAGCGGCGTCCGGCCACCTCAATTTCAAAACGCGACGCCAGCAGCTCCTCGGTGCTCTCCTCGGCTCGGCAGGGAACATAGCCAAGACCGATGGCGGCTCCCACCGCGTGACCATAACCACCCGAGGTGAGAAAGCCCACGATGCGCCCGTCTTTGAGCACGGGCTCGTTGTGGAACAGCAGCGGCTCGGGATCCTCGAGTTTGAACTGCAGAAGCCGCCGCTGCAGTCCCAAGTCGCGCTTGCTGAGCACGGCTCCGCGACCGATGAACTCGCCAAAGCGACCATTGGGCTTCTCGCTCTTGACGACAAAGCCCAGGCCCGCCTCAAGCACGTGATCCTCATCGCAGATGTCGTGTCCGAAATGCCGAAACGCCT
Source organism: Hyphomicrobiaceae bacterium (assembly GCA_024281145.1). GTDB lineage: Bacteria > Pseudomonadota > Alphaproteobacteria > Rhizobiales > Hyphomicrobiaceae > AWTP1-13. Next base: position 5,143 of record JAMXLN010000139.1, on the reverse strand, counting down.
TCTCGAGCCGCAGCGTGTCCATGGCAAGAATGCCGGCAGGCCGCAGCCCCAGTGCCGCGCCGGCCTCGAGCAAAAGGCACATTAGCCCCTTCGCGAACTCGGTTGGGACGTAGAGCTCGAAACCGAGCTCGCCCACATAGCTGATGCGATGCGCCCGCACGTGCGCCATGCCGAGCTCGATGTTGCGCTGGCTTGCGAAGGGGAGCGCAGCGTTTGAAACGTCATCGGGGGTGAGGGTCGCCAACAGGCGGCGTGCATTGGGGCCCATCAGCGCCAGGCACGCTTCACCGCTCGACACGTCGAGGGCCGTTGCGCGTGCCTCCTCGGGCGTGTGCCGCTTGAGCCAGGCCAGATCGCGCCGGACCGTGGTCGCGCTCGTCACGACCAGGTATGCACCCTCGTCGAGCCGCGCGATGGTAACGTCTGCCTCAATTCCACCACGTGCGTTGAGCCATTGCGTGTAGACGATCCGGCCCGGTGCGATGGCAACATCGTTGGCACATATGCGCTGCAGCACCGCCTCGGCGTCCCTGCCCTCGACGCGGATCTTCCCGAACGGGCTCATGTCGAAGAGCCCGACGCCCGTGCGCACGGCCATGTGCTCCGCGGCGACGTGAGCGTGCCACCGCGGACGCCCCCAGGTATCGTGCGGTCGGGGCCGCCCCGCAGCCTCGCCCCTGGGCAAGAACCAATGCGGCCGCTCCCAGCCCGCCACTTCGCCGAAATAAGCGCCCTGCGCCGCGAGCGCATCGTGCAGCGGGCTGTGGCGCACACCGCGCGAGGTGGCGAACTGGCGAAACGGGAAATGATCCGCATAAAGCAGACCCAGCGTCTCGGAAACGCGTGGGCCGATGAAGGCCCGCGTCGATTGCCAAGGAAAGGTGCGGCGCACGTCCACGTCCCACAAGTCGAAGGGCGCCGCGCCGCCGACGATCCATTCGGCCAGCGCCTTGCCCGCACCAGCGGCGGACTGGATGCCAACGGAATTGAACCCACAAGCAACGAAGAAGCCGGCCACCTCCGGCGTCTCCCCCAAGAGGTAACGGTTGTCGTGGGTGAAGCTCTCCGGACCATTGAAAAAGGTGCGGATCCCAATGCGACGGAGCAATGGCATGCGCCGCGTCGCCGTCTCCAGGATCGGCGCCATGTGCTCAAGATCGGGCTGCAGCTCATCGAATGAGAAGGCCTCGGGGATGCCGTCGACGCCCCAGGGCTTGGCGTTCGGCTCGAAGGCACCGAGCATGATCTTGCCCGCATCTTCCTTGTAGTAGGCGCATTCGTCCGTGACCCGCAGGACCGGCAGGCCGGAGGGAATCTCATCGCTGGGCTCGCTCACGATATAAAAGTGCTCGCACGCCTGCAGCGGCAAGTGGACGCCCGCCAGGCGTCCGACCTCTCGCCCCCACATGCCCGCGCAGTTGACAACGACCTCGGCGGCAATCGGGCCTGCCTCAGTCATCACCCCGCGCACCCGAGCTTTGTCGACGCGGATCCCCGTGACCTTCACGTGTTCACAAATCCTGACGCCGGCGTTGCTGGCGCCCCGCGCCATGGACAAGGCAACGTTGCCGGGATCGGCCTGACCGTCACGCGGCAGATAGATCGCACCGACGACGCCCGCCATGTTGGTGAGGGGATGGCGGCGGCCGGCTTCCGCCACGGAAATCTCCTCCGCTTCCACATCGAACGCCCGCGCCATGGAGGCACCGCGCCGAAGCTCCTCCAGGCGCTCTCCCGTCAATGCGAGCGAGAGGGAGCCCACACGGCGGAAACCAGTGGCAACCCCCGTTTCGGCTTCAAGTTTGGCGTAGAGCTCTGCACCGTAGCGGGCAAGCTTCGTCATATTGGCGGTGGCGCGCAGTTGACCGATGAGGCCGGCCGCGTGCCAAGTCGTCCCCGACGTGAGCTCTTTCCTCTCAAGCAGCACGACGTCGCGCCAGCCGAGCTTGGCCAGATGGTAGGCAACGGAGCACCCGATCACCCCGCCGCCGATGATGACGGCTTGCGCCTTGGCCGGGACCGCGGTCATGGGCGTTCGGTCCAACCATAGAATGTTGCCGCGGCAGCAGGAGTGACATAGCCCTGTGCAACGTCATCGGCGACCAGCCGAGGGTCGCGCTCGCAGGCTCTCCCGAAACCGCCGCCACCCGAGGAGTAGAGGGTGAGGATGTCGCCGGCCTTGAGGTCGACGCGATCTTTGCTCTTGAGCTTGATCACCGCGCCGGCGCGCTCAATCTCGATGCGCGTGTGGCTACCCTCGCCGCCTCCGAAGAGCCCGTAGGGTGCAAGGCGGACGCGGTCGGTGTAGGTAGCGAAGTTGGCACCGTCCTTGAGGATCAGAAAGCGGCGAAAGAGACCGAGCCCGCCCCTGTGCTTGCCGGGGCCGCCGGTGTCGGGAATTAGGCCGTAGCCGATGACGCGGAAGTGCTCGAAATCCATGTCCGTCGCCTCGACGGGGATATTGGTGCAATTGGAAAGAGGGCTATCGACCCCATCGCAGCCGTCGCGGCGCGGTCCGCCGCCGAACCCACCGCCGCAAATCTCGAGGTAGACGCGATAGCCGTTGGGTCCAAGGTGCGAGATGGCAAGCGCATGGGTTGAATCGTTGCCCCCAGCGATCACTTGATCGGGCACCACCTGAGCCAACGCCTTAAGCACCGCATTGAAGCAGCGGTAGGCCGGCAACAGGCGCGCGCGAACCGGCGCTGGGTAGTTTGGATTGACGAGTGTGCCCTTGGGTGCCGCGACGTCGATTGGTCGCTTGAACCCCTCATTGAAGGGGATGTCGGGGCTCGTCAGCGCCGATTTGATGGCGGCCAGCGTCGCAGAGACAGTCGAGGCCCAGGGACAATTGAGGTTGCGTCGGACTTGGGGACATGTGCCGGAATAGTCGACCGCGATGTGCTCCCCCGCGATCGTCACGGCCGCCCTCACCAAGAGCTTCTCATCGCCGATGCCATCGTCATCGACGGCGTCCTCGCCGTGATAGGTGCCGTCGGGAATGGCGCGCAACGCGGCCCTGAACCGGCGTTCGGAGTAGTTCATGAGCTCGCGCATGGCGGCGATGAGAGTGGCCGTACCATAGCGGGCGGCCAGCTCCTCGATGCGGGCAGTGCCGATCGCATTGGCCGCAAACTGCGCGTAAAAGTCGCCAATGGTCTGTGCGGGCACACGCACATTGGCGGCGACCAATCGTTCGAGCGGACCACCCATCCAGTCGCGGGCGTACGTATAGCGCGATGGGGGAATGATGAGCCCTTCGGCGTGCACGTCGACCGCGTCTGGCGTCATTCCGGGATTGCCGCCGCCAAGGTCGAGGTGATGGGCAACCGTTCCGGCGAAGGCGATGATGTGTTGCCCGACGAAGATCGGGGAAAAGATGAATACATCCTGGAGATGCTGGCCGCCGCCGTAGGGATCGTTGTTGATGTAAAAGTCGCCGGGCGTGAGCGCCTCGATGGGGCAATGCTCGACGCAAGCCCGAAAGATCTCGGACATCGAACCCAGATGCATCGGGATCAGCTCGGCCTGGGCGACGACATTGCCCTGGGCGTCAAAGAGGGCGGCGGAGGCGTCCTGGGCCTCGCGCACAATATTGGAATAGGACGAACGAACGAGCTTGGTGCCCATCTCGCGGGCAATGGCGATCAGTGCGTGGGAGATCACCGCGTAATCGACGGGATCAAGCGAGGCAGCGCCGGCATCGGCCTCCCCAACGGTCGCCCCGCCGGTTGCGGTCAGCTTCGCCGACTGACTTGAGCGCTCTTGCATTGTCACCTCCGCCCAAGGATGGTGTTGCCGTTGCCGTCGGTGCGTGCCGCCCAACCGGACGGCACGTAGAGCGTCGAGGTGGGGTCCTCGATCAGGGCCGGTCCGGGGATGGGCTCTGCACCTTGCAGCGCGCCACGCCGCAAGAGCTGGGCATGGCGCCAGCTCTTGCCTTCGAAGATGCTGATGGCACGTGGTGGGCTGCGGGGCTCGTGCGCCACGGCCAGCAGGGGCAGTTCCCGGAGCGGCGCCACGAGCCCTAGCCGAAACGACACAAACTCGATCGGCTTTCCGGTCTCCCCACCGAAGAAGTAGACGCGCTGGTGGGCTTCGCCAAATCGTTGCCGCACGCTGGCCGCGGTCAGGGACGCAAGCTCGGTTTCAAGAAACGGGACCGGCACTTCGAACGCTTGGCCGACGAAGCGCATGTCGGCGCTCAGGGTGAATTCAAGGTGCGTGCCAAGACCGTTCGCTCTCGCTCGCTCGAGCGCCCGCACACGCATGGTATGAAACACGTCGCGCAACACGTCGGCCGCGGCCTCGTCGGCGAGCGCTCGATGCGTCATGCTCTCAAACAGTTGGAAGTCCGAGGCGATGAGACCGTAGGCGGAAATGATCCCCGCGGACGGCGGCACGACGATGGTGGCGATGCCAAGCTCCTCGGCAACTGTGGCGGCATGCAGAGGCCCTGCACCGCCGTAGGGCACGAGCACATAGTCGCGCGGATCCCGCCCGCGCTCGGTGGAAATGCGCTGGATGGCGCGCACGACATTGGCATTGGCAAGCGCCACGGCGCTGTCGGCCGCGGCTTCGAGGGTGAGCCCGAAACGCCCAGCGATTGGCGCAAAGACCCGGGCGGCCGCGGCGGGGTCGATCGCCATGCGTCCGCCGAGGAACGCCTCCGGCCGCACCGTGCCGCGGACCACGTGAGCGTCCGTCAGCGTCGGCTCGCTGCCGCCCCGCCCATAGCAGGCGGGCCCTGGATCGGCACCGGCCGAGCGCGGGCCCACGCGCAGCATGCCGCCCTCGTCCACCCAGACGATGGATCCGCCGCCGGCGCCAATGGTGTTGATGTCGACAACCGGGATGCGGATCGGCAGGCCGTCGAGATGGAGCTCCTGCGTCAGCTGCGGCGTGCCGTCGGTCACAACGCACACGTCCGTCGAGGTTCCACCGATGTCGAGCGTGATGAGGTTGCGATACCCGGAGCGGGCAGCTTGCCGCACGGCGCCGACCACCCCCGCGGCGGGACCCGACAGAAGCGCGTTGATGGCGTTGGCGCGCATGGCCTCGGCCGGTAGCCGACCACCGTTGGACTGCATGACGGAAAAACGACCCTGGAAACGGGCTTCGTCGAGCCGCCGGCGGAAGCGTT
>JAMXLN010000138.1 GCA_024281145.1 Hyphomicrobiaceae bacterium | reverse complement strand
GGCGGTCGCCTCCAGGCGTTTCAGCTCGCCATACCAGTAGTTGATGCGCCGCCGGATCCGCCAGCTGTAGATCTGGGGCGCAAAGCGCGTGAGCGGGATCAGGACCGGCACCAGCACCACGAGCGAGACCGCCAGTCGGTCGACCAGGGTGGCAACCCAGAAGGGCAAATAGCGCTGAAGCACGGGCGGGCCTGAGCGATAGACGCGCCGCGCATCCTCCGACAGGGCGAACTCGGGATCGTTGGGTATCGGAAACTCGCCTGCGCGCTGGAACAGCGCCGTTTCGCTGTCGGCGACCTGGGTCGGTTGCGCGTGCGCCTCTTGCAGAGCCTGCGCCAGCAGGTTGACGAGCGCGGGGTGCGCATCCTCGCGCACCAGGACGGCAGCCGTGGTGGCAATCAGTCGGGTATCGGCAGCGGGAATATTGGCGGCGAAGTCGACGACCCCTTGGCGCAACTCCAGTCGGGAGAGGAAGGGAAAGCGCTGGGCGTAGGCATCGGCGTTGTCAAAGCTCATTAATCGCACGTTGGGCGTGCGCAGCAAGCGCTGGATCGTGCGCGCCTCGGGCGCGAGCACGAGAAATCCCGCATCGGCTTCGCCCTTGGCGAGGGTGTCGACATAGTCGGGCAGCTCGCTGTTGATGAGCGTCGCGGTTTCGGCGGTTACACCGTTGACGGCCAGGAGGCGCAAGGCCAGTCCGCTGGTGCCGCTGCCAGCAGGACCCACCAACACGCGTCTGCCCTTCAGATCCCCAAGGCGCTCGAGGCGGACCCCGCCGGCGTAGAACACCCACAGCGGCTCGTAGCCGACGCGGCCGACCGACAGCAATCCCGGTGCTTCCCGGCTGGAGGTGAGGCCACCCTGGACGAAGCCCGCGTTGACCCCGGCGGTGGGGTCGGCGAGCGCCTTGAGATTGGCGAGCGAGCCCTCGGATTCCCGCACTTCAAGCACGACGCCGTGGCGGGCGAAGGTTGCCTTGTAGCGCTCGGCGTAGCGCCAATAGGGGCTGCCGGAGCTGGCCGCGGAGATGACAAAGGTTCCCGGCGGCGCTGGATGGACGAGAACCAGGGCGACCCAGACGACGCCGAAAAGGATCGCCAACAGCGGCAATGCGACGAACACCAGCTCACGCGTCTGAATAAGCGAAAATCTCGAACGCATGGGTCCCCCTCATCTGGTGCTGTGCGCACCCTGCCCGCCGGCTTGGCAATCCGGCTGAGCCTTTGGCCCCCAAACTGCTCCCCTTGGCCGTGCCGAGCCGAGGTCTCGGTTCCGCGTTGGCTGGTCCCCCCGGCGATCGCAGCAACTTCCAAGCCGGCGGTTGATATAGCATGCGGGTAGCCGGGCCGCGCCTCGACTAGGGGGCCGCGACGATGACGCGGGTTTCGGCGAGGGAGGCGATTTCGGCCGAGGAAAACCCGCCTTCGGTGAGAACGGCCGCGTTGTGCTCCCCCATGCGTGGGGGCTGGCGGACCACCCCTGGGCGCGCACGGTCCGCAAAGGCGATGGGCAAGGCCGGCAACTTGACCTTCGGTCCCTCGTCGCCGCCGGCTGGCAGGATCGAGACATCGAGCAGGCCGCCGTTCGCCAGCAGATGCGCGTCGCTGAAGAGGTCATCGGGTTTGCCGACGGGAGACCAAGAGATGTTGGCCCGCTCGCAGCGCCGCGCCACTTCGGCCTGTGGCAGCTTCTTGAGCACGTCCTTAAGAAGCGGGATCAGCCACGATCTCTCGTGCGAGCGCATGAGATTGGTCGCAAGGCGCGCGTCGGCCGCCAACTCGTGCAAGTTGAACTCCTCGACGAAACGGGTCCATTGCTGGTCGCTGGTCACGCCGATGAAGAGTTCGCCATCCGCCAGCGCGAAGACTTCGTAAATTGCCCAAGCGCCGCGCCGCGCCGGCATTGGCTGAGCCGGGAGGCCGGTGGCTGCCATGCCGGCCATGTGTGACGCCATCAGAAACGCCGCGCTCTCAAAGAGCGCGCTGCTGACCCTCTGGCCTTGGCCCGTTGTCTCCCGCTCGCGGAGCGCGGCCTGGAGGGCGACCACGCCGAACACCGCGCCCAAGATGTCGATGATCGAGGCGCCGGCGCGCAACGGGCGGCCCGGAGGCCCGGTCATGTACGCCAACCCCGCTTGGAACTGTACCACCTCGTCCAACGCGGGCCGGTGCGCGTAAGGTCCGGGCAAGTAGCCCTTGAGGGCCAGATAGACCAAGCGCGGGTTGACTTGGGCCAGCGCCTCGTAACCGCAACCCAGCCGGTCCATGGTGCCGGGGCCGTAGTTCTCAACCACCATGTCGGCGGTTGCGGCCAGGCGAAGCATGGCGGCCCGGCCCTCGGGACGCTTGAGGTCGAGGGCAAGGCTGCGCTTGTTGCGGTTGAAGGCGGCAAAGAATCCGGCGGCGAAACCGCCGAGACCGCGCGTGTGATCGCCACGCGGCGCCGGTTCGACCTTCACCACATCGGCGCCGAGATCGGCAAGCAAGAGGCCGGCCGTCGGACCCATCACGGTGTGGCTGAACTCAAAAACCTTGAGCCCGGCCAAGGGGGTTGCGGACATCAAGCAGCCAGGCGCCGGAACGCATCAAGGCTGCCCGCGTGGATGAGCTCGCTCGGCAGCTGATGGCCGACGATCGTTTCGGCCATGCGACCCACCTCGATCAGCTGGTCGAGATCGACGCCAGTCTTGATGCCCATCTCCTCGCACAGCAGCACCAGCTCCTCGGTGCAGATGTTGCCGGCCGCTCCCTTCTGGCCCGCGAACGGGCACCCGCCGAGCCCCCCGACGGTAGCATCGAAGCGACTGACGCCCATTCGCAGACCGGCGTGCGCATTGGCGACCGCAAGGCCGCGTGTGTCGTGCAGGTGCAGCGCAAGGCGCTTGTCGGGCCAGCGCGAGCGCACCTCGCCAAGCACGCGCTCGATGCGCGCGGGCGTGGCCCAGCCCATGGTGTCAGCGAGTGAGAACAGCGTGATGTTGGTGCCGGCCTCTGTGGCGATGGCGAGGCCGTCTTCGAGCGTGCGGATCACCTGTGCGGGTGAGATATCGCCCTGGTAGTTGCAGCCGAAGGCCGCCATGACGCCGACGCGGTCGACCGGGATGCCCTTGGCAAGGTGCAGGCTGGTTTGCTTGCGCATGGCCTCGACGTTCTCGGCGTGACTGCGGTTGAGGTTCTTGCGGGTAAACGCCTCCGACGCGGTGAGAGCGATTGCGCCATGCAGGGTAAGTTTGCCGCGGAAGGCGAGCGCCCGCTCGAGCCCATTCGCGTTGAACCACAAGGCCGTGTATTCGACGCCGGGCCTTGTCTTGAAGCCAGTGAGCACCGCCTCGGCGTCGGCCCAACCAGGCACCAGGCGCGGGTTGACGAGCGAGCACGCTTGGATGTGCTTAAGACCGGTCTCGGCCAGCGCTTCGATGAGCTTGATCTTGTCGGCCGTGCTGATGGGTCCGGGCTCGATCTGGAACCCTTCGCGTGGCCCTTCTTCGTGGATCTCGGCGTGCGTTGGGAGGTCAGTCATGGTCGCTCCTTGGGTTATCTGCCGCTCTGTCCAGGGCCACTTCTCTCCGGGCCACTCTGTGGAGCCGCGCTGGGCAGGTCGAAGTCTGTCCCAACCTACATGGTTTTTGCGGCCTCGGGTAACAACCACGCGCTTCCACGCGGGAGCGCACCGGCAATGACATCACCGCCTCAGCGGGCGCACGCGCGGCAGTTGGACAAACTTCCAGGGTGCAGGCGTGTCGCCGATCGGCACCTCGATCAGCACCGGCCCAGGTTCCTTGAGGCCACGACGCAGCGCCAGGCGCAACTCCTCAGGCGAATGGGCGCGCAGGCCCATGGCGCCAAAGCTTTCTGCGAGCTTGACGAAGTCGGGGTTCGTCAGATCGCTGGCAATGACGCGATTGCCGTAGTCCTCCTTTTGCATGCGCCGCACGTTGCCATAGGCATTGTCGTTGAAAACGATGGCCACCACGCCGATGCGAAAGTGCACGGCAGTCGCAAGCTCCTGCACATTGAACATGAAGCCGCCATCGCCGTTGACCGAAACGACCGGCACGTCGGGACGCGCGATTTTGGCCCCGAGCGCCGTCGGGTAGCCCATCCCAAGTGCCCCCTGATAGCCTAGCCCAAGGTAGGTCCGCGGCGCCCAGACCGGGAACGCCAGCCGGCTCACGTAGCCAACCTGCGTGAACTCGTCGACGAACAGGCCCTCCGCAGGCAGCTCCGCGCGAATGGCCTCCAGATAGGCCATCTGCGGCTGCAGTTTGGCAAGTTCGGCGCGCGTGGCGGCTTTGAGATTGGCAATCTCGTCCTTGAAGCCTGCCCGCTTGAGGTTGTGCTTGGCGACGCGCTCGAGCAGTCGCCTAGTCACCGCGGCCGCATCACCCAGCAGCGGGGTGACGGGGGCGCGATGCCGGACCATTTCCTCAGGATCGATCTCGATGCGAATGATCTTGAGCGCATCGTCTACCCCCCAGCCCAGGATCTGCGAGTGCAGGCGCGTGCCGATGCCAAGCACCACGTCGGCCTCGGCCCAGAGTTTGTGTCCAGCGGGAAAGGGCACGCACAGCGCGTGCCGACCATCGACGACGCCGTGCCCCATGCGATAGGCGACGACGGGCGCCTCCAACACTTCCGCGAGGGCCGTCACCTCGACGCTTGCGTGCTGGGCGCCTCCGCCGACCATGATCAGGGGGCGCTTGGCCGCGCCGAGCATTTTGGCCGCTTTTTCCACAGCCTCATCGTCGGGCTCGGGGGTGGGCAGAGGCGGCGACGGATCAGGCACCGCAACGCGCGTCGTTTTTCCCCAAACGTCCAAGGGGCACTCGATGGCCGCCGGGCGCGGTCGACCGGCGACCATCTGCCGAAGCGCCTCGTCGGTGATCGACGCCGCTTCATGGGGGGCGCGAATGCGGGCCGACCATTTGGTCAACCGCTGCATGATGCCGAGCTGATCAGGAATGTCGTGCAGATAGCCGGTGTCGCGGTTGACGTAGGCGAGCGGCACTTGGCCCACAATTGCCAGCACCGGCGCATTGTTGCCGTAGGCCTGCGAGAGCGCCGCGGTGGTGTTGAGGAAACCTGGCCCAGGCACCACGCAGTAGGCGGAAGGCTTGCCCGTGGCCATGGCGGCGCCGAGCGCCAGATAGGCCGCCCCTTGCTCATGGCGGGTGTGGATCGGACGGATGCGGTTGGTCTCGTCGTAGAGGGCGTCGAAGAAGGGGTCGTTCTGGACGCCCGGCAGGCAAAACAGCGTGTCGATACCATGTGCGATCAGCCGCTCGACGACGATTTTGGCCGTGGTTTTCCGGCCGGGCATCGCGCCCGCTTCAGCCATCGGGATCTCCTGCAGGGATCTTCGGCAAGTCCCACCCTGCGCACCGTGCAATCGGCGACGGCAGGCGTCAAGCCGCGGTTTTAGCGAGAGAGGCCTGCGCAACGAACGCCCTTGTTACTTGCCCGTCAGCGGCCCTTCCACTCGGGTTTGCGTTTCTCGGCAAAGGCCTTGGGCCCCTCGATCGTGTCCTCGCTGCGGGTCATCGCCACATAGGCTGGATAGTTGAGATTGCGCATGGCGATCTCCAGCGCGGGTACGTCGAGCGAGCGCAGTACCGTCTGCTTCGTGGCGCGGATGCTCATGGGCGAGCATGCAAGAATCTCATGCGCCCAGCGACGCGCTTCGCTCATCAGCTGTAGATGCGGAACGACCGCCGTGACGAACCCCAACTCATAGCCCTCGCGCGCCGAAACGTGGCGCCCGGTAAGCATCATGCCCATGGCCCGCTTGAGCGGGATCTGGCGCGAAAGGCGCTGCATTCCCCCCGCTCCCGCTGCTAGCCCAACTCGGGGCTCGGGCAGCGCAAATCTCGCCTGTTCCGAGGCGATGATGATGTCGGTTGCAAGCGCGATCTCGAAGCCGCCGCCCATGGCCACGCCGTTGACCGCCGCAATCAGCGGCTTTTCAAGGTCGTGGCGGTTCGTGATCCCTCCGAAGCCTTTGGGTGGGCTCTGCGGTCGAGCTCCTGTCTTGGCCCTGAGCTCGGCGTGATATTTGAGATCGTTGCCGGCGCAAAACGCTTTGTCTCCGGCGCCGGTTATGATCGCGACCCACAGCTCCGGATTTGCCGCGAACTCGTCGAATACGTCCGCCAGCTCCTGGTTCGCCATCGGGTGAAGGGCGTTTGCGACCTCAGGTCGATCTATGGTGACGATCAAGAGACGACCGTCGGTCTCAACCTTGCAATATTGGCGCATGGCTCACCTCCTCAAGGCTTGTGGGATCCCGTGGGATCGTCGCTGGGATTGTCCTAAGGCTCCCTAGGCAGCGCCGCAACTGCCGGGAGGCTTGCCCCACCATCCTCCGCCCGATGTTGGCTGGCACCCATTGCGACGTGCAAGGAGCGCAAGGGTTCGATCGCCGCGTGCGCGCACGGGTCTGATGCTGACGGGGCCGAAGCGCCGCGGCGCTGAGGGCAGTTTTCACGGGCGGCGCTGCTCGCGCGCGCACCTCTCCGTTCCCCAGCTCATCGCGTGGGAGGTGGCGTCGCGTGCGGTTTGGGCGGCTTGGCGAATAAGCCAACGGCAATGGCGCGGGCCACGTACTGCGCCATGCAGTCATAACCGGCCTCCGTTAACCCGAAATCGCGAGGCTCAGGCCGTCCGCTTTCGCGCATGGTGCGGGCGAGCACCTCCATGGCTTCGTAGCGCGTGATGCGCAGGACGCTCTCGGCGGCGGTAATGCGCTGCAAGCTGGCGCGGATCGCCTGATAGTGCTCATCCTTGGTCAGCTGCTTCATGTAGTGCAGCCCCACCAGGATCACGTCGACGTTGTGGTCCTTGAGCCAGCGCACCGTATTGGTTACGGACTGCTCGAAGTTCTCGACCGGAACCTGCGCAAAGGCGTCATTGGTACCGACCTGCCAAAGGACGAGATCGGGATGATTTAGCGCCACCTCGATCTTGAGGCGCTCGCCGGCGGCCTCGGCGAGTTCACCGGAATAAGAGCGATTGATGATCTCGACATCGAGACCCTTGATGTTGCGTTCAAGGATCTCTTCCAGGAGCGGCGGGTTGCCGTCGTGGCCCATGCCGAGCATTGCCGCCGACGAAGCGCCGATCGCAAGGATCTTGACTTGTTGACGCTTCTGCAAGGCCAGCGCGCTGTTGGGGAGCGGTGTCACAGTGACGTTGGCCTCGCCGCAATCCTTGGTCACCGCGGGAGGGGGCGCGGGTGGAGTATCGGGCTTGCCGGCGGGATCTTGCGCCGACGCACCCCGCCACAGGGCCAGAGCCAGCACCCCCGCGATGAGCAGCATGGCTGCCCGTCGGGCCATCAGGCGTTTGTCGTTCGACGATCTCTCCATTCCGACACCCCTGCGGTCAGCCGAAGCAGGCCGATGCCGCCGATGACGATGATGGTATCAGTCGGCAACGACCCCGTGTAGAGGTAGCGAACGATTTGTCCGCATAGGCTCAATAGCGACGCGACGCAGAAAACATTGAGCGAATTGCGCCCGAGGCTTGAGAGGAAGTCCGCAAGCCAGGGCACCCAGGGCGCAAAATAGGCATAGGAGCCCGAGAACACCGCAGCAAGCGCCAAGAACTGGATGAGCCGCATGGGCGTAAGAAAGCTTTTTCCATTAAGGAAAAGGAGCTTCGGCTCGGGAAGTCGCGTGGGATCGGGGAACCAATTGAACCACACCAAGACCGCGGTGACGAGCACGATCTGCAGTGCGACGATCTTTATTAATCGCATTTTGCGCCGCACAACCGCGCCAATGCCCTCGTCACGGGACAGCGCGAAACCGAGGACGAAGATGGCCTGCCACGTGAACGGATTAAAGAACCACTGCCCGGCAACCGGCCAAGTCGGTGCGGTGAAGGGGACGACCAGGGCGCTGACATAGAGCAGCAACGAAATGGGCACGAGCGCCGGCCTGGCGAACTTGTCGATGAGAGCGATCAGCGGCGCCGCCAACATGAGCACGACATAGAGCGGCAAAATATCAAAGTAACCCAACTGATGGGTGAGCAGAACGAGGCCGATGTGCGTGAGCGCCGGGTCCTGGAATGCGGCGGCGGCATTGTGCCATTCCAGTATCAGTGGATTGTCGAATGCATAGGCTGCGGATGCCAAGATGGCGAGCGCAATGCTGCTGATGAGGATCTGTGCGGCATAGATCGTCATCGCGCGCCCGCCGAGCCGTGCGACCAGGCCCGGAGCCGTCAATTCGCCCTTGCGGCTGCTGACCAGAAGCCCGAGCGACCAACCCGCCAGGAAGACGAACAGCTCCGCGGAATCGGAGATCGAGAGATTGCGATGCGTCAGGCGCTCAAAGTAGATCCCGGGGATGTGGTTGATGAAGATCGAAACGAGCGCAAATCCGCGCCAGAAGTCTATGGCGTTGGCTTGACGTATCATTGCGATATCGAGTTCGCCTGCGGAGGTGGCTCAAGACCCTTGCGAGGCCGTTGCGTCTGGGCTCGCGCCCCTGTGCGGCCTTTGATCGGCGCGCGCCCCTGCGGCGCGAGCTGGCGAGATGGCACCTGAGCTAGTCCGCGTCAACGAAGCTCCCGATGAGCGCATTGGCGATGGCCTGCTTGCCGGGCACAGTGAGGCCATCGGGATGGCGGCGTTCCAGCATCAGCCGCGCGTCGGTGCGCGTGAACCAGCGCGCCTCGGCGATCTCGTTTGGATCGATCGAGAGCTCGCTCGTCTCGGCCTGGGCGATGCAACCCAGCATAAGAGAGTGCGGAAATGGCCAGGGCTGGCTGGAGTGGAACTTGACCTCGCCAACCGTGATGCCGGTTTCCTCCAGCACCTCGCGGCGCACCGCGTGCTCGATGTCCTCGCCCGGCTCGATGAAGCCGGCCAGGGTTGAGTACATCTTTTCGGCGAAGCGGTGCTCGTGCGCCAGCAAGCAGCGCTCACCGTCCGTGACCAGCATTATGACGACTGGATCAGTGCGCGGGAACCACTCCAGGCCACAGGCCCAGCACTTGCGCCGCCAGCCTCCGTCCTTCACCAGCGTGGTACCGCCGCAGTGGCCGCAACAGCGGGCGTTCTCGTGCCACTGGGCGAGCGCACGCGCTTGGCCGCACAGCGACAGCTCCTCAGGGGACATGATCCCTTGCATGGCGAGCGAACGCAGGTCGACGATGGGGCGCAGCTTTTCGATGGCGCCGGGTACATTGCGGGTTCGGTGTTCGGTCACCGCGAGGGCGAAATATCCTCGAGCCGCCGACGTCCTCTCCACCCCGAGGAACAGGGCTTCAGCGACCGGCAGGCCGAACTCGATCAGATCCTCGCGGGAGAACCAGGCAAGTTTCGCCTCTGTGCGCTGCGGGTTGGAGCGGATCACCGGTTTGAGATCGGCAAGCACGAGAAAGCGTGCGCCGGGTGCCTCGAGCTTGGACTTGATGAAATCCGCATCGCTGCGCTTGGGTCCGACCCGATCGAGCATGGCCGCCGCGCCGACAGTGGGCATTCGCAGGCTCCCTGAGTTCCCTCGCTTGGCCAGAACATGCCAGCAGATGAGCACACCGGATGGGAAGGCGCAACGCGATCGAGATCGAGCCTTCCCGCAACGCGTCGGCTTCGAGCACCGTTGGAGCGCGCGCTGCGAGACCGCCCTTGGAGAGCCACCGACGGCGAGACCCTTCAACCGCAAGGGATAACGCGAAGCCTGGCAGGATCAGCCACCGGCGCGCAAAGTCTCTTGCACGGGATGTTTTAACTGGCGCATGCGGGCCGTCCGGCATGCTGGCCGAAAGGCGCTGTTGCGTTGCGATAGAGGCCGCCAAGCACTATCTTAACGACAAGCGGCACGTGCTCAGATGCCGCCGGGCTAAGACAACACCGAGAACGGGCGAAAAGGCGAGCGGTCGAAACGAGAGCGGGCGAAAGCGAAAGCGGGCGAAACGACCGCGACACCACCATGCCAGAGCGCCCGATCGAGAGCGCCCGATCACGCCTCATCACGCCTCACCACGCCTCAAGTGCGATCCCCTGGATCACCCGGGGCGTAAATTTCGAGCGCTAGGGCGTGGATCTTGTCCTTGAGCTCGGCGGCCAAGGCCGCATTGACGAGGCGGTGTCGTTCGAGCCGCGACTTGCCGGCAAAGACTGCAGCCACGATTCGCACGCGAAAGTGGCTCTCGCCCGTTCCGGGTGAGCCGCGATGGCCCGCATGGAGGTGTGATTCGTTCACCACCTCAAGGCGCAGCGGACGGAAGGCCTCCGTCAGCTTCGCCTGGATCGTCGCTGCCATTGTCGCTGCCATTGTCATGGAAACTTGAGGGGGCTGAAACTTGAGGGGGCTCGTGTCCAGCATGATGGGCCAAATATGGCCCAAGTACAACGCACCTGAGCTCCGCGCAACGCCCTTCAAGGCTCATCTTGTGCGGCGTGCGGGGAGCGCACATACTGAGAGGCAATGAAGTTCGAATCGAAATACTTTGACTGCGTGCGCGTCAAACCGGACCACGCCAAGGTCGTGAGTCCGGAGGCACCGGTGTGCCAATGGAAAGGCTGCAGCAGCGCAGGCCTTTATCGCGCCCCCATGGGGCGCGGGCGCGAGGGGCAGTACCTGCGGCTCTGCCTGGAGCACGTGCGCGAGTTCAATGCCTCCTACAACTATTTTGCCGGCATGAGCAATGCAGAGGTGGAAGCCTATCAAAAGGACAGCCTCACCGGCCATCGGCCGACGTGGCGCGTGGGCGCCAACTCCTGGGCCCACGGTACGCAGCGAGGCATGGGCGACGGCGGCGGCTTTGGTCGGCGCTTCTCCGATCCGCACGATCTCTTCGCTTGGCGCGCGGGGCGCACGGGGGAGCCGCAACGGCGATCGCTGAAGCCACTGGAGCTCAAGTCCCTCGAGGCGCTCGGCTTGACCCCCACTGCCGAGCGCCACGAAATCAAAGCCCGGTTCAAGGAGTTGGTCAAACGCCACCATCCCGACGCCAACGGTGGGGACAAAAGGTCCGAAGACAAGTTGCGCGAAATCATCCAAGCCTATAACTATCTGAAACAAGCTGGGCTGGTCTGAAGCCGCAGCCAACTGCAAGCGAGTAGCACCTGCCGGTCGGCAGCTCCGCCGATGCCGGCGACACATCCGGAACCGAACGATATGCCCGCCCAAGCCCAAGCCGGGGTTCCCGGCCTGCCTGACATGAAGGTGTCCGTGCGTCAGCTCTTCGGGATCGACACGGACCTTGAGGTGCCCGCCTATGCCAAGGCCGACGACCACGTGCCCGACCTCGATCCCGATTACGTCTTCAATCGCGACGTGACGCTCGCGATCCTGGCGGGCTTCAAGCACAACCGCCGGGTGATGATCCAGGGCTATCACGGCACCGGCAAGTCGACGCACGTCGAGCAGGTGGCCGCACGGCTCAACTGGCCTTGCATCCGCATCAATCTCGACAGTCACGTGTCCCGCATCGATCTCGTTGGCAAGGACGCCATCGTGCTGAAAGAGGGCAAGCAGGTGACCGAGTTCCGCGAGGGCATTTTGCCCTACGCGCTGCAGACCAACACGGCGCTTTGCTTTGATGAATACGACGCCGGGCGGCCGGATGTGATGTTCGTCATCCAGCGGGTACTTGAGCAGTCGGGCAAGCTCACCCTGCTCGACCAATCGAAGGTGATCCGCCCGCATCCCGCGTTCCGGCTGTTCTCGACCACCAACACCATCGGGCTCGGTGACACCTCAGGCCTCTACCACAGCACCCAGCAGATCAACCAAGGGCAGATGGACCGCTGGTCGATCGTCTCCACGCTCAACTATTTGCCCCACGATGAGGAGACCCGCATCGTGTTGGCCAAGGCCAAGGGCTTTGCCAAGAGCGACGCCAAGCGCAAGATCGTCTCCAACATGGTGCGGGTCGCGGACTTGACGCGCTCGGCCTTCATCAATGGCGACCTGTCCACGGTGATGAGCCCGCGCACCGTGCTTACGTGGGCGGAGAACGCGGAGATCTTCGGCGATATCGGTTTTGCCTTCCGCGTCACCTTCGTGAACAAGTGCGACGAGCTTGAGCGCCCGCTGGTGGCGGAGTTCTTCCAGCGCTGCCTGGGCGAGGAGTTGCCCGAGAGCGCCATCAATGTGGCCTTGAATTGAGACGGGCACGGCATGGCGGCAGGCCCTAACCGCAAGGAATCTCCCGC
>JAMXLN010000137.1 GCA_024281145.1 Hyphomicrobiaceae bacterium | reverse complement strand
GCATGCAACTCTCGGCGGGCCCTGGCGAGCCGGCTCATGACAGTGCCGATAGGGGTACCGGTGATGTCTGCCGCCTCCCTGTAGGAGAGCCCGTCGATGCACACGAGTCCTATGAGCACGCGTTGTTCCTCCGGTAGGAAGGCCATGGCCGCGCCGACCGCATCGAGCGCAAGCCGGCTCTCCACCACGGCGCGCCCGTTGGGGCCGGCCAGCGCCTCGGCTGCCTCAACGTCGACTTGCACCCCGCGCACCTTTTTGGCGCGCATGCGGTCAAGCCACAGGTTCTGTGCGATCCGATACATCCAACTGTCGAGCCGCGTTCCCGGTTGGTATTGATCGACCCGCGACAGGGCACGCACGCACGTCTCTTGCACAAGATCATCGCCTTGATCGAGATCTCCGGTGAGGGCCACTGCAAAGCGCCTCAGACGCGGCAACAACTCGACCATCCGGCTACGGATCTCGTCCGTCACGCGCCTGCCTCCCCGCGGGTCCGGCAGACAACGTGTTGTGACCGAAAAAATTTCCGGCGGGCGGCAACACAGATGTGCCCAGCGGGCACCAGGGCGGGAAAAGCAGCCTTCATACAGCGCGCCGCCGTTGCGCCAGGGCCACGGGTACGCCCGGTTCGAATTTCACACGGCGGATGACAAGCGTCGTTTTGACGCCTGCTACGTTGGGCGCCGCTGTCAGCTCGTCGATGACGAAATCCTGAAACGCAGTGAGATCCGGCGCGACGCACTTGAGCAGGAAGTCGGTCTCCCCCGAGAGCATGTAGCATTCCCGCACGAGCGGCCAAGACAGCACACGGTCCTCGAAGGTGCGCAGATCCGCCTCGGCCTGGCTGTGCAGGCCGACCATGGCAAAGGCGATCACCTCAAAGCCGACGCTCTTCTCGTCCAGCATGCCGAAATAGCCTGCGATCATGCCCGCTTGCTCCAGTGCGCGCACGCGCCGCAGACAGGGGGGCGGCGAGATGCCGACCTTGCGCGCAAGGTCAACATTGCTGATACGTCCGTTGGATTGCAGCTCCTTCAGGATGCGCCAATCGGTAGCATCGAGGCGGGCGCGCATGGGGCTAAGACTCCCAGGACCTGGTCCACTCCCCGAGTCTGACCCAGTAAGCCGGCTGGAACAACTTCATTTCGCCCGTGCGACAGAAAAGGGAATTGCAGCGCAAGTAAATGACGCAACCGCTCGAGGCCACAGCCGGCAGACGCGGCTGGATCATCAGCGACGGCAAGACTGGCAACGACGTGCAGGCGCGCGGCGTGTTCGATGCCCTGCGGCTCGACTACGAGATCAAGCACGTCCTTCCCAGCGGTATTTGGCAGGCGCTGTCGCCCTGGGGGCCCGTGGACCCGGCCGAGCGGTTTGGTGCGCCCCAGAGCCGGTTCTGCCCGCCATGGCCCGACTTCGCCATGTCGATCGGGCGCCTGACCACCCCCTACATCCGCAGGCTCAAGCAGCTGGCGGGATTGGCGACGTATACAATCATCCTACAAGACCCGAGGGTGGCAGCCAAGACCGCCGATCTCTTTTGGGTGCCCGAACACGACATGCGGCGCGGCCCTAATGTCATCACCACGCTCACCGCCCCGCACAGCTTCACGCGCGAGCGCCTGCGCGAGTTGCGCACCTACCTGCCCGCCGACATCGCCGCACTGCCCAAGCCTCGCGTGGCCGTACTGCTTGGAGGCCCAAACGGCTACTTCACCTACACGAAACCTGTGCTCTCGCGTCTCGCAGCGGCGCTTCGCACGCTCGCCGCCCAAGGTGCTGGGCTCATGGTTACGCCCTCGCGGCGCACGCCGGCGGAGGTCATGGCCTTCGTGTGCGAGGCGACGGCGGGAACGCCGCGGCTTCTGTGGGACGGCTGCGGCGACAATCCCTATCCTGCGTTTCTCGCCCATGCCGATGCCTTCATCGCTCCCGCCGACTCCGTCAACATGACGGGCGAGCCGTGCGCAACCGGCAAGCCCGTCTATGTGTTCACACCCGCCGGCGGTTCGTCCAAGTTCGCGCGCTTTCACGCGGCCTTACGCTGCTACGGCGCCACCCGGCCCTTGCCCGATCCCTTCGATCGGCTCGAGAGCTGGAGCTATGTTCCGCTCAGCTCTTCCGATGCAATCGCCGCCGAGATTGCCCAGCGCTGGCTAAAGCGCAGACAGATGCTGGGCGCGCCGCCGCCCGCACATGCGAGCGAGGCCTGATGCCATGGTCGTGCCAATCGTTCCGCTGGTGGTGGCCACGGCGCTCTTCATGGAGAACACGGACTCAACCATCCTAGCCACGGCGCTGCCGACGATTGCGCGCGACCTTGGCCTTGATCCAATTTCCCTGAAGCTCGCCGTCACCTCCTACCTGGTGAGCCTTGCCGTGTTCATTCCGGTCAGCGGTTGGGTGGCAGACCGCGTAGGCTCCTGCACCACCTTTCGCCTCGCACTGGCCGTGTTCATGATTGCCTCGATCGGCTGCGCCTTTTCAAGTTCGCTCCGCCAATTCGTGTGCTGGCGCGCGATGCAGGGGATGGGCGGGGCGATGATGGTACCCGTGGGTCGCATGGTGGTCATCCGCACGGCGCCCAAATCGGAGCTGGTCCAGGCATTGTCGTTTATCTCCATGCCAGCGCTCATCGGCCCGATGCTGGGACCGCCGCTGGGCGGCCTCATCGTCACCTACTGGGACTGGCGCTGGATTTTCTTGGTGAACATTCCCATCGGTGTGCTTGGCATCGTGCTGGCGAGCCTCTTCATTCCAGAGATCCGCGAGGAGACGCCACCGCTCGACACCAAGGGCTTCCTGCTGTTGGCATCGGGTCTTGGTGGCCTAATCCTCGGTACGGCGATGCTCGGCCGGCGCATTGCGCCACCGGAGGCGGCGGCGGCATCGATTGCCGTCGGTGTCGTCACCCTGCCGCTCTATTGGCACCATGCGAAGGTAGCTGCCCGCCCGCTGCTCGATACACGGCTGCTAGGCCTCAAGACTTTCGAGGCCGGCATTGCCGGGGCTCTGTTCTTTCGGTTCGGCGTGGGCGCCAGCGCCTTTCTGCTGCCGCTGATGTTGCAGTTGGCGTTCGGCCTCGATGCTCTGAGCTCGGGTCTCATCACCTTTGCCGGCGCCCTTGGAGCGCTTGCCGTCAAACCGCTGGCACGCGGCTTCCTCTTCCGCTTCGGCTTTCGCCGCCTGCTTGTCGTCAACGGCGTGCTTGCCTCAGCGGTGCTGCTGGCCAACGCGCTCTTCACCCCAACGACACCGCATTTCGTCATCACCCTCGTTCTGCTCGTTGGGGGCTTCTTGCGCTCGCTCCAATTCACGAGCCTCACTGCCATCACCTATGCCGAGGTCCAACCGCGGCAGGTGGGGTCGGCGACCGGCATGGCAAGCGTCGGCCAGCAGGTCTCGGTGAGCCTCGGCGTGGCAATGGGTGCGATGGCGGTTGAACTCTCGGAGTGGGCAAGGGGCCATGCCGTACCCGAAACCAGCGACTTCGCCACAGCCTTCGTGGTCGTCGGGCTGATGTCGTTCGCTTCGGCGATGTTGATGCTGCGCCTGCCCGCCGATGCGGGCGATGAGATCTCCGGCCGCCGGTTGCCCGCGCGCGAGGTTCCAAGCACGCCCGGCGCTTCAGGTGGCAGCTAGGAGCAAGGTACCGTCACCACCTCGCCGATGCTGGCGAAGTACTTGCGACATTCGCGCGGTGTCGTTACCGCCGATGGCTGGGCGCTGGCCGCCTCTTTGGGGCGCGGTCCCGGCAGGATCATACGCGCGGTCTGGTTGGCGAGCGGCTCGTGGATGATGCCGGCATTGGCTCGGACGAGGTCCGCGCCGGTTTGCCAGTAGTCGGAGTTGACGGTGCGCGGCTTGAGGTCCGCAATCCAAGTGTCGGATACGCCGGCTGGCCGCAGGTACGTATCGACCAGCCGTTCCCAGGCTGCGCGGTCAAGACGCGTCGTCTGCTTGGTCACCGGATCGGTGTGCGAGACCTCATGGAACAGCCAGCTGCTGGTGAGCGCACCATAGCGCTTCTGGCCCTGCACGTAGATGAACACGCACATGGAGGCGCACACATCGCCTTGCAAGACCGTCGTCTCCAGCTCGTGGGTCGCTTTGATCCGCTGCAGAACCTCGATCACGCGCTCGCCCTCGGCAACGGAGCCGCCGTAGGAGGAGACGCGCAGCAAGAACCTATTGGCCTGACCCTTGCGGCTCTCGAAGGCGTCACGGATCTGATTGGCCATGGGAGCCATCACTGGCCCGGTCCAGCTGAGGAGCACGGTGTTGGCGCGCGTGTTGGAGAGGCTCACCTTGAGTTCGCCGCGGGGCAGCTCCATGGCGCCGGCCGGTGCAC
>JAMXLN010000136.1 GCA_024281145.1 Hyphomicrobiaceae bacterium | reverse complement strand
CACCTTGAAGGCCGAGAAGCCCGATCTGCGGACTGGTAGCTGGGACGCGGTCGAGAAGCGGTGGCGATAGGCGTTTGCAACCGACGATCAATCATACTGTCAAGCGGGCACCGGCGCCGAAGCGTGTTGCCAACCCAAGAAGCACCGACACGAGCGTGATCTTGAGCACCGACACGGCGGCGATGGTCGGATCGATTTCGAGCAGGATATTGTCGAACATTTTCTTGGGCAGCGTCATGTTCGAGCCGCCGAGAAACATCGCTATCACGAGTTCGTCGAAGGAGGCGATGAACGCGAGGAATGCCGCCGAAACCAGGGATGGGCGTATCTGCGGCAAGGTGATGAACCAAACGGCCTGCAGGTGGCTCGCACCGAGACCCATGGCAGCCTGCTCCTGGGCGATGTCGAAAGTCCTCAACCCCGCTGCAACAATGATGGTCACGAAAGGTATTGCATAAACCGTATGGGCGAGCGCGATGCTTTGCCAGAGCCCGATCAATCTCAGCTGCGAGAACAACCCGTAGACGGCAATCGAGTAGACGATGGTGGGGACAATGATGGGCAGCGCGGCGAGTTGGTTTACGGCCTCGCGCCCCCAGTAGCGCCCCCGCACGATGCTGAAGGCCAGCAGTGTGCCGAGCAGGCTTGCCAATGCTGTGGTCACAGCTGCGATCTTGAGGCTGCGCAGGGTGGCGTCAATCCAGACCGGATCATTGAGATAGGTCTGGTACCAGCGCAGCGACAGCCCGGGCGGTGGAAAGCGCAAATAGGGTGAAGAGCTAAAGGAAATCGGGAACACGATAAGGAGTGGCAACATCAAGAATAGGAAGACCAAGGCCGTATGCACGCGCAGCGCCAGCATCCAGCGCGAGAGGCGCGGTGTCGTGGAGAGCCGCTCGATCATGCGGTTCTCCTCCATGCCGTTCGGTTCAGGGCGAAGAAGGCGAGGAGCGCAAAGGAGAGCAAGATGATGGACAGCGCCGAGGCAAATCCCCATTCGAGGAACTGGCGGACCTGTTGCTCAATGAGCACCGCGATCATGATGACGCGCCCTCCGCCGAGCAACGCCGGCGTTATGTAAAAGCCGAGCGAGAGGATGAAGACGAGAGCGGTGCCGGCGATCACACCAGGCAAGGTGAGCGGCAGGAAGACCCGCCAGAACACGCTCAAGCTTGAGGCGCCGAGCCCCTCGGCTGCCAGCAGCAGATCGCGATCGACCCGGAGCATGGCGCTGTAGATGGGAAAGACCATATAGGGCAGCAGGACGTGCACCATGCCAATGAGCACGCCGGGGACGTTATAGAGCAAGGCGACGGGCTCACGCACGAGACCGAGACCAACCAAAATCTGGTTCAACACCCCGTTGCGCCCGAGCAGGATCATCCATGCGTAGGTGCGCACCAGGATGCTGGTCCAGAACGGGAGCATTAGGAACAAGAAACCGATCAGGGCCCATTGCGGCGATGCCGTGGACAGGACGTAGGCGACGGGGTAGGCGAGGAACAGCGACAGGAGCGTGACGGTGATCGCGATCTTGAAGGTATCATAGAAGACGCGAAGGTAGAGCTCGCCAAAGAGCGCCTTGTGGAAGTGCACGAGCGTGCCCCCTTCGACGCTTAGCATGAGCAGGCGGGCCACCGGCAGCAGGAAAAGAAAGCCCAGGAACAGGATCGGCAGAAGCCCGACGAGAACTGGCCCCTGCTCGCTGCGCAGGACGGGGATGCGGCGCGGCGCTCGCTTTACGACGTTGAGGCGCCCATTGTCCATGTTCTCACGTCCAGTCGACGACGTGCAGCAGATCGCCCGCCCAACCGATGCGCAAGGTTTCGCCGACGCCGAGCGGAGCTTCATTGCGGTAGAATGGCCAGCGCACCACCATCTCGCCGCCGCCGTCGAGCCGGATCGAATACTTGATGGCATCACCCACATAGACGACATCCGCGATGCACCCGACGGCGACGTTATCTCTGCTGTCTTGATCCGTCAGCCGTGTCGGGGCTTCCGGCCGCAGCACGAGACCCACTTCGACGCCAATCGGTCGAGGGCTCGCGCCGCGAGCGACAAACGTCTGGCCGCTCGACAGCGTCACGGTGAGCGCTTCGGGGGAACTCGCGGCCACCTTGCCCCGATAGATATTGGATTGGCCGATGAAATCGGCGACGAAGCGGTTGGCCGGCCGCGAGTAGACGTCTGCAGGTGCCCCGATCTGCTCGATCGAGCCACCGTTCATGACGGCAATTCGATCCGACAGGACAAGCGCCTCTTCCTGGTCGTGGGTGACGAACAACGCAGTGATGCCAAGTCGGCGCTGCAGGTGCTTCACCTCAAGCTGCATGTGCTCCCTAAGCTTGCGGTCGAGAGCGCCGAACGGTTCGTCGAGGAGCAGCAGTCGCGGCTCAAAAACGATGGCCCGCGCCAGCGCGACGCGTTGTTGCTGGCCGCCCGACAGTTGACGCGGATAGCGGCTTTCGTAGCCCGCGAGCCCGACGAGCGACAGGGTACGGCCCACGCGGTCTCGGATTTCGCTGCGCGCAAGGCGTCGCATCTGGAGCGGAAAGGCAATGTTTTCGGCGACCCGCATGTGCGGGAACAGGGCGTAATTCTGAAACACCATGCCAATCCCGCGCGATGCGGGCGTGGCATAGGTAATGACGCGACCGGCAAGCTCCACGTCTCCGCTGTCCGGCGCCTCGAAGCCGGCCACGACCTTGAGCAGTGTCGTCTTACCCGAGCCGCTTGGTCCCAGAATGGTGAGGATCTGGCCGTCGGGAACCTCTAGGTCAATGCCAGTCAGCGCCGACACGGCTCCATAGGTTTTGGCGATGCCCTTCAGAGACAAGAGGATAGGTGCGGCGGGTACCCGCTTGTCGGTGCGCTCCTGTGGAGCCTCGGCCGATCCGCCCGAAACATCCACGCCCGTCGATGCGACCTTCACTTGCGCAAGGTTCACTGGGCCGGGTGTCACTTGATCAGAATTCACTGGGCCAGAGTTCACTGGGCCAGAATTCACTGGGCCAGAATTCACTGCGCCAGAATCCACTTGCTCCAACGCTCTTGCGCCGAGCTGCCGTTCTCGAGCCACCACTTGGCGTCGGTCCAGACCTGCTTTGGCAAATTGTCGGGGTTGGTTGGCATGAACTGCTTCAGGTCGGCCTGAACGTAGTCCATGGATTTCAGGTTCAAGCCGGGGTAGGTGATGATGTTGGCGTAGATACCCTGCAAGTTGGCCTCGGTGATGAGCGCCAGCATCTTCTGGCCCCAGTACGCGTCCTTGGCACCCCTCGGGATGACGAAGGCCGATTCCTTGATCATGCCCTGATTCCACTCGATATGGAGCGGGGCGCCGTTCTTGATCGCGACGTAGTAGCGCCCATTCCACGCGCTCCCCATGACCGCTTCCTTGTCCACCAGAAGCTGCGCCGATTGCGCACCGGTCTTCCACCACACGGCGATGTGCGGCTTGATCGCGTCGAGCTTGCGAAAGGCGCGATCGACATCGAGTGGATAGAGCTTGTCGGGTGGAACACCGTCGGCCATCAGCGCAAATTCCAGATTGTCGACCGGACTGTCGCGCAACGTGCGGGGCCCCGGAAATTTCTTGGTGTCCCAGAAGTCGGCCCAACTGCGCGGGCCATTTCCTCCGGCAAAGGCGTCCTCCCGGTATCCGAGCACCGTCGAGTAGACACCCTTCGGCATGATGAACTTGCGATCCTGCAGATGCTCTGGATAGCCCGAAAGATCGATCACTTTGCGATCAAGCGGTTCGAGCAGGCCCTGCTTTTCGGCAAGCATGGCCTCCTCGGGTCCGATCTCCGTCACCGACCATTCGACATTGCCGCTTTCCACCATCGCCTTTAGCTTGCCAGCATCGATGGGGCTCGTCGTGACGACGCGGATGCCGTACCTTTTTTCGAATTCGGAATAGAATGCCTCGCGCATGGCCTTGGTCATGTCACCACCGGAATCGTTAAACACGATTTGTGCGGGCTTTGGCGGTTCTTGTGCCCATACCGCTGGGACGAGCCAGCACGTCGCGATGATCGCGGCGGCTTTCAGGCTGCAACGCAACACGCCGATTGCACTCATCAGTCCCTCCCTGCGTTGAGCGCAGCCAACTGGTGCACTCATCTAGCAAGTGTTGTTACTTTCTATCATTATACGCGAGCCCAGGGGCGGTCCAGAGCGCGAGACTTCGGTGTCGCGCGCTCTTTGCGGGAGAGGCGATCGATGCGCAGTCGCGATGCTGCTGGCCATACTGTTAGCCATACCGCTGGATTAAAGACGACCCCCTATTGGTGGGAGGCGGCCCGGCCCCAGTCCACGCCCGAGGCGCCCCTTCCGGAACGGGTGGACGTTGCCATCGTCGGCAGCGGGTACTGTGGCTTGTCGGCGGCCATCGAGCTGTCGGCCGCCGGACGCAGCGTCGTGGTGCTTGATGCGGGCGAGCTCGGCATCGGTGCCAGCACGCGCAGCGGTGGGATGGTCACGGGTGGGCAGAAGTTCGTTGTTTCGGGCGCTCTCAAATCGCATGCCCCGGCGCGACAACAACGCATCCTTGAGGATGCAAAGGCGTCTCTCGATCACATCGAGGACCTGATCCAGCGGCATTCTCTCGATGCGGACTATGTGCGGTGCGGCCGGCTCATCATTGCCTGGACGCCCAGCCACTACGCCCGTTTGCAGGGATGGGCCAAGCTGCTCGAGACCTACGCCCCGGGCACCATCGAGTTGGTTCCACGTGAGCACTTGCGGGACGAAATCGGCAGTGAGCGCTTCTTTGGGGGTCTCCTCGTCAAGAACTACGGCGGCTTGCACCCCGCAAAGTATCACCGGGCCCTGCGCAATCTCGCGCACAGCAGCGGAGCCAATCTGGTTTCGAGCACGCCCGTTCTTCGCATCGAGCGGGGCAATGGCGATCACCTCGTGGTGACGAAGCGTGGGCGCATTGCCGCCAGATCGGTTTTTGTGGCGACCAACGGATACAGTGCCGACGCCGAACCCTTCTTGAAGTCGCGCGTGATCGGCGCGGCCAGCTACATCATTGCGACGGAGCCCCTGCCGTCGGATCTGGCGCGTAAGCTGAGCCCCCGCGGCCGCATGTTCTCCGATACCAGGCGCAGCCTGTGTTATTTCCGGCTGTCGCCGGATGGAACACGCGTCGTCTTTGGAGGGCGCGCAACCGCGCGGGAATTGGATGAAGAACGGGCGGCGGCAGGCCTCTTCGGCAAGATGTGCGAGATATGGCCCGAGCTTGCTGGCAGCCGCATATCCCATTGCTGGCGGGGAAACTTCGGCATGACCTACGACCACATTCCGCACATGGGGACCCACGATGGGGTCCACTACGCCGTCGGCTGCAACGGGAGCGGGGTGACGATGATGACCTATTTGGGGCATCAGACCGCGCTCAAGATTCTGGGACGGCAGAACCGACCCTGTGCCTTTGACGTCGACGCGTTCCCCAAGGTTCCGCTTGCCTGGGCGCGGTCGTGGACCGTGCCGACGGTAACGTCCTACTATCTGGCCCGCGACTGGATCGAGGGTCGCCTCGCGGCTTGGTCGAGGTAGAGGGACGGCCGCGAAACCCCAATTTCTTAGAGAAGCGCCATGCGTGTGAACGACATCCTCCACAAGGATTTCAGGCCAGAACCCTACTGGTGGATCGCCTACCGGCCGACTGCGGGTGACCTGGTCGATGTGCCAAGACGGGCGCGGGTAGCGATCGTGGGTGGTGGTTATGCCGGCCTGGCATGCGCCATCGAGCTCGCTGACGCCGGCATCGAAGCGTGCGTTCTTGAGGCCGCTGAGCTCGGGTCGGGAGCGAGCACGCGCAGCGGAGGCGGGGTCAGCGGCGGCGTCAACATCGGCAAGAGCTTTACCGGCAAGGTGCTCGCTCGCGATCCGAGGGTTGTCAAGACCATGCTGGCCTCTGGAAGCGATGCCTTCAGTCTGATCGAGACGCTGATCGCCCGGGAGCGCATTGACTGTTGCTGGGAAAAGAAGGGGCGCTTCGTGGGAGCGTGGACGCCTAGGGACTATAGGTTTCAAGAGCAGCGCATCGCCAACCTCAACTCGGCTGCTGCCTCCGAGGCATTCATGGTGCCGAGGGAGCGGCAGCGTGAGGAAATTGCATCGGACTATTACTATGGCGGCATGGTTGTGGAGCGCTCTGCCAAGCTGCATCCCGCGCTCTACTACAAGGGTCTCTTGGATGCGGCGCGTCGGCGCCCCATCACGATTTGCGCCGGCGCTGCGGTCAGGAAAATAGCCAAACTCGGGAGGGGGTGGCGCATCGAGACGTCGCGAGGAGAGATCGAGGCGGGCGACGTCGTCATTGCCACGAACGGCTACACCGGCGATGCGACCCCTGACCTCAAACGACGGCTCATCCCGCTCGCCAGCCACATCATCGCAACCGAAGAACTGCCGGTAAATCTCGCTAGCTCGCTCATTCCGAAAGGCCGTACGCTCGCCGATACCAAGCGCGTGCTTTGCTACTATCGCATTTCGCCGGACGGCAAGCGCATGATATTCGGCGGGCGGGCGCGTTTTACTGCGGTAACGCCACACGTAAGTGCGCCGATCCTCCATCGCTTCATGATCGACCGCTTCCCTCAGCTCAGGGGTGTTCGCGTGACACACGCCTGGACCGGTAACGTGGCCTTCACCTGGGATGCCCTGCCCCACACCGGCACCTTAAGTGGAATGCACTATGCGCTGGGCTGCAATGGCAGCGGCGTGGCCATGATGACCTACCTTGGACACCAGACGGCGCGCCGCATCGTGGGTGGTGCGAACTCCACATGCGGTTTCGAGCTCGAGCCGTTTCCCGATTTTCCGCTCTATCGGGGCAACCCCAACTGGGCGCTGCCCGCCATCGGCGCCTATTACCGCTTTCGCGACGGCCTCAGCCGCGCCTTGGCGCCCTACGCATGACGCCGGGGGCGCGCCTTCCGTGCGGGGCCAAGTTGCTCGGACCCCATCGCGCGGGATGGTCGTCCCATGCGGGCCCTCATGCCGTGAACAGGAGCATGGGAGCTGCGGGGTTGATCGCCCTCTCACGCATCCTCGACGCGCTCAACGCGCGCTCTCATGGCCGCGTGGGAGGCTCCTGATGGTCTGGTGATGGGCCTATCGATCGCCGGGGGTGGCGAGGGCGCGCACCCTCGTAAAGAGGCCTCCGCCGTCCCAACACCTCCGCGCGGCGATGTCGGCACGATCTCGCGAGCGCGAGCAAGGCTCGGTTGTCGCGAAGGAGGAGGCGTCGCTCTTTGCCGAGGCGCCGAAAATCCAAGGCCCTTTCAGGGGCGAGGGCCTCCTCTCCTTGACGGGATTTTCACAGGAGATCATCATCGTTCAGTGCCACCACTTAGGGGAATGCATCATGGGCCATAGGCTGTCTCGACGCGACTTTCTCGTCGCGGCGCGAACAGGAGCTGTCGGAATAGGTCTGGCCGAGCTCTCCCGATCGATGCCGGCGAAGGCTGAGGACAACTTCACCATCTCCATCGTCGGTGGCACCTGGGGACAGGGGCAGATCAAGACCTACATCACCGGCACGGACTTCGAGAAGAAGAACAACGTCAGCATCTCCTACGACTATGCGCAGGACAACATCCGCGCCGCCAAGGCCATCGCCAGTTGCGGCAATCCCGTGTTCACGACCATGGAGGCGCTCAATTCCCAGGCGGTGTTGCTCGCCGAAGGCGGCTGCGCCGCCGACTACGACCTGGATATCGTCACCAACTACAAGGACGTTCTAAGCCTATCCAAGGAGCCGCCGCGCAAGGGGCTCAACAACTATTTCGCCGGCAGCTACCTGATGGCAATCGGCCTGACCTACAATACCAAGGAAGCCGGTGAGCCAACCTCCTTTGAAGACTTGCTAAGCCCCAAGTTCAAGGGTCGCATTGCCATACCCTCGTTTGACTGGTTCGGCCCGCAGTTCCTCTATGCGGTCAACGGCGCGCTCGGCGGCAGCAACGATAACGTCGATCGCGGCATTGGGTTCATCGCCGATCTCGTCAAGAAGAACAACGCTATCCTGCTCAGCTCATCCGATGCCGGCATGCAGGCCTTCACGCGCGGCGAGATCATCGCCATGCCCTACTGGAACGGCCGCACCAATCTGCTCGCGGGCAATGGCGTGCCGGTGAAGATGATCTACCCCAAGGGCTGGATCGCCACGGGCAACGGCCACGTGATCCTAAAGAACACCAAGTTCTACAAAGAGGCGAACCGGCTCATCAACAACTTGCTTGACCCCGAGCTCCAAGTGGCGCTCGGTACCACCTTCGGCTATCCGCCCTCGAACACCACCGCCAAGCTGCCGCCCGCGTTCGAGCACATCCGTGTGCCGCAGTCCGCCTTCGATCGGGCCGCTCAGCTCGACTACGGCATCATGACGGCCAACTCTGCCAAGAACCTCGATCGCTGGAACAAGGAAGTTCTGGGCTGAGCCGTCGTCTCGCAGCCCGTTGCCAAAAATCTCGGGAAGTTCCGCGCGGCCGGCGGGGGCCAGTGGTTCGTGGCTGGTGGTGCCTGGCTGGTGGTGCCTGGCTGGTGGTGCCTGGCCGGTCCGCGATTGAGGGGGTGCCGCTCAAAGGAGCGCGCGCGGGCGAAAAAGGAACTGCACCAGCCAGATGAGCAGCCCGACGATCACAATTTGCAAGGTCGATGCCGCCGCCACCGACGGGTCGCCCTCAAACAGCAGCAGGTTGAAGATATAGACGGGCAGCGTCGTGCTGTTGGGCCCGGCGATGAAGAGTGCCAGGTTGATGTCCGAGAAGGAGATGATAAAGGCAAAGATGAAGCCCGAGATGATGCTCGATTGGATCAGCGGCAACGCCACCTTCAGGAAGGCCTGGATGCGGCTGGCACCGAGGCTCATCGCCGCCTCCTCCAGGCGTGGATCGAGCCCGACGAGGCCCGCCATCACGTTGCGGATCACGAACGGTGTGCAGACCACGACGTGCCCCAGCAAGAGGCTTGTCATCGACGGCTTGATACCGAGCCGGGCATAGGTCAGGTACAAGGCAGCCCCGAACAGGATCTCCGGGATAAACAGCGGGGCCACGAAAAATGCTTCGAGCGCTTCGCGCCCCCGGAAGCGGAAGCGCACCAGACCGATGGCGGCGGTAACGCCGAGCAGACTGGCCATTGCCGCGGCCAGGAAGCCCAGCACCAGGCTGACGCTGAAGAACGCGCGCACGAATTCGGGATTGCCGAAGAACCCCCGGTACCACTTGAGGCTCAATTCGGTCGGCGGGAACTGGAAGGTCGGACTCGCCCCGAACGAGACCGCAACCACGATCGCCAGCGGCGCCAGAAGCAGGATGTACGTGAGCATCACGAACGGCTTCAGCAGAGCTGGCATTTGCCGGTTCATGCGTCGGGCTCCTGGCGAGCGCTGCGCCGCATGAGCGCCAACACGAAGAAGGCAAGGGAGGTGGTGGCGATCACCAACAGCGCGGCGATCGCCGAGGCGTTGGGCCACTGATAGGAGATGAGCAGCTGGTCGTAGATCTGGCGACCGATGACGCGCACGCGCGCGCCGCCCATCAGCATTGGCACGACGAAGGCGCTGATCGCAGCACTATAAACCAGCAGGCATCCAGAGATGAGGCCCGGCCGGCTGAGTGGCAGGATCACACGCCGGAAGGTCGCAAGCCAGCTTGCCCCCAGGTTGCGTGCGGCTTCCTCCAGCGCCGGATTGATGCGCTCGATGGAAGCCATAAGCGGTAGGACCATGAAGGGAACGAACACGTTGGCGAGGCCAATCACCACCGCCGTCTCGTTGTAAAGGAGGGGCAGGCGCTCGAGCCCCAACGCGGTGATAGCGCCATTGACAAGCCCGTTGCGGCCGAGGATGACGAGCCAGCCGAAGGTGCGGATCACCGCGCTCACCATCAGCGGCATGACAAGGAAAAAGAGGCCGATCAATGCCACCCGGCGTTCGGCGCGCGCCAGGAAGTAGGCGAGCGGATAGCCGAACAGCACACAGATCAGGGTGGAGACGAGGCCCAGCCGCAGCGTACGCAGCAGTACCGTCAAGAAGGATGCGTCGGCGAGGCCCACATAGTTGGCGATGGTGAGCTCTGGCGTCCAGATACGCGTCGGTGAATACGTGTAGAAGCTGAGCACGATGATGTGGATAAATGGGATCACCAGGAAGACGATGAGATAGAGCGCCAGCGGCAGGACCAGCGCGGTCCAATAGGGGCGCTGGCGTGGTGGTGCGGGGCTCATTTCGGCAACAGAAAGATGTCTGCCGCAGCAACCGTCAGAACGACCTCTTCGCCCGGCACCAACCGACGCGCCGCGCTGCCCTGCGTCACCACCGAGAGCTCCTGGCCGCCGTCGAGCCTAAGGGTGAGGTGCAAATCCTGGCCGAGATAAGTCGCTTCCCTGATGCGGGCGTTCAGCGTGTTGTCGCCTGCGGCCGCGTCGGTACCGGCGACCCGAATGCGTTCGGGTCGCACCATCGCGAGGATGCGCGCACCAGCGGTATGCCCGACGACGCCAGCGCGCAGCGTCAGGCCGGCGGCGTTGATGATCGTTGCAGCGCCGTCGGTGCCGACCACGGTGGCATCGAGCAGGTTGGAACTGCCGATGAAGTCGGCGACGAAGGCGTTGGCGGGGCGCTCGTAGATCTCCTGCGGCGAACCGATCTGCTCGATGCGGCCGTTCGACATGACGACGATGCGGTCGGAGAGCGCGAGCGCCTCGCCTTGGTCGTGGGTGACGTAGACCGCGGTCTTGCCCAGGCGGCGCTGTAGCTCGCGCAGCTCCCTGCGCATGGCGAGACGGAGCTTGAGGTCGAGGTTCGACAACGGTTCATCGAACAGCAGGATGCGCGGCTCGAGCACGACGCAGCGCGCGATGGCGATGCGCTGCTGTTGGCCGCCGGACAGCTGGCGCGGATAGCGAGCTGCCAGATGGGGCAGCCCCACCAGCTCGAGCGCGTGGCCGACGCGTTGGCGCAACTGCGCATCGCCGACGCGCCGCAGGCGCAGACCAAACGCGACGTTCTCAAAAATCGTCAGGTGCGGAAACAGGGCGTAGTTCTGAAACACTAGGCCGATGTTGCGGCGATTGGGCGGCTGGCCCTCGATCGCCAGACCGTTGAGCAGAATGCTGCCCTCGGTCGGGACTTCGAACCCTGCAATGCAGCGCAAGGTCGTGGTCTTGCCGCAACCGCTAGGGCCCAGCAGTGAGACAAACTCCCCCGCCGCGACGCCGAACGAAAGCGGACCCACAACCGATTGGGCGGTGAAGCGCTTGACGAGATTGCGGACTTCGAGCTCCGGGGCGGAGCCCTGCTCCTCAACGGTCGGCGTCAACGCCACGGTTGCGCGGCCCCGAACTCAAGTTGCATGGCGCAACGAAAGAGCTGCACGTCATCATACCCGGCGGCTATGCCGCCACCGACGAGCGCACCAGCAATTCGGTGCCTTGTCAAGGATGACCCATTGCAACATGCTCGGGGGACGGCAGGTGTGTCATGGAGGATGACATGAAGGCGCATCGACCGACGATCATGGGCACGCGCCACATGGTAGCGGCCTGCCAATATCTCGCCGCCGAGGCCGGCTTTCGCGTGTTGGAAGCGGGAGGAAACGCGATCGACGCGGGCGTGGCCGCCGGCATCGCGTTGGGGGTCGTGCAGCCCGAATATGTGAATTTCGCGGGCGTTGCCCCGATCATCGTCTATTCCGCAGTCGAGGATCGCGTGCTCACGGTCCCGGGGCTTGGGCCGTGGCCCAAGGGGCTCGCGCCCGATTTCTTCCAAAAGCACCATGGCGGCAAGATCCCGAGCGGGGTGCTGCGCACGGTGGTGCCGGCGGCGCCCGACGCCTGGATCACCGCGCTCGCCCGCTGGGGCACGATGAGCTTCGGCGAGGTCGCCTCTTCCGCGATCGGCTTCGCGCGCGACGGCTTCCCCGTCTACCCGCTCATGTCGCAGATCATCACCGAGCACGAGGCAGAGTACCGCCGGTTTGCCTCAAGCGTTCCGATCTATCTTCCGCAGGGGCGGCCCCCCCGGGTCGGCGAGGTGTTCGTGCAGACGGACCTTGCCGCCACGATGCAGTACATGGCCGACCAGGAGGCCGCGGTCGTGCGAAAGCACGGGCGCCAAGCGGGCCTTGAGGCCGCGCGCGAGGCCTTTTACAAGGGCGACATCGCCCGCAAGATCGTGGCGTTTCAGAAGGAGAGCGGCGGCTTGCTCTCTGCTGAGGATCTCGCCGAGTACCATTCCGGGGTGGAGGAGCCGGTCGAGACCTCGTTCGGCGGCATCCGCCTTTTGGGCTGCGGACCCTGGTGCCAGGGGCCGTCACTGTTGCAGGCGATCAATCTTCTCGACGGGTGCGAGCTGAAGAAGCTCGGCCACAACACGCCGGGATACCTGCACCACATCGCCGAGGCCGTGAAGCTGGCCTTCGCCGACCGCGAGGCCTATTTCGGCGATCCGCGCCTGATCGACGTGCCGATCGACGCGCTGCTGTCGCCCGAGTATGCGCGCAAGCGTCGGCAGCTGATCCGGTCCGATCAGGCCTGGCCGGAGATGCCCCCGGCCGGCGATCCACGCACGCTGGCCGCCGAGCGCGGCCCGCGTCGGGCCGCGCTGCGGGCGGAAACGTCTTGGAAGGCACCGGAGCTCGATACCTCCTACGTCTGCGTCATCGACAAGCACGGCAATGTCTTCTCGGCGACGCCCAGTGATGGCTCCTTCAACGCCCCCGTGGTGCCAGGGCTTGGCATCATCCCTTCATCGCGCGGCAGCCAGAACTGGGCTGATCCGCGGCACCCTTCCGGCGTCGCCCCCGGCAAGCGCCCGCGCCTAACGCCCAACCCTGCGATTGCGATCGAGCCCGGCAAGATGGCGATGCCTTTCGGCACGCCCGGCGGCGACGTGCAGACGCAGGCGATGTTGCAGGTGTTCCTCAACGTGCATCTCTTCGGCATGGAGGCGCAGGAAGCGGTTGAGGCGCCGCGCACGGCCTCCTACAGCTTCCCCTCCTCGTTTGAGCCGCATGCCTACTATCCCGGCCGGCTCAATCTCGAGGGCCGGATCGCCGAGGCAACAGGGGAGACGCTCGCGCGTCTCGGCCACAAGGTCGAGTGGTGGCCCGACTGGACGTGGCTTGCCGGGGCCGTGTGCACCATCGTTGCCGACAAGCAAACCGGCGTGCTGAAGGGCGGCGCCGACCCGCGCCGACCCTCCTACGCGCTGGGCGTGTAGCTGGCCGACGAGGGCACGCAAATCTCCCTCGAAAACTAGAAAGTGCGATGTCTGAGCAGCAGATTCTTGCGCAATTGTCGGCCGACAACATCCGCAGGCATGTGCGCCACATTGTCGACAGCATGCCGTCGCGGCTGGCGGGAACGGCCAATGCCCAGCGCATGGCCGAGTACAGCGCCGCCGAGCTGCGGGCAGCCGGGCTCGAGGCGCGGATCGAGACCATCCCGGGCCTCGTCAGCTTTCCGCGCGAGGCCCTTCTCACGATCCTTTCCCCGGAGCCCAAGGCGATCCCTGCCAACACCTTTGGGCACAGCGTCGAGACAGCGCCTGAAGGGGTCTGCGGCGATCTCGTCTACGTCGGTTCGGGGCATTTCGCCGACTACGACGGCAAGGACGTTGCCGGCAAGATCACGCTCTCGGAGTTGTCCTATTCGCCCGGTCGCCACGAGAAGCAGCGCATTGCCGCGCTGATGGGCTCGACCGCCCAGATCATGCGCAATTGGGGTCATCCGGAAAACGCGTCCCTGCCGCTGGGTTCGGTGAAGCCCGCCTGGGGCAATCCAACGCCCGAGACCATCAAGACCGAGATGCCCGTCATTCCTTGCATCGGTATCTCCCGCATCGACGGCGGCTACCTCCTCGGGCAACTCGCGAAGGGCCACGTGCGTGTGCGGCTCAACACCCAGGTTGAGAATGGCTGGCGCGAGCTCAAGATGACGATTGGCGAGCTGCCGGCGGTTGCTCAGGATTTTGTCCTCATTGGTGGCCACCAGGACGGCTGGTATGGCGAGGGCGCTCCTGACAACGCCGCCGGCAATGCCTGCATGTTGGAGCTTGCCCGCGTGTTCGCGCGCCATCGCGACGAACTGAGGCGCGGTCTCCTATTCGGCTTCTGGACCGCGCACGAGACCGGAACCATG
Organism: Hyphomicrobiaceae bacterium; assembly: GCA_024281145.1. Lineage (GTDB taxonomy): Bacteria > Pseudomonadota > Alphaproteobacteria > Rhizobiales > Hyphomicrobiaceae > AWTP1-13. The sequence continues at coordinate 347 of JAMXLN010000136.1, read as the reverse complement.
GTAGGCTCCAGCTGGTTCGCCGACCGCAATTGGGACCGCGTGCGCAAGCACGGTGTTGCCTACATGATGATCGACCAGCCGGCGATGCTCGGGACGACGCGCTGGTCGGCGCATTCGACCCTCGAGCTGCGCCGATTTCACGAGGGGGTCGAGGCGCGCATGCTGGGCGGAAACCGCGTCCGGGAATGGCATCGTGCACCGAAGATCGGCGACTCCTCGTTTTTCGGCCTTGGCGTGCCGACCTTCTGGGCGGAAGGCGGGTTCACGCCCGAAGAGTTGCAGGCCAGTGCCAACGCCACCTGTGGCTGGTGGCACCATTCGCTGGAGTCGACCTTCGACAAGATCGA
>JAMXLN010000135.1 GCA_024281145.1 Hyphomicrobiaceae bacterium | reverse complement strand
CCGGGCTCGAGCCAACCAACGCGAAGGCGCCGAAGTCGAGGTGGAACAGGAAAGGCGAGGGATTGGTGCGCCTGAGCGCGCGGTAGAGCGCAAACGAGGGCAAGGTGAAGGGTGCAGCGTAGCGTTGGGATAGCACCACCTGGAAGATATCGCCGGCGGCGATCAACTCCTTGGCCCGGTCCACCATAGCCATGAATTCGTGGGGTGCAGTGTTGGACACCGGTTCGGGGAGTGCCAAGGCGATGCCCGACATGGTGGTTGCGTGCGGCAGCGGCTCGTCGAGCGCGGCCACGACCCAGCGCAGCCGCTCCACGGCCTGCGCATAGGCGCTCCGCGCGTCGAGTTCCGGCCGCGGGTAGACGGGTGTGACGACGATCATCTCGTCCTTGACCGCGTCGAACACCACCATGAGCGTTGGGCGCACAAACAAGCTATCTGGAACCGCCAGCGCGTCGGGCGGCTCGTTTGGCAGGTGCTCGATAAGTCGAACGGTGTCGTAGCCCATATAGCCGATCACTCCAGCTGCGATGGGCGGCAGCTCCGGTGGCAGCTCAATGCGCGATCGCGCCAGCAGTGCGCGCAACGATTGCAGGGTCGGGAGGTCCTCGGCTGTGAAGGCGGAGAGATCCTGCTGCGGCTGCCGGTTGATTTCGGCCCGGGCGCCGCGGGCGCGCCAGACAATGTCGGGGGAGAGGCCGATGATCGAGTAGCGACCACGCACGGCGCCGCCTTCCACCGATTCCAGAAGGCAGCTCATCGGCTGCCCGTCCGAGAGCTTGAGGGCGGCTGAAACGGGCGTCTCAAGGTCGGCGACCAGACGCGTCCACACAACTTGCGCCGCCCCGTTGTCGTAGCGCTCGGCAAAGGCGGAGCGCGGCGGCAGCACCTCAAACTCTCTGGCCGTCAGGTCGAACTTGGTCATGGTGTTCCTGTCCCCGGCCGCCAGCCCTCACTCATAGTCCGGCTGCTCGCGCCCAGCGCCGCCACCGAGAGCCTGCTTCAGAGCTTCGTCGTTGACGGAAAGTCCAAAGCGCGTCTCCAGAGCCGAGACATACTCGCCCAGAACGTCCGACTGCATTTGGCGGGCGAGCTCGTCCTTGAGGCGGGCGATTTGCTCCGGTGTCGGCGGCGGCGCTGGCATGACGTCGACGACGCGCAGGATGGTGCGGGACTTGCCGCCGGCGGCCGGCGTGGATGTCGCTCCGCCCTTGGGCAACGCGAACGCCTGTTGTACAGCGTTTTGGGACAGACCCGGAGGCGACGTGTTGCGCGTTACCGCAGGCGTCTTTTCCAGCTTGGCGCCCAATTCTGCAGCCAACGCTTCCGCTGTCTCACCCTTGTTGAGCCGGTCGACGAGCTTGCTGGCCAGGCTCGTGATCTCCTTGCGCCGGTCGGCCTCCATGACAGCGGTCTTGACCTCGGCCTTCACCTCGTCGAACGGCTTTTGCTTCTGGGGCGCAATGGCGAGGACATCGACCCAGGCATAGCCCCCGTCGCCGAGCTCGGTGGCTTCGCCTTCGATGCCGACGGTGCCGGCGAACGCGGCTTCGGCGATCTTGGCGGCTTCGGGGTGATCGATCGCCGGCTTGCCGTCGGCGGTCTTGCCGCTGCGATCGATCTCAGGGCCGTCGAAGAAGGGCAGCTGCAAGCCCTGGGCGATTTCCTTGAGCGGCTTGCCTGCCGAGCGGTCGTTTTCGACCTTCTCACGCAGTGCGGAGATCTCTTGCCCGGCGCGCTCGTCGGCGAGCCGATCCGTGATTTCCTTCTTGACCTCATCGTAACTGCGCTGCTTGCCAGGCACGATCTCGCTCACCCGCACCAATGCGATCGCGAATTGACCGTCCACGGGCTTCGACAACTCGTCCTTCTTGAGAGCGAAGGCCGCGTCGGCGATCTTGGGATCGATCATGTCGCCCCGCGTGAGCAGACCGAGATCGAAGTCGCTCTCCTTGAAGCCGAGCTTGTTTGCGGCCTCGACAAAATTGGGAGCCGACTGCAGCTCCGCATATGCCTTCTCGGCTGACGCCTTGTCGGGGAACGACAGCTGTTGGACGCGCCGCTTCTCGGGGATGTTGTACTTCTCCTTGTCTTGCTCGTAGGCGGCTTTGATCTCATCCTCGCTGACGGGCACGCGAGCCTTGACGGCATCGCGCGTCAAAAGCAGCGCGCTGATCTTGCGCAGCTCCGGCGTCATGAATTGGGTCTTGTTCTGGTCGTAGTATTCCTTGAGCCGTGCCTCGTCGGGCTCCGGCGTCTTCACCAGCTTGTCATAGTCGGGCGTGAAGAACTCGATGGTGCGCGTCTGCTCGCGGTAGCGATGCAAGAGCTCGACCAACAGCTCAGGCGGAGCGAGCCCCGCGAGAAGGGTATCCGTCAACTGCTCGCGAACTTCGTCGCGACGCCTGGATGACAAATAGCGGTCCTCGGAGATGCCGTTTTGGCGCAGCAGCGATCGGAAGACGTCGCTGGAGAATTTGCCGCTCGCGTCGTGAAAGGCAGGATCGCTGCGCACGAGATCGGCAACAGTCTGAGTGGAGAGGGCCAGATGCAGGTCGCGCGCGTGCGCGTCGATCGCCGCCATACCGATGAGGCGCGAGAGCGTGCGCTGTTCGACGCCCAGCATCTTTGCCTGTTCTGGCGTGAGCCGGCGACCGCCGAGGCGGCGCGTGATCGAGGCCATCTCCTCCTGATAAGCTTGTCGGAACTCGTCGGCCGAGATGGTTGTACCACCGATGCGCGCCAGGGTGTCGCGGTGCGCGGTGCGGAAAACGTTGGGGATGCCCCAGAAGGCGAAGGCCACGATGAGCAAGAGCAGCAGCGACTTTGCCACCCAGTTCACCGCGCCGCGGCGCATTGCATCGAGCATGGGTCGTTCCCGGTTGTCGCCGCCCGAGCTTGGGCACTGCCGGACTGACGGTTGTGGCGATTTTTGCGCACTTTGAGATGGGCGCGCGGCATATTATGAACCCCTGATCGGGCCTGCAAGGCTCCAAGCCCGGAAAGGTGAGGCTCATGGCAGCGTCGACCTCGCGCGTGCGGCCATTGGTGGCAGGGAATTGGAAGATGAACGGGCTCAGCGCCGCGCTCGCCGAGGGGCGGCAGGTACGCGACCGGCTGCAGGAGGCGGGCTTCGCGGCAGGCGTCGATGTCATGATTTGCCCGCCGGCGACGCTGGTTGCCGCGCTCGCCCGCGAAGTGGCGGGATCGAGACTGCGGGTCGGCGCCCAGGACTGCCATCCGGCCCCTAGCGGCGCCCACACCGGCGACATCGCCGCTGAAATGCACAAGGACGCCGGCGCAACGGCCGTGATCGTCGGTCACTCGGAGCGCCGCGCTGAGCACGGGGAACGGGACCGCGATGTAAAGGCCAAGGCCCTGGCGGCCCATCGCGCGCGCCTCACGGCCATCGTCTGCATCGGAGAGACGGCCGGCGAGCGCCGTGCCGGCCTGACGCTTCAGGTGGTGGCGCGGCAGCTCGCCGCGTCGCTGCCGGAGGGCGCCGACGCGGAAAATACCATCGTTGCTTACGAACCGATCTGGGCGATCGGGACGGGCCTCACGCCCTCCCTGCAAGATGTGGCCGACGTGCATGGCTTCCTGCGCGGCACACTCGTCGAGCAGGTAGGTTCGGCCGGCGATAGAATCCGCCTGCTCTATGGTGGATCTGTCAAGCCCGACAATGCCCGATCCCTCATGGGGGTGAGTGATGTCAACGGTGCGCTGGTCGGCGGCGCCAGCCTCAAAGCCACCGATTTTATCGCCATCATCGCAGCCTGCGGTGCTTGACCGTGACGGCCGAACCGGATTAGTGCCGGGCCGACTTGGTCACCCCCCGCGCATGGGAGACGGTCGGACCGCAATGACCCGAAGCGCCTTCAGCCTCGCCCTTGCCGCTGTGCTCCTGCAAGCACCCGTCAGCCAGGCCGCGCAACTCGACAAGGAGAGCTGCACCAAGCTCAAGAGCGAGCAGGTCGAGCTCGAAAAAGAAGGAGCACGCAACAACCTCGGCAAGGGGCCGGACTGGGCGAAAGCCAATCTCGCACCCGAGAAGATCGAGCACGTCCGGCGCCTGATCGAAGTGGATGAGGAGCTGTTGTTCCGCTGCGGCGGCAGACCTCTCGTCGTGCTGCCGAGCGATCCCGATGCGGCGCCCGGCGAAGGTGTCGTGGAAAGGCCGGAGAAGGCCCCGGTGGACAACAAGGCCAAAAGCCCTCCGGATGCCGGCAAGAAGGCAACCGCGCCCTTGCCGAAGGCGATCGCGCCCGCGCCGAAGACCGCCCCGCCCGCGCCCGCACCGAAAGCGACAGAGCCGAAAGCCACCGCGCCGAAGGCAACCGCCACGCCGATGAAGGAGAGTGCCAAAGAAGTGCGCCCGCCGGCGCCCCTCCCACGCGGTAATGCGCCAGCCGGTGCGGCAAACACACTCGCCAAGGAGGTCGTGCCGCCGGCTTCCGAGCCACCCGCCCAAGCCGCCCCGCCGCCGGCAGCCAAGGAGGATCCCAGCCAAGCGACACCAGCCGCAGCACCAGCTGCAACACCAGCTGCAACACCGGCCGCGACAATGGCCGCGCCTACAGCTGCGGCGGCCGACGAGAAGAAGGCGGCCGCGCTCAAGGCGGCCAAAGCCAAGGCCAAGAAAAAGGCCGAGGACGCGTATCGGCCGCCGGCGCCTGAATGGTACTCCAATCCCTTTGCCGACCAGACGGCGCCAGCAGCCAAGAAGTAGAAAGTTCCCAAGCGCGCTGGCAGTCGAGGCGCTCTGGGTGTAGAAGTCGGCGCCTCATCGTCTGGAATCCCCGCCATGACCACCGTCTTGCTCATTCTGCACTTGATGATTGCCACAGCTCTGGTCGGTGTGGTGCTGCTGCAGCGCTCCGAAGGTGGTGCCCTCGGCATAGGCGGCGGCGGCGGGTTCATGACCGGCCGTGGCGCCGCCAACTTCCTCACCCGTGTCACGGCCGGACTCGCCGCTGCCTTCTTCGGTACGAGCATGCTGCTGACCCTAATCGCCGCCCATAGCGAACGCGCTCCGTCGGTGTTCGACGCGCCCGCTGCCGTGCCATCGCAAGGCTCCCCAGCGCCGCCGGCTTCCGGGGCCCAGCCCGGTGAGACGCAGCCCGCGCCCAGCCAGCCGCGCGGCGGCGTACTCGACAAGCTTGCCCCGCCCGCGCCGACCGGCCCGCGCGTGCCCCAGTCGCAGTAGCGCACCGATCGGGCGTGCGCTGGGTGTGGCTCGATAGCAAGGGTTGAAGGCGGCGGCGCTCCCCGGTTGCGAAGAGCCGTGGATGGACCGAAAAAAGGCTCTTCGAATCGCCGCCGTCCGTTGTATTCTGCAGGCCCATGGCGCGGTATATCTTCATCACCGGCGGCGTGGTCTCTTCGCTCGGAAAAGGGCTCGCCTCAGCGGCCCTCGGAGCGCTCCTGCAAGCCCGCGGCTACGCAGTTCGGCTGCGCAAGCTTGATCCCTATCTCAACGTCGACCCCGGCACCATGAGCCCTTACCAACATGGTGAGGTGTTTGTGACCGACGATGGGGCCGAGACCGATCTCGATCTTGGCCATTACGAGCGCTTCACCGGAGTGCCCGCCAAAAAATCCGACAACATCACCACCGGGCGCATCTATCAGGACATCCTCGCCAAGGAGCGGCGCGGCGACTACCTGGGCGGCACCGTGCAGGTGATCCCGCACGTCACCGACGCCATCAAACAATTCGTGACCTCGGGCAACGAGGGCCTTGATTTTGTGCTCGTAGAAATCGGCGGGACTGTCGGAGATATCGAGGGCCTGCCCTTCTTCGAGGCCATCCGTCAGCTCGGCAACGAACTGCCACGGGGACACTCGGTCTTTATCCACCTAACGCTTCTGCCCTTCATCCCGAGTGCGGGCGAGCTCAAGACCAAGCCCACGCAGCACTCTGTGAAAGAGCTGCGCTCGATTGGCATCCAGCCCAACATTCTGCTGTGCCGCTGCGATCGCCCAGTACCGATCTCAGAGCGCAGAAAGATCGCGCTCTTCTGTAACGTACGCGAAGAGGCCGTCATCCAGGCGCTGGACGTGGCCTCGATCTACGACGTTCCGCTCGCCTATCATCGCGAAGGCCTCGACGCCCAGGTGCTGAGCGCCTTTGGCATCGACAATGCGCCGGCCCCGAAACTCGAGAAGTGGCAAACCATCTCCCGCGCCATCGCCAGCCCGGAAGGCGAAGTGACGATTGCCATCGTCGGCAAATACACCGGGCTGAAGGACGCCTATAAGTCCCTTAACGAGGCGCTATTTCACGGCGGCATCGCCAACCGGGTAAAGGTAAGGCTCGATTGGATTGAGAGCGAGATCTTCGAACGCGAGGACCCCGCGCCCTATCTTGAGAACGTGCACGGCATCCTGGTGCCCGGCGGCTTTGGTGAACGGGGCTCGGAGGGCAAGATCCTGGCCGCCCGCTTCGCGCGCACGCGGCGCCTGCCCTACTTCGGGATCTGCTTTGGCATGCAGATGGCCGTTATCGAAGCCGCGCGCGACCTCGTCGGCATCGCCAAGGCCGGGTCTACCGAGTTCGGTCCGGTCCAGGAGCCGGTGGTTGGGCTGATGACCGAGTGGATGCGCGGCAACGAGCTCGAAAAACGCCGCCAGGGGGGCGACCTCGGCGGTACCATGCGGCTCGGTGCCTTCCCGGCGGTGCTCGCCAAAGGCAGCCGCGTCGCACGTATCTATGGCGACACGCAGATTTCTGAGCGTCATCGCCACCGCTACGAGGTCAATACGCGCTACCGCGCGCGCTTGGAAGAAGTGGGCGTGCGCTTTTGCGGCATGTCGCCGGACGGCCTGTTGCCTGAGATCATCGAGCTCCCCGACCACCCGTGGTTCATCGGCGTGCAATTCCACCCGGAATTGAAGTCGCGGCCCTTCGAGCCGCATCCCTTGTTTGCCAGCTTCATCGCCGCAGCGGTGGAACAGAGCCGGCTGGTGTAGCCCCGCGTTGATCCCTGCAGCCGTCTCCGCCCATGGAGGCCTCGGACCGCACTCCCACGAGGACGCCGCAGAGGCCCTGCGCGAGGGCGCTCATTATTCTTCCGTTCCGTGGCGTCGGAACATGCAAGGCTTGCCGGTAGGAGGCATGACCGTCAGCCCGCGGGATAGCGTCGTTTGATGTCGGCCACCTGCTCGGGCGTAAGCGGGCGTACCGGCCGGCCCCGCAGCAGCAGATAGAGTTTGGCGGTGGCTTCCAGTTCCTCGACAGCATCCGCTGCTGCCGCCAGGCTCGTGCCTCCCACCACGGGCCCATGGTTGGCGAGCAGCAGCGCGTGATGGCGGCGTGCATAACCCCGGACGGCCTCGGCCAGTCCCAAATCACCCGGAGCGTAGTAAGGCACCAGCGGCAGCGTGCCGATGCGCATGACGTAGTAGGCCGTGAGCGGCGGCAGCAGGTCGTCGGGATTGAGATCCTCAAGCACCGATACCGCCACCGAATGCGTCGCATGTAGGTGGACCACGGCACCATTCCTCTCGCGCTCCTGGTACATGGCGAGATGGAGGAAGCTCTCCTTTGATGGCGGGTCGCCTGAGAGGAGCTTGCCGCTCCAATCAAGCTTGGAGAGGCGCCCCGGGTCGAGCCGGCCCAGACTGGAGCCGGTCGGCGTCAGCAGCCACCCATCGGCACAGCGCGCCGAAATATTGCCCGTGGAGCCGTGTGTGAGCCCGCGCTGGAAGATCGAGCGACCCAACGCGCAGATCTCCTCCCGCAGCCGAACTTCCTGCATCTCACGGCTCCAGCTGGGCCAGCGCTTTGACGAAGAAGTCCGGACTGCCGAAGTTGCCCGACTTGAGCGCCAGCGCGATCGGTTCATCGTCGATGCTCTGGGTCCAGGGCACGCCCGGGTCGATCTGCCGGCCGATCCGAAGCGCACGAATGCCAAGCGCGCCCACCACTGCACCGGCGGTCTCGCCGCCGGCGATCACGAGGTTGCGCACGCCGGCTTGCACGAGCCCCTCGGCGATTTGGGCCAGGGCCTGCTCCACAAGATGCCCGGCCCGCTCGGCTCCCAGCTCGTTCTGCACCGCCTGCACCTCGCGCGGGTTGGCCGTGGCGTAGATGAGCACCGGTCCCGCGTCGAGCCGCGCTTGTGCCCAGTTCAACGCCTCCTCCGCGACCGCTTGCCCCGCTGCCAGGCGCAAGGGGTCGATGCGCAGCGCGGGTTTCGACTGCCTCCAGTGTGCGACCTGCCCATTGGTCGCAACCGAACAGCTGCCCGATAAAACGGCAGCGTAGCCGGGGACACGCGGGAGCGCTGCAGCCGTGGCTGCGTGCGTGAGGCGGCCGGCCCGGCGGTGATTGAGGGCGATCCCGAGCCCCACGCCCGATCCCGCCGTAAGGAGCGGCAGATCTTCGCAACCCTGGGCGATGAGGAGGAGATCCTGATCCGATAGTGCGTCGACGACGGCGATGGCGACGCCATCGCGCCGCAAAGCCTCGATTCTCCCGCGCAGCGCCGCGGCACCGTGCGCCACCGCGTCATAACGGATGAGGCCCACTTTGCGGAGCGTCTGAGCCTGCAGCACGCGCACCAGATTGGCATCCGTCATCGGGGTCAGCGGATGATCCTTCATGCCCGATTCCGAGAGCAGCACGTCGCCGACGAAGAGATAGCCGCGGCAGATCGTGCGCCCGGCTTCCGGAAACGCCGGGCAGGCGATAGTGAAGTCGGTGCCCAGTGCCTCCATCAGCGCCTCGCTCACCGGCCCGATGTTCCCCTTGGGAGTGGAATCGAAGGTCGAGCAATACTTGAAATAGATCTGTTGGCAGCCGCCTTGCCGTAGCCACCCCAGCGCTGCCAAAGATTGCTCCACCGCCTCGCGCGCAGCGATGGTGCGCGACTTGAGCGCGACCACCACGGCATCCACTTCCTGGGCAAGCGGCACCGCGGGCACGCCGATGGTCTGGACCGTGCGCATGCCGCCACGTACCAACATGTTGGCAAGATCCGTTGCGCCCGTGAAATCGTCGGCAATGCAGCCAAGCAGCATGGTCAGCGGTCCTCGCTTTGCGCCGTTGTCATGCCGTCGTGCGTCGAGGCAACTGAGCTCTCAGTGGACCCGGCACCAGCGTCGGTCCAATCCCGGCAACGCCCGGGTTGGCGTCCTCGGCGCAATCTCCCGCGCAAGGTGCGGCAGGCCGCATGGCGATCCTCATCCGCCCGGCAGGTCAATGCCCGGGAAGATTTTAATCACGGCAGCATCATCCTCGCGGCCGTGCCCGGCCGCTGCAGCCATCAGGAACATCTGGTGGGCGGCTGCCGTCAGCGGCAGCGGGAAAGTGAACGTCTTTCCGGCCGCGAGTACAATCCCCAAGTCCTTGACGAAAATGTCGACCGCTGAGCGCGGCAGGTAGTCGCCCGCCAAGATATGCGGGGCGCGGTTTTGAAACATCCAAGAGTTGCCGGCGCTGTTGGTGATGACGTCGTAGAGCACCTTGGGATCCGCACCCGCCTTCATGCCGAGCGCCATCGCCTCGGCTGCGGCAGCAATGTGTACGCCGGCGAGGAGCTGGTTGATCATTTTCACTTTGGAACCGGTACCGGGCGTCTCGCCGAGCCGGTAGACCTTTTGGGCAATGGCTGCCAATACCGGTTCGCAAAGGGCAAACGCCTCGCCCGGACCGGCAGCCATCACGGTCATCTCGCCGATCGCCGCCTTGGCCTCCCCACCCGACACCGGCGCATCGATCATGAAAACGTCGCGTTGCGCGAGCCTCGGTCCCAGCCGTTCCGCATAGTCAGGCGGCACGGTGACGCTCATCAGGAGCACGCTACCCTTGCGCATTGCCCCGGCTGCGCCGTGCTCGCCGAATAGCACGGTCTCGACCTGCTCAGCGTTGAGGACCAGGAGGATGACGACGTCACAGGCCGCACCCAATTGCGCCGGGCTCGCGCACGCCACCGCCCCGGACGCTACGAATAACTGCACGACCTCGGCTCTGATGTCGCACACGCGCACGGCAAATCCCGCGCGCAGCAGCGATTTGGCGACCCCACCGCCCATGGAGCCCAGTCCGATGACGCCAACGATGGGTTTGCTCATGCGCTCCACGCGGTCTTCGTGGCCGCAGACCACACACGCCCCTGCCGTTCATCGTGCATGAGATCGAGCGCCTTGTAAATCGATGGGCTCCGACATCCCCTGGCACCCTCGACGATGGTGGCCTAGTACCCCTCCTTTAGGAGCGGGAACGCGCTGTCCCAACCCTCGCGCGAGAGGGGCGCAACGGGCGCGATGTAGCTTGCGTCGAGCTCGCCAGGGGTGGTCACACCAAGCAGGCCCAGACAGCGCCGCATCTCGTCTTCCAAAAGTTCGAGGGCGCGCGCTAGCGCGCTCTCGCCGCCGGCAGCGAGCGCCAACCCTTGCAAGCGCCCCAGTCCCACGGCATTGGCCCCCAACGCCAGGGCCTTGACGATGTCGGTGCCGCGCAGGAAGCCGCCGTCGACGATGATCTCGGCCCGGCCTGCGACTGCATCCACCACTTCGGTCAGCACCTCAATCGTCCCCCTGGTGTGGTCAAGCTGCCGTCCGCCGTGGTTGGACACGTAAACCACCTCGACGCCATGCTCGACGGCGATCTTGGCGTCCTCGCTCGTGGCGATGCCCTTGAGGATGATGGGTATCTGGAACTTGCTTTTGAGGCGCGCCACGTCGGCCCATTTGAAACGAGCCTGGAAGTGATCGGCGGGCGGGCCGCGCCGCGCCGTCGCCTTGTAGCGCTTGGCGAGGTCGCGTTCGCGTCGGCCGTAGTAGTCAAGATCGACGGTGAGGCAGAGCGCGATATACCGGTTAGCGATCGCGCGGGCCACGTAGTCATCAACCCAGGCCTGATCGCCGCGCACATAAAGCTGGAAGATTTTGGGGTTGTCGATGGCCTGTGCCACGGCCTCAATGCCGGGGGAGCAAACGGAGCTCAGCATGTGCATGATACCGAAGCGTGCGGCAGCGCGCGTGGGCGCCAATCCGCCGTCTGCAACGATATCTTGCAGAGAGCCGATCGGCGCCAAGATCACCGGTATCCGCAACCTATGGCCCAACAACGTTCCACTCGGGTCGACCTTCTCGACGTTGCGCAGCACTCGAGGGCGAAAGGCCAACGAGTCGATCCCCACGCGGTTGCGCACGTAGCTGGTTTCGGTTTCGGCGCCGCCCATCAGGTAGTCCCAGGTCTGACGCGAGAGATTGCGCTTTGCGGGCGCAACGAACTCGTGCAGGACGGCGAATTGCGGCTCCTCTTGCATCGGCATCCCCGTAATCGACAAGCGTGCGGTGTGTGGCGTCCACACCATGCTAGAGCCAGCGCCCCACTGTCGGAAGTTCACTGTTTGCCGCTCGTGCCAGCCGAGGCGCTCTGAGCGGAAGAGAGCCCCTTTGCCTTACGCAGCTTGGCCTCGCGCCAGGCGATGTAAAACGAGCTGCTGAACACAATGGCGCCGCCGATCCAGGTGAGCAGATCGGGGACTTCGGCGAAGAAGATGATGCCCAGGAATGCCGCCCACACGAGCTTCAAAAAGTCGAATGGCATCAACACCGTCATGTCGGCAAGCTTCACGGCCTCCGTCACGATAAGCTGGCCCAGCGTGCCAATCACGCCGATGAAGATGAGCCAACCCCACAGGTCCAGCATCGGCGTTTGCCACACCAGCATGGCCGGAACCAGCGTCATGGGAATCATAAGCACGGTCACGTAGGCAGTGATGGTCATCGAAGAATCCGTGCGACCCAAGACCTTGATGTCGATCAGCGCCATGCTCCACAGCAGCGAGGACACCAACACCAGTACGGAGCCGAAATCTAAGGCATGCAAACCTGGTCGCAAGATTACGAGCGCGCCGAAGAAGCCAGCAAAGATGGCCGTCCAGCGTCGCCAGCGGAACACCTCGCCCAGAAACAGCGCGCTCAGCAGCGCCGTAAACAGAGGGGCCGTGAACGAAAGGGCGGTCGCCCGGGCCAGCGGCGTCATCGACAGGCCCACGAAGAAGGAAAGCATCGACACGACGTTGAGGACAGCTCGTACTACGTGCAGCCCTGGGCGTTTGGTCGAGAAGAGGCTTGGTCCATGGCGCACCAGCAAGGGCGCGATAACAACGAGACCGAAAACGTTGCGAAAAAATGCCACTTCAACAGGGGGCAGGTGCTGGGTCGAATAGCGAATGGCAGTGTGCATGCCAGCGAACATGACAGTCGCCACCATCATCAAGGCGCTACCGCGCGCTGCGGGATGGAGGCCGTTATAGCTTTCGAGGAGGGGGAGGGAGCGCGCCGGCGCCAGATGCGATGCCATGGCGGCAGACCTATCTGCTTCGCTCCAGGCCATCAAGGCGCGACCGGAGATGGCTGCCATTCGCCGCCCGGAGCTGGCGCGCCGCCACTCTCGGCAGATGCAGCGCCTTGAGGAATAATCATAAATTGCACCTCACAACAGGGGTCGCGGCCTGCAGGCGCGACATTGAGCGCAGCGCCAATTGCGGCCGTCCTCGGGCGATCATCAGGCGAGGCGAAGGTCATCGGACCAGCAGGCTGTCGAGAGGTTCGCTCGGCGGCCAAACGTCATCCAGCCCCGTTTGGCGGCGGACGGCTTGCTGCTAGAATTGGTAGCGTCGCAAGCCGCCGTCGACCGGAATGACGGTGCCGGTGATGTATCCGGCGAGAGGAGAAGAAAGAAAGCAGACGAGGTTTGCCACATCCTCTGGCTCGCCATAGCGACCGACCGGGATCTCGTTCTCCGCCTGCCATTTGCGGTATTCGGGCGCATAGTTGCGACGGATCTGTTCGGAGTGGATGCGGCCTGGCGGGATCGAGTTGACGGTGATCCCGAATTTGCCGACCTCACGCGACAGCCCCTTGGCCCAGGCGTGGATTGCGGCCTTGGCACAGAAGGCGCCATTGATGCCTTCGGGTTCCGACTTGCCGGTGATGTTGATAATGCGCCCCCATTGGCGCGCCATCATTGGCTTGAGCAGGGCGTGGGTGAGCTGGCGCTGGCGCGTAAAGTTGAGCGTCATGGCCTCGTTCCACTGCTCCTCTGTGGCGTCGACTTTGAAGGGGCGGCTGCCACCGGCGTTGTTGATCAGGATCTCGACGGCGCCCAGACCGTCGATGGCCGCCTTGGCGATGCGCGCGGCGGCCCCCTCAGCCACCAGGTCCTCCGGGATGAGGAGAGGTTGAGTGCCGCCCGCCGCGCCGATCTCGCCTGCCAACTCCGCGAGCAGGTTTTCCCGCCGCGCCACGAGTGCTAATCGCACGCCCTCCCGCGCCAGCGCCAGCGCGATGCCGCGACCGATGCCGATGCTGGCGCCTGTGACCAGCGCCGTCTTGCCTTGCAACATGAGTTCCATGCTCACCCTCGTCTGCACGTGGCGGAGATCTTGTGGGCACCCGCTGGGGAAGATCAACCCCATCCGCGAACGAAGATAGGCACCCTCCCGACTGAACGCATACCCACTACGACAGTGGATCACCCCAGCCTCGTCATGCGCCACATCAGGACCGCCAGGATCACCGTGCCCATCGACAGCAGAAGGAGTGCGCGCCGGCCGTTGACGAAGCTGTCGGGTAGGGACTGCAAGAGCACAGGCGCAAACAACATGGCGACGCCCCCGCCGATCACCACCGCGGGCCAGGGCAGTGCTCTCCAGCCGAACAGTCCCGCGGCGCCCGCTGCCAACGCCGTGGCAGCCATCGTGCTCCACAGCAGCAGGGCCCCCCAACCGCCCTGCAGCGTGGCGGTGCGCAAGTGCGCCGGGAAATGTCCGCTCACCGCCAGCCCGTAGAGCACCGCCAGCAGCACGCAGGCCACAAGCAACCCCAGGGCAATCCAATCGATGTCAGGCACGGGACATGCCTCGCCTGGCTTGACCAGCGAACCGCCCGCTCTCTAGCATACGCAAGATATATCAGACAGCGGCTCATTGTGGGTTGGCGAGAGAGGAACAGTCATGGCGCAAGATCCGGGCAAAGCTGCTTCGGCCGCGGAGAAGAAGCGCGAGAAGCGCACCATCACGGAGATTCGCGACAGCAAGAAGACCGGCGAAAAGATGGTGTACATGTCGGTTCCGGACTACACATCCGCCAAGTGGGCGGAGATGGCCGGCGTCGATGTGGCGGTGGTCGGCGATAGCTTGGCCATGATTGCCCACGGCCATCCCTCTACCATTCCTGCCACCATGGACATGATGACCATGCACGCCCAGGCCATTCGCCGCGGCGCACCCAATACGTTCGTCCTCGGCTGCATGCCCTACCAGAGCTACAATACGGTCGGACGGGCTCTCAAGAATGCCACCCGCTTCATGCAGGAGGCGGGCTGCGACGCAGTGAAGCCCCAGGGCGGCAAATCCCAGGCGCACATCCTCAAAGCCCTAGTCGATGCCGGCATTCCGACGGCGTCCCATATCGGCCTCACCCCACATACCATCGCCGTGTTCGGCGGCTTCAAGATCCAGGGCCGCACAGCGGACGCCGCCATGAAGATTTTGGAGGATGCGCTTGCCATCGAGGATGCCGGCTGCTTCATGCTGGAATTCGAGGCAGTGCCAGGCAAGATCGCCAAGCTCATTTCCCAACAGCTCACTATCCCCACGATCGGGATCGGCGCGGGTGTCGGCACCGACGGACAGATCCTGCTTTGCCACGATCTCTTGGGCGTCTTCACCGATTTCAAGCCGAAGTACGCGAAGCGGTTTGCCAAGCTTACCGAGGTGGCGGTCACCGGCATCAAGCAGTACATCAAAGAGGTGAAGGAGGGTTCCTTCCCGGACGACGATCACTCCTACACGGTGAAGGAAGACGAGTACGAAAAGTTTGCCGCCATGGTGCGCCGGCGGCGGCAGGTGTGAGCCCGGGCAGCAGCGAAAACATCCATGTCGATCGCCGCCGTCAAGAGGATGAGGCCGCAGCGCGCCGACCGGGCTGGCAAGCCCGCGCCCGCAACTCTCACTGAGCAGGCCTACCGCCAGCTTGAGGAGCAGATCGTCACACTGCGTCTGAAGCCCGGCGAGTTCCTCTCCGAACACGCCCTGGCGGCCAATTTGAACATCGGCCGCACGCCCATCCGGGAGGCCCTGCAGCGGCTAGCCCGCGAAGGATTGGTGACAATCCTGCCGCGCAAAGGGATCCTGGTCTCCGAGACGGATCCGCGCAAGCAGCTGCTTGTGCTCGAGGTGCGCCGGGAGCTGGAACGGCTGCTCGCTCGGTTGGGCGCACTGCGTGCCGGCAATGATCAGCGCCAGCGTTTGCGCGAGATCGCCGAAGGTATGGATCGCTCCGCCAGGACCAACGATGATATCGCCTTCATGCGGCTCGACCGCGAGCTCAATCTGCTCATCTCCGCGGCGGCCCACAACGATTACGCCACGCGCGCAATGCGCTCGCTGCACGGCCATTCGCGGCGCTTCTGGTACTTGCACTACAAGCAAGCCGCCGACCTGCCCCTGTGCGCGCGTCTGCATGCGGCTCAGGCCCGTGCCATTGCCGACGGCGATGCCAAACGCGCCGCGGAGGCCACCGATCGGCTCATCGACTACACGGAAACCTTCACCCGCGCGACGGTGGCCCCATGAAGACCTATTTGAGTTCAGACCGGACGCGGAAGCCGATCGCCGTCTGCTGGGACGGCGAGTACGCAATCAAGCGGCTTGCCGAAGTTCGAGCGGTCTGAGCGGCGGCAGCGAACCGAGAGACCGCATCGTCGGTCATTGCGTGTGGCGTGCGTCACAGCAAAAGCAGGTCCGCCGCCGGTGGAAATGGGTGATCGGCGGACGGGAAAGGGTGCCGCTGGTCCTTTCCTCTTGCTCGCTTAGCCCTCACGAACGGACGGACCCTGGCCCCCAATTCACCACATCATGCGCGATCCAATATGCTGTTGCTTAAGGGCTAGTCCACGCGCTTGCGGGCGAAGGCACCAACCAGCGCGACGAAGGACGCGAATGCCCGGTGCGTGTCCAGCTCATCATTCAGTCGCGATGCCAGTGTCGCTGGGTCGCCCAGTTTATTGAGGGGCAATCCGTGAGCCTCAGCGCGCGTCCACACGGCCAACAACAAGTCATGCAGCAGGCCGCGAAATTCGGGAGAATCGCCAATGGGTAGCTCGAGGCGCAGCTGTGGCGGCGTCAGCTCGGCTGCTATGAACCCTTGATGGAGCGGCAGCTCCATTTCGGTGTTCGCGCCGCCGGCCACAAAAGTGTCGCGCAACAGGGTAGTGACGGCCATCCGCAGGGGCAGATGGGAGGTATAGGCGAGCCAGACTTTCCAACTCGGCTCCTGCAAAGCCATGATTCCGCCCGGTCGCAGCAGTCTGGAGAGTTGGCGGATTGCTGCAATCGGATCTGGGAGAAACTCAAGGACAAGTCGTCCCACGATTGCGTCGAATAGTTTGGCGTCGCTAAACGTCGAGATGTCGGCGCGGTGAAACGTGGTGTTGTCGAGCCCGACCGCCGAGGCCCGTTTGCTTGCCGTGTCGATGGAAGCCTCATCCAAATCGATTGACACAACGCGGCCGGCGGGACCAACGAGCTGGGCGACGAGCAGTGTGACGTCCCCCATCCCGCAACCGATGTCGAGGACGCGCATACCCGAGACGATGCCGGCATCTTGAAGGAAATGCTCCGTTGCCGGCGCCAAGAACCGCGCTTGCCTAATCAATCGCTGCTGCTCGATAGGTGTGTGGCCAAGCACGTAGTCCGACTGCTTCAATGTCATAATTAGCCTCCCGCCCAATCCCAGTGGCAACGCAGCCGACCCAGTGATTATACGACCGCTGAGGACCTTGAAGGCAAGTTCATTGACGGCGCGCCGGTTGCGTATCTCCTGCAAAAGTGGCAGCGGCACCCGCCGCGGAGTTCGGCAATCAGCTCGGCCATTCGTTCACCATCTGCCGCGTGACAACCTCGGGCGATAGCGCGTGGAATGGCTGCCACGCTCGTTTGAACGTTCCTAAGGCTGTTGGGGCGCGGTTCTTCTAGAGCTTGTCGGGGCTGCCGTTCTCGCGGATTTCCAGATAGGCCGGCCAGATCGCCTAGCTTCCTAATCTCGGCAACCTCGCGGGCCTTCCGTCGCTCTTCTATCTCATCGGTCCCGAGTGTCCGGGCCTTGGCAGCGATGGCTTTCGCGATTGTTCGGCAGCACGGGTCCCAGCGTGATACGGCGTTGCTGGCCCGGCAGACGTACTTCACGCCCTAGGTCGCCTTGCCGCTCTTCAACTTGCGAACGAAGAACCCTGGCGGTCTCCTGTCGAACCAGAGCTCGTTTTTCTTGCCCTCGAAACACCATCAGCGTCTTAACGGTGCATTGGTGGGCCTGACGTTGGCGGTGAACCTAGGCATGGTCTTCCCCCTCGAGAGCCGGTAAAAAGTAACAGCGTGGTCATCGCGTGCGCAATTGTGCAGCGACCCGCTCGTCAGACAATCAGGCGCCCGCGCACAGAAAAACGCCGTCAGATCAAGAGGTTCTATATGCTCTTGCTTCCTTCCGCTCATTCCTGCGCACTCCCAATTTGATGAAGACCTATCAGGGCACGCGGGGCATCGATGGCCTCAAGGTGACCGTCGACGGCCGGCCGCTGGCCGAGCACTATGAGGTCAAGCAATTCACCAAATGGGGCTTCGAGTGGACCTACGAGGGTGCGAGCCCGCAGCAGCTCGCCCTTGCCATTCTCTACGACCACCTGGGAGATAGGGATCGATCGATCCGATTGTCCGAGCCGTTCATGAAGAAGGTCGTCGCCGATCTCGACAACGATTGGACGCTATCCGCGGCCGATGTCGATGGCGCTCTGAGGGAGATCGAGGGAGACTAGCGGCTTTGGCATCCGGCCGGCTCGCAGACCAGCCGCCTCCATCCCCCGCGGTGCAGCTTACACCGGGATTTGCTCCGTTTGCCGCCCAATGAAGCAGCTGCGAGCACCCGCTGGCGGCTTTGGCCTCATCGTCGCTTTGCCCAAATCACAACAGGGTTGTGGCCTATGCCAACCCAGCGGGCCAGCACACCAGACAGTGAGGTAGAGCCATGACGCGCCTGTTGGCATGTATTGCCACCGGTTTTTTGACCTGTTTTGCCGCGGTCGGTCCCGCTCGTAGCGAGTACCCGGACCGACCCATTACCATGATCGTGCCGTTTGCCGCCGGTGGTCCCACCGACACCGTTGCCAGGATCGTTGGCGAGCAGATGGGCAAGACGCTCGGCCAAGCCGTGGTCGTGGAGAACGTCTCGGGAGCTGGCGGCACGACCGGCATCACCCGTGGCGCGCAGTCCAAACCTGACGGCTACACCATCATGATGGGGCACATGGGGACGCATGGGGCCGCGCCCGCGCTTTATCCAACCCTCAAGTACGATCCGACCAAGGACTTTGCACCCGTTGGACTTGTCGCCGGGACGGCCATTCTGATCATCGCCAAGAAGGACTTCCCCGCGACAAATCTCAAAGAATTCGTGGCCTACCTGAAGAAAAATCCCGACAAGGTCAACGAGGCCCATGCTGGTGTGGGCTCGGTGTCCTTTACGACCTGCACCATGTTGCAGTCGATCCTTGGCACCAAGACCGCACGCGTGGCGTATCGCGGCACGGGACCATCCCTCAATGATTTGGTTGCCGGGCAAGTGGATTTCGGCTGCGACCAGATCGTAAATGTCGTCTCGCAGGTACAGGCTGGCACGATCAAGGCGTTCGCGGTCGCCAGTCCGCAGCGCTCCGCCGTGCTCAAAGACGTGCCGACCACCAAGGAGGCCGGCCTACCCGAATTCCAGGTTTCGGCCTGGAATGCCGTGTTCGCTCCCAAGGACACGCCCAAAGACGTCATGGCCAAGCTCAACGGTGCGCTCGTCAAGGCCCTGGACGACGGGGCGACGCGCACCCGCCTCCTCGAATTGGGCAGCATTATCCCCGATCGCGCGGGGCGTTCGCCGGAAGCGCTGCAGGCGCTGGTGGAGAAGGAGGTCGCGCGTTGGACCCCAATCCTCAAAGCGGCTGGAGCGACCGTAAACTGACGTAAACGGACGCAAACAGGCGCGCCGGCGCGATCGCTGCCTCGGCAGCGAGCCTTTGCGCCGATCGGCCCGTCACCCACCGTCCATTCGGTGCGTGGCGGGTCCGCTCTGGGCCGCAGACCACGCGGGCGTTCTCAGCCTCGCGGGGATCCGATCGCATGCGCCCGGCGGCTTTGCTTGCTGCCCCACGGCTAGAATTGCATCCTGCGCAACCGATCGAACAGAGCCTTGGCGTCTTGCTCGTCACCCGCCTCGCACGCGTCATAAGCGCGCAATGCCATGCGGCTCAAGCCTGCCAACTGCTCGGCCGAGACGCGCACATAGTTTTGCCGATCAAACTGCTCCCAGAAATCCTTGTATCTGGTCCCGCAACTTACCGATGTGGGCTCCTTGCCGGGCGGTCCCGGTTGGGTGTGCTCGAACCACACCAGGGCGAGAGCCAGGCATGCCGCCAGCGCGCTGGCAACGGTCGCCAGCCGTCGTTGACGCGCCTGGCCGCCGCGGAACGGCACCACGTCTGCACTTCGACCCTCAGTCCCGCTTTGATCCGCGATGCGCGTCAGGATGCGGCCAAAAAGATCAG
>JAMXLN010000134.1 GCA_024281145.1 Hyphomicrobiaceae bacterium | reverse complement strand
TCGAGGGCCTGGACGCCGAGATCTTCGAATGTGCCACCAACGAAGAGGCGTTCATTGCCGCTGCCAAGGATGCGCACGCCGTTTATGCCAAGGGAATGAAATTCAGCCGCCGCATGATCGGTGCGTTGGACAATTGCAAACTGATTGCGCTAGGCACCGTCGGCGTCGATTATGTGGACGTGGCCGCTGCTACCGATAAAGGCATTCCAGTCACCAACTGTCCCGATACGTTCATCGAGGAGGTGGCCGACCACGCGATGATGCTGCTGCTCGCCACCCACCGGCGCTGCATTGAACAGGACCGCATGGTGCGAGAGGGCCGGTGGAGCGAGGGCCGACCCCAACTCCTACAGGTGCCGCGCCTGCTGGGTCTAACGCTGGGTTTCATCGCCTTCGGCCGAGTGGCACGCGCCGTGGCCGAACGCGCCAAGGCATTTGGTCTACGGCTGTTGGCATTCGATCCATTCCTTGACGAGCTCACCATCTCCGGCCGTGGCGTGCAGCCGGCTAGTCTTTCGGAAGTGCTGAGCCAGTCGGATTTCATCTCAATGCATCTGCCCGCGACCCCCGAAGCTGTGGGCTTTCTCAAGGAGCATCACTTCCGACAGATGAAGAAGAGCGCGATCTTCATCAACACGGGGCGCGGGCCCACGGTGGTCGAAGAGGCGCTCATCAAGGCTTTGCGGGAAAAATGGATCGCCGGCGCGGGCCTCGACGTCTTCCAGGTGGAACCGCCCAAGCTCGACAACCCGCTCCTCACCATGCCGCACGTCATCCTCTCGCCGCACAATGCCTCGGCCTCGGCCCGCTTTGATGCCGGGCGTCGACGGCGCGTCGGCCAGGAGCTGGCCCTGGTGCTGTCGGGGCGCTGGCCCATGTCGTGTGTCAATCCGACCGTGCTGCCTGCAACTGGCCTGCGGCGGTGGCAGCCTGTGTCGATGGAGCGGGGGCCAAATTCGTGAGATTGGCCGAGGCTGGCATCCATACCGGTTGCCCTCGAGCCTCGGGGCCAGGCGTCTATCGGAAGCGCGACACGCGTTCGGCCTGCTCGAGGATGACACGGGCATTGTCAGTGGCGGGGGTGCCGGTCGGCTCGCCCTGGTACATCACCCGAGGATTGGACCAATAGGGGATGCGCGGGCAGCCGCCACAACCTTCCTGATAGCTCATCATGTCGCGCCATTTCGTGCCATTGATGTGGCCGTGCGCGAAGGGGAACGGGTTATCGTTGCCATCCACGATGCGGTCGTGCCGGGCGCCTAGGATGTGGCCGATCTCGTGTGCAATCGAATAGGTGATCGCGGCACACGCGTGATGGACCACAAAATAGGCCTCCTCAGCGTCGGCGCCGACACGCGTAGACTGGCCGCAACCAGTGGGGCTGTCGAGGATGAGTCCGACGATGTCGGCGCGCTTCTCGTCACGCAGCTTCTTGAGGTTTTTGAAGACGCCCACGCCATCGACCATGCGATAGAGGTGGTCGAACTGGTCTACACCCGCTTCGTCGTAGTCGATCAGCTGACTGTCGACGAGCCTCAGAGTGATGTTGCCGAGCCCGCTGTTGCGGAACGTCTGATTGGCTTGCTCGATAGCCAGCGCCGATAGATCGCCAGGGTTACGGATATAGTTGGCAACCACCCTGGGAGTGTAAAGCAGCATCACATCGATCTCGATCTTCTTGGCCTCCAGCGCCTGTCGATCCGCCTCGGGGAACGACGCAACCTCCGGTTCCGGTGGTGTCGCCGGCAGCGTCGTCGGTGGGGGTGGGGCGACCGACGGGGTGCGCTGTGCCGGGTCGGGCGCGTGATCGGGTGGCAGCTTCTTGGGATCGATCTCGGCCATGGTGTGGACTTCACCGCCCGCGTGGTTGACCGTATAGATGCGCCCCTTGTAGCCGAAGTAACCCGATAGATGGCCGTCCTTCCACAGCATGAGCACGGCCCGCTCGCCGGTTTCCTCCGTCGTACCGACCCACGTCAAGCCCCCCGCCGTGATATCCGGAGACCGCGCGCGAACAAGCGTTATGTGACCGTCACCGAGCGGCAAGAACACCTTGGCGTAGGGATCGTCTTGCGATCCGGCTCTGCCCTTGTTGCCGACGCTCTGCTCAAAGCGTGTGAGCGCCAGCTCGGCCACCGCCGCATCGGGCATCTGGAGCACGCCGACGCTCATCGTCGCTGGAGACCTTGACGCACTGTCGACAGCGGCCTTTTGCTCAGGTGTCAGCGGCGCGTCCGGCTTGCGCCTTGTGAGGATATGCCTCCAGTTCTCGCGCAGCCGTGTCACCTTGGCTCCGACCTGCTTGAGCCGCTGTTCGAGCAGTTCAACTTTGCGCTTGGGGATAGATACGACCTCCGAGGCGGTCGTACCGAGCCTCTCGGTCTTAAACTTCCCGAAGAGCCGAGAGATGAGCGCATGGATGCGCGAGGTGTGCTCCGGCGCGTTGCTGATGATGACGTGTTCGATATCCGGATCGGGTTTGTCGTCGTGAGGCTTCGTCTGCGCGAGCGCAGGAGCACAGAGGCAGAACGCGAGCCACACGGCGGCAATTGCCGGAGTGCCTGTTGGCGCAGTGCGCATGGGTGTCCTCTGCGGGATGGGTTGCTGGCCCACAACCAAGGCGGCGCGGCTCGTTGTCCTGCGCGCTGCAAGCCTACTGTGTAGCCGACAACGGGAGCTCGTCTGCCACCACCCTAATCGAGTGCCCGGGCGGCTGCCAAGCGCGGCGGCTGTGGACGGCCCCTCCGTGGCCCAGCGCGGTTGTGCACGGGGAGGGCGCCAGAGCGCCCGCTTAGCCGGCTCAGTGCGAGCAGCGGCCGGCGGCGAAGCGGTCGATGTGGTAGGGGGTCTTCGCCAAGCCGGGGCAGAAGGCGTTGACGAGGCCCGCGAGACGTTCGAACAAGGCCCTGTTGCCGGCGTTGACGGCGGCCAGCCGCTCCCGCGCGGTCTCAGCCCTGCGCGCAAGCGACGGCAGGTCGACACCCACGGGCCGGCGGTTTTCCACCACCATTTTGCCACCGACCATGACGGAGTGCACGGCGCCGCCGTCCTCGGTGTGGACCAGCTGGTTGGTCGGGTCATTCAAGGGGATCCAGTTGATGTGCGCAACATCGAGGAACACGAGGTCGGCCTTATAGCCATTGGCAATGCGACCGAGGTTGCCACCGAAACCGAGCGCGCGTGCACTCCCGATCGTCGCGCTGTGAAGGATCTCGTCGCTCTTGAGCCAACGGTGGCTGTCGGGACCCCTGGCGTTGGAGCCATAGGCCGCCACGCGCAGAGATTCGTACATGTTTTGGTTGTCGCAACAGGAGGCGCCGTCGGTGCCGATGCCGACGTTTAGCTTCCTATCGAGCATGGTGCGAACCGCGGCGATGCCATTACCGAGCAGCATATTGCTGCCGGGGTTGTGCGCCACCGACGCGCCGTGGTCGGCAAGGCGCTGAATGTCGTCGTCATCGAGCCAGACACCGTGTGCCGCGACGAAATCGGGTCCGAGGAGCCCCAGCTCTTGCAGATGCGCCGCAGGCGTTTTGCCGTATTTCTTGAGGCCCACGATCACTTGCACCTTGGATTCCTGCAGGTGGCTGTGTAGCCCCACGCCGAATTCGCGCGCGAGGCGTGAACAGGCCACCATGAACGCGTCGCTGCAATGGTGCGGAATGGTCGGCGCAACAGCCGGCCGAACGAGGTCGCGATCGAGCGGCCAGTCCGACAACACTTGGCGCATGGCGGCGAGGCTTGCCTCCTCAGGCGCGAGCTTCAGCCGCTCCACCTCCTTCTGCAGCGCCGGCGGGAGGACATCCATCAGCCCCGGGATCGCTTCGTAGAACGTGAAGCCTGCCACCATCGGCGCCACCACGGCGCGCATCCCGGCATCGGCATAGGCCCTTGCACACGCACTCAACCCCTCCGGCGTGGGCTGCGGGAACTCCACGGTCAGGTCGTAACAGGCGGTGCAGCCCTTCATCAGCATCTCGAGCGCGCCAATGTAGGTGGAGAGGTACTTGTCCTCCGTCGTGCGATTGCCGCTGATGGAGGGAGCGGCGGTGAGGAGGAGCTCCAGCGTCCAGCGGTCACCGATCCCCTTGCTCAAATTGCCGTGGCCGTGCGTGTGCGCGTTGATGAGGCCAGCATGGATCAGTCTGTCGGTGGCGTCGATCAGGACCGCATCGGCGGGCGCGGCAAGGCCCGGGTGCCCGACCTCGGCGATGGTGTCGCCGGCGATCAAGATGTCGGACGGCGGTGCGCGGTGACCGGCAATGTCAAGCACGCGCCCGTTGCGGACAATCGTCATGCGTTTGGCTGTCACTCTGTCCTCCATCAAACCGGCGGCTTGTCGACGCCGGGAGACCAGGGAAAGAAAATGCGCTCGACGGCGACGATGATCTGGAACAACACGATGCCCATGATCGAGAGGATGATGAGCGCACCCCAGGCGAGCTGCACCTTAAAGAAGGCGGTCGAGGTCTGAATCAGATAGCCGAGGCCGGCATCGGCGTTGACGAATTCCGCCACCACCGCACCCACTACAGCCAGCGCGATCGCCGCCTTGAGGCCGCTGAAGATGAAAGGCACCGCGTAGGGTAAGCGAATGCGCCACAACTCGGTCAAGCGGTTGGCGCGGCAGGCGCGACCAAGCTCGATGAGCTCGGGTGGGACCGAAACGAGACCCGAGGCGATCGACAGCACCAGCGGAAAGAAGGCGACGAGAAATGTGACGACAACGCGCGGCAGCTCGCTGGTGCCGAGCACCACGACGAGGATGGGTGCCAATGCAACTTTGGGAATGGCTTGGGTCAGCACCAAGAGCGGGTAAATGGC
>JAMXLN010000133.1 GCA_024281145.1 Hyphomicrobiaceae bacterium | reverse complement strand
CAGCGCGCCTTGCACGGCTCGTAACATTGATTGCGTTCACGCGCGACGGATGGGACGGCTGCAGCGATCACAATTGCGAGAAGCGACCATGCAGCGATGCGCATTGCGGACATCCTCCCTCCACCGCGCGCCGTCAATCGCGTTCCCGACCAACGAAGTGCGTGACCTTTGGCTCACTGCCCTGTGAGTGAAATTGATTGACGAGGTCCTGCAGCGCCCTATCAGCCTGTGTCACGCGTTCGCGCTGGCGCAAATGCTCGAGCCACGACTCGACAAGAAAGGTCTCCAACATCCGGCCCTCCGTTGCAGAGTCCTCGAAGACGCCCCAGCCATAGGCGCCATTGCGCCGGCGCTGGTAGCCGAGCTGATCCATGGCGGCGAGGAATCGTTCGCGATCGCGCGGATCGACCAGATACTCGACGGTGACCAATACCGGACCCTCATGACGCTCGACGTCAGGCGTCGCCATCGGCTCCGGCCAGTGCATCGATGGCGTAAGGTCGACGTCGGCGCCGGTCCCCAGTTTCCAGCGCCACGTCAGGGGAATCGCCGCCACCGCGCCCGCGGCAGCGATGAATTGAGCGGCCACCAAGCCGAGCGTGCTGGCGGCTTGGCCCCAGATGGCGCTGCCGGCGGCCATGGCGCCCATGAAGACCGTCACGAACATCGCCAGCCCGCGGCCGCGAACCCAGTCGGGCAACGCGACCTGCGCCGATACGTTCAGGGTGGCTACAGCCACGGTCCAGGCGGCGCCGGCGACCACGCTTGCCAACAGCGCCATCGCCGGCCCGCGCGCCACCGCAAACAATGCCATTGCGATGGCCGTGCCGATCGTTCCCGCCGCTACCAGCCAATCGGAGCCGAACTTCGATTCCAACCAGCGCAAGCCAAAGGCGCCACCCACGGCGCCTATTCCGATGACCGCCAATATGAAGCCGTAAAGCTCGGGTCCCCCGGCGATCTGCTCGCGCGCAATGACCGGAAGCAAGGCCCAATAGGCGGTGGCGAACAGAAAAAAGGCAGCACCCCGGATCATCGTGGCCTTCAGGTGCGGATTGTTCTTGGCATGGCGAAAGCCGGTGCGAATGGCGCTGCCGAACTGCTCGACGGGCAGGTGCCGACGCCCCCGATGCGATGGACGCCAGCAGAACAATACCCCGACCATGCCGAGATAGCTCACGGCGTTGAGCCAGAACGGCACCGCAAACCCGAAGTTGGCAAGGATCACACCGCCGAGTGCCGGGCCGACGGCGCGGCTGATATTGATGCCGACGCTGTTGGCAGCGATCGCACCCTGCAGGTTGTCCCTGGGAACGAGCTGTGGCACGACGGCCTGCCAGGCGGGGGCCTGCATCGCGCCGACGACCCCGTTGAGAAACGTGAACAGCAGCAGGTTGCCCGGCGTGGCAATGTCCAGCGTGATGACGAGCGCGAACGCGCCGGAAATCACCGCGATCGCGAGCTCCGTCCCAACCAGAAACTTTCGCAGGTCGATGAGATCCGCCACGGCGCCCGCCGGCACCGCGAGAAGAAACATCGGCAGCGTAGCCGCCACCTGCACCAGCGACACAGTGAACGGATCCGGGCTGATACTGGTCATCAGCCAGCCCGACGCAGCGCTGTACATCCATCCGCCGATATTCGACACGATGGTCGCGATCCACAGCGCGGTGAAGCTGGCGTACCGGAAGGGACCCAGGCGAGAGAGGGCCGGTGGTGCGGAAGCCGCTTGCGGGCTTACATCGCTACTCATGCGCCAACCGAAAGCCGCGGATATGGCACCTTGATAGCCGATCCCACTACGCTTGTCATGAGACGCAGGGCGACCGGCGGTAAGTGGCAGTAGAGCCGCTCGACCAACCGGCTGATTTGCCTTTCGCTCAACCGATCACCGCAACAACGGGGGACTGCATTGCAATCTCGGTGCGATCAGTGAGTCATCACCTTCATGTACATTTCCCGCCATTCCTGTCGGGTGTGATAAACCGCGATCCCCGCAACGATGACGGCCGAGAGTAGGAGCAGCGTGATAGCGCGCTTGGCCCAGCGCTGCGCTTGGGTGGCACTGCTCCTGGATCTGGCTGGATCATTCAGTCCTTGGTCGCTTCTACCCTTTTGCGGGTGCCAAACCTCCGATTCTGAACGGAGCCTATCGCATCGCGCCCTCCGGGGGCAGTTGAATTCGACTCTTGCATTGTTCTGAGTCACACTCGTCCTCGCGTGGCAGCCCGGCAACGCGGCTCTTGTTTGCGGCGCCACGCTACGGAGCGAGCCTTGAGCAATCCCAGTGACGCGCTCGGTCGCTTGATGGCTCATGCACTCGCGCGAGCAGTCGCACTGCTCATTCTCTGGCTAGTGCTCGCGGGCTCTGATCTTGCCGATCTGCCAGCGGGAATCGTTGCGGTTCTCGCAGCGACCGTGACGAGTCTGAGGCTGCTGCCGGTGGGCCCGTCGCGTTTGTCACCTGTGCTGCTTGGTCCACTTGCGCTGCGTTTTTTGTACCAGTCCGTCGCCGCCGGGATAGATGTCGCATGGCGCGCGCTTGACCCACGGCTACCGTTGCGACCCGGTTTCGTTGTCTATTCGGTTTGCTTTCCGCTCGGCTCGGCTCGCAATGCATTCGCCGCGCTTACAAGCCTGCTACCCGGCACGGTGCCGGCCGGAGACGAGGGCAGCCGGCTCGTCTATCACTGTCTCGATGTTGACCAACCCGTAGTGTCGCAGTTGGCTGCGGAGGAGGCGGCGTTGCGGCACGCCATCCGTCATGATTGAGTTCATGACGACCGTGCTTGGCTTCATCCTGGCGATGCTGGCGCTGGGGTTGGTCCGTATTCTGCGCGGTCCAGCGGATGCCGATCGTATGATGGCGGCGCAGCTGATCGGAACCGGGGGCATCGCGGCCCTGTTGCTCCTGGGCACGGTAACCGCCGTGCCTGCCACGGTCGACGTCGCGCTGACCCTCGCCCTCCTTGCCACCTTTGCGTCCATCGCTTTCGTCAAGAAAGGGAGAGCGAACGCACCAGACTCGACGGGGGATGCATGAGTGTCGCTGTCGACATCATCACGATCGTCGCGATCACGGCAGGTGCATTCTTTTTTCTCGCCGGCACCGTGGGTCTGCTTCGCTTCCCCGACACGCTGACGCGATTGCATGCGCTCACCAAAGCGGACAACCTTGGCCTGGGCTTGGTGGTGCTTGGACTGGTGCCGCAGGCTGGAAGCCTGCGCGGCGGGCTCAAGCTGCTCTGCGTCTGGGCTCTGGCGTTGTTGGCCGGGGCGATGGTGTCTCAGCTCATTGCGCGCGAAGCAAGCGGCCAACGCGGCGACCCTGCGATGCGCCACGACGGACCGCCGCCATGACGACACCGCACCCATGACAGTCGCGTCGGCACTGGAAATGGCGCTCGCGGCGGTGGTACTGGGGGTGGCCACCTGGACGATCGCGGCACGCGAGACCTTCGCCGCAGTCGTGGGATTCGTGACATACGGGCTACTGCTCGCGCTCATTTGGGTGCGTCTTGACGCCGTCGACGTGGCATTGGTCGAAGCCGCCATCGGAGGGGGCTTGGGCGGCGTGCTGTTGCTGGGCGCGGCTGCCCGGCTGCGGGTCACCGAGACGCCGACCGCGACAGAGCGGCCAAGCGCGACCGTGCGCGTCGGAGCGGCGCTGCTCTCGGCGGCGGTCGCGGCGGCTCTGGCAACCGGCGTGATCTTGCTGCCCGATCCCGCGCCCACGCTCGCGCCAGCAGCCGCCGCTAACGCCACGGCCACCGGCCTCGGCAATCCAGTCACGAACGTTTTGATGGCTTTTCGTGCCATGGACACCATGCTCGAGAAGGTGGTGCTCCTGCTCGCCCTTGTCGGCGTGTGGTCGCTGGCGCCCGACCGCCTCTGGGGCGGACATCCGGGCCCGCGCCACCGCGCCGATCCGCTCGGCACGCTCGCCTTCCTTGCGCGGCTTCTGCCTCCAGTAGGAATTGTCGTGGGCATCTACGTTTTCTGGACGGGCAAGGACCATCCCGGGGGTGCCTTCCAAGGCGGCACGATCCTCGCCGCCATGTGGCTTCTGGTGATGATGGCGGGCATCGCTGACGCGCCGCAAGTGAGCAGCCGTCGGCTGCGGATCGTGCTGATCGCCGGCCCCGGCATTTTCCTCGCCGTCGGCCTCGCTGGTTTCGCGATCGGTAGCGCATTCCTCGCCTATCCGGTGGCGTACGCCAAGCCGCTGATCCTGGGGATCGAGGTCGCGATGACGCTGACGATCGCGGCAACGCTCGGCCTGCTGCTGGCCGGCGCGCCGGAACGGAGCGCCGGACAATGAGCGCCGCGATCGTGTTCGGGCTGTGCGGCGCCGCGGTGGCCGGGCTTGGGCTCTACGGTCTGATCGCGGATCCCCGGCCACTCCGCAAGATCGTCGCCTTCAATCTGCTCGGTAGCGGCGTTTTCATGGTCTTCGGCGTCGTTGCGCGCAGAGGGGCGGCGTCCGGATTCGGTGGCGACCCGGTACCGCAGGCGCTGGTCATCACAGGGGTCGTCGTCGCTTTTTCCGCGACGGCCTTGGCGGTGGCGCTGTTGTTGCGGCTGTTCCAGGTCACCGGCTCGGCCACGCTGAACACAGAAGCACCAGCGGGCACGGGCACCGATCCCGCTGACGCCTGATGCCGTATCCAGCGTCAGTTCCGGGTGACGTGACGACGACGGGCGGATTTCTGCTGGTGCTATCAGTTGTCATTCCAGTGGCCGGCGTGCTGCTGGCATTCGTCCTTGGCGGACGCCAGGCCGAACGAGTCGTGCTGGCAACCATGCCGCTCGGTCTCGTGATCGCACTGGCGATCCTGGTGACCTTGCGGCAAGCAGGTGCTCCGCTCATCTATCTGCTCGGTGGATGGGCTCCGCCGCTCGGGGTGGCACTGCGCGCGGACGGGCTGTCGGCGGTCATGATGGCAATCACCGCTGTCGTGATCGGCGCGGTCGGCGTGTTTGCGCGCGTGGACTTCCGTACGCCCCGAGGGTCAATCGAAGCCCGCGCGCCATTCGCGTTCTGGATCTTGCTGCTGGCGATCTGGGGCGCACTGAACATGGTCTTCCTCGGGGGGGATCTCTTCACGTTGTATGTCGCGCTGGAGCTTTTGACTTTCTCCGCGGTGCCGCTGGTTTGCCTCGATGGCCGGGCGGAGACGCTTCAGGCCGCGCTGCGCTATTTGCTCTTCGCGCTCCTCGGCGCGGTCCTCTATCTGGTCGGGACGGCGCTGCTCTACGGAAGCTATGGCACGCTCGATATCGTCTTGCTGTCCCGGCGGGTGCATGCGGAGCCAGCAACGGTGGTCGCGGCCGCGCTCATGACCGCGGGACTTCTCGCCAAGACCGCGCTCTTTCCGCTGCATCTCTGGCTGCCGCCCGCCCATGCCGGCGCCCCGGCCGCCGCCAGCGCGGTGCTGTCGGGGCTGGTGGTAAAGGGCTCCTTCTTCATCGTCATCCGGCTCTGGTTCGACGTGTTTGCAGACTTGCCCAGCTTTGTCTTGGCGCAGCTGCTTGCCGCGCTGGGCGCGGCGGCAATCCTGTTCGGCAGCGTCGTCGCGCTGCGACAGGAACGATTGAAGCTCTTGGTGGCCTACTCGACGCTGGCGCAAATCGGCTATCTATTCCTGATGTTTCCGCTCGCCTTCGATGCGGGGTCAACGCGGCTCGCGAGCGGCGGCGCGTTAGCCGGCGGATTGTTGCAGGCGATCTCCCACGCTGCCGCTAAGGCCGCGATGTTCATGTCGGCCGGGTTGATTTACGCCGCGCTAGGCCACGATCGCATCGTGGGGTTGGGCGGCGTTGGACGGGCGTTGCCGGTAAGCGTGTTCGCGTTCGCGCTGGGCGGGGTGGCACTGGTTGGCGTGCCGCCAAGCGGCGCCTACCTCGCGAAGGAGCTGTTGCTGCAAGCCGCGTCCGCGACGGAGCAATGGTGGTGGGCCGTGGTGATCCAAGCCGGAGGGATCTTCACCAGCAGTTACGTCTTGCTAGTGCTGGCCCACGCACTGGCGCCAGCCGACGCGTCGATCACGTTGCGCGCTCCGGTAGGGCGCATCCAGGAAGCATCGGCGGCAGCGCTCGCGCTCTGCTCACTGTTGCTCGGTCTTGCCCCTTGGCAAGCATATCTTCCCGCTCCAGATGGCATTGCGCCGAGTACCCCCGCCCTTGAGGCGCTGTCGGCGAGCCTCTGGCCCCTGCTGGGTGGCGCCGCGGTAGCGATCCTGCTCGGGCGCAAGGGCGATCGACTGCCGCGCATCCCCTTGGGACAGGTGGTCGCGGCGACGGTCGGCCCCGCCCGGCGCGCGGCACTTGCCTTAAGCCGCCCGATTGAACGTATCGATAATATGCTCCGGCAATGGCCCGCGGCCGGCCTCTCGCTCCTGGCGCTGGCAGTGCTCCTCGGCGCGGCGCTGCTGGCTGCGTCGAGGTGATTGTCGTCGCTGCGGATGGATGGGCCTCTCAAAATCGCGCGCGTGCGCCGCGACCTCCTGAGTGGTCCGATGTCTGGCGAATGGCTCTTGGTCTTGCCCCGCAAGGCGTGCAAACATCTCCACCCGCGGTGCGATGGATCCGCCTACGGCTGCATAACAATGCCTTGCGAGTGATTGCTGGGATATACTCCCGATGCATGCTCGCGGAGAGTGACGTGCAGACCATACCGTCTCATTTGGGTGGAATGACTTCGGGCGGTTACATCGCGTGGCTTTTTCGAAATTTATGGCACTTGGACACGCGTTATTCTTTAGACCATTACCCCCCGAAATTGCGCCTTTCCCTGCTGGTGGGACTGCTGGCCGCGGCTTTGCTGGCAGCGTGTCAGCCCGAAGCGGAAACCGCGCCGCCGCACGTGCGCCCGGTGCGGACCATAACGGTCGCGAAACGCAACATTGGCGACACCGTTTCCCATACTGGCCGTATCCAGGCGGAGAACGAAGCTCCCCTGGCATTTCGGATTGCCGGCCGCATGGTCGCGCGCCCTATCAATATCGGCAATCACGTCGAGCCGGGTCAGACGGTGGCCAAGCTCGAGCCGCAAGACGAGCTCAACGCTCTGCGTACGGCGCAGGCTGGAGTCGTCGCCGCCCAGGCGCGGGTCAACGAGGTGCAGAGTACCTTCGAGCGGCAGAAAATGCTGCTCGCCAGGGACATCGCTTCGCAGGCACGGTTCGAGCAGGCCGAGGCGGCGCTGAAGACGGCGCGTGCGCAGCTCGATATGGCC
Organism: Hyphomicrobiaceae bacterium; assembly: GCA_024281145.1. Lineage (GTDB taxonomy): Bacteria > Pseudomonadota > Alphaproteobacteria > Rhizobiales > Hyphomicrobiaceae > AWTP1-13. The sequence continues at coordinate 616 of JAMXLN010000133.1, read as the reverse complement.
GAGGCGCAGTTGAAAACCGCCAAGGATCGGGTGAGCGACACCGAATTGCGGGTCGATGCCGCGGGTACCGTGGTTGCCACCGGCGCCGAGCCTGGCGAAGTCGTGCAAGCCGGACAGATGATCGTTCGCGTCGCCCGCAGGGAGGGGCGCGATGCGGTGTTCGACATTCCGGCGCGGCTGTTGCAGTCGGCGCCGAGCAATCCAGAGATCACCGTCAGCTTGGTTGACGATGCGGCGGTCACGGCGATGGGACGTGTCCGGGAGGTGTCGCCGCAGGCCGATCCGGTGACCCGCACCTTCCAGATCAAGGTCGGCCTGACTGATCCGCCCGCAGCCATGCTCCTCGGCTCGACAGTGGTGGGACGCATCAAACTCGACGCGGCGCCAGTGGTCGAGATCCCTGGGGCCGCGCTCACCGAGCTCGATCGCAGGCCCGCGGTTTGGATTGTCGACCCGAAGAGTCTTACCGTCTCGCTTCGAAACGTGGAAGTGGCCCGCAACGATCCTGCGACCGTCGGCATCTCGGAGGGGCTCGATACGGGCGAGATTGTCGTCACCGCAGGGACGCAGGCGCTCCATCCAGGCCAGAAGATCCGCCTGCTGGATTCCCGTCAGT
>JAMXLN010000132.1 GCA_024281145.1 Hyphomicrobiaceae bacterium | reverse complement strand
AACAACGCGTGCTCATAGGACTCGTGTGCATCGACGGGCTCTCCTACAGGGAGGCGGCAGACATCACCGGTACCCCTATCGGCACTGTCATGAGCCGGCTCGCCAGGGCCCGCCGAGAGTTGCATGCGCGCCTGGAGGGACATCCCCGTGAGACGGCGGCGCGCCCGCAGGCCGCCAAACCTGGAAGCGACGCATGAGCGACACTCCTGAGAAGACCATTCCCGCTGACGAAATCCTCGTCATGCTGTGCGCCGATCTCGAGGTCGATGGCAGGCTGTCGTGCGATCAGCGCGCGGCCCTCAGCGCCGCGTTGGCAAGAAATCGACATCTCAAAGAACTTTACGAGAGCTTCCGCTTCACCCGCGATCCGCTCGCGCGCCCCTTCGACGTTGCGCTCACAGCTGCGCTGCCCGAAAGGCTGCTGCGGACCGTTCGCGAGAGCCCCTCGCCGGGGGCTCGGCCCCGGACCGCGCGGAAGAGCTGGCCCAGCCTGGCTTGGCTCGCCGAGGTATTGCGGGCACCTGCCTTCTCGCCCGCCGTCGCCCTCCCCGCGCTCGCGATCAGCGTTGCTGCCGGATGGCTGCTACACACGGCAACAGGGGCTGGCGCAGACGCTCGCGAACCCCTTGCCTCCGCAGAGGCCCAGTATGCCCTCGAGGCCACCCCCTCCGATGTCGAGGTGGACCTAGCGCACGGCGTGCGGCTCAAGCCACGCCTCACGTTCGCGACGCAGGATAAGGCTTGGTGCCGTCAATTTACCCTCAGCTATCCGGAGGAGAATCTGGAAGCCGGTGGCGTGGCATGCCGAAACAACGCCGGCGCCTGGCAGGTTTTGATTGAGACGGGCCTGACGGCGGCTGCCCCAACCTCTCCGGGCAGTTACCTCCCCGCTGGCCCATCATCGGACAGCGAGGCGCTCCTCGACAGCGTCAGGTCGCGGCTCAAACAGGGCGATGTCCTCGGACGCGAAGAGGAGGAGGAGCGGATCGCCGAGCACTGGAAGAGAAGGTAACGAGAATGTCGGCTCGCCCGTCGACGGCAAGGGCGGGCCGTCAAGCGGGTTCCACCGCGTGCAATTAAAATCCCGTTCCATGGGCGAACTCGGTTCGATCGGGTCACCTCGCTGACACACCCCGCACCTCGGCGGAGTGCCCCCGGTTGAAGGCGGACCGGCCGGCACATGCCCTTTCCGTGCCGGCCCGGTACCGTTCCGAGACAACCTGGCCAAATCGCTTTCCAAATGCGCTGGCCAAATATGTGGCCAAGCATCCTCGCCAACGTTCAAAGCCACTTCACCCACGAAGGCGACCTGGTTCAAGGGACACCTGGCTCAGGGACGCCTGGCTCAGGGACGCCTGGCTCAGGGACACCTGGCTCAGGGACACCTGGCTCAGGGGCACTGGGCTCAAGGGCACCTGGGTGGACTTGGGTCAAACTGGGCTTTGAGCCCGTGCGATCAAGGGGCCATGGGAGGCCAAGGGGTCAAGGCGATTTGGGTGGTAGGGAAGCCTGCTGGACGCTCGCGTGCCAATCGCCTGGAACCGTCGGTGTTGCGTCGACCCTCGCCCCTGGGGCTGGCGCTGGCGCGGAGGGTTGCGGCTTCACCCGCGAAGCCCAGGATCGCGAACCCGCGCACTTGGACGGCGCGCTGATCACACCATGCCCATAAACGGGGCTCCGGGCTTTCAACTGGTCCGGGCTCAGCAGCTGTGACAACATGAGACGCTTGAGGTCGACGGGCTCCCCGCCCTGCTTCACCGCCGCCTCCAAGCCACTGTCCCTGTAGGCGACAGCGACTGCCGCCGTGACAAACGGAGCCGCAAACGACGTCCCGCTCACTAAACCGTCTTTGCCTCCCGGCAAGGCCGTGCGGATCTGAACTCCCGGTGCGGCGACATCAATATAGGTGCCACGGTTAGCGTGGTCCCAATTTCCGCCCTTCCCGTCGACAGCCGTAACGGCAATGACCTCCTCGTAGGCGGCCGGGTATCCCGCGGCGGCATTGGGACCACCATTGCCCGCGGCACCCACGAATACTTTGCCGCTACGGGCCATGGCGGCAATGCGCTCGTGCACCAGGTCGTCCTTGGGACCCACCAGGCTCATGTTGACGATTTGCACATCCGTTTTCTCGTCCAGATAGGCCAGAGCCTCGGTCAAATGCGCGGTATCCGTCTCGAGCTGGCCGTCCTTGTTGGTAAAGAAGACATTGATGGCCGTGAACCTTGCCCCCGGGATCAACGCAGGCGTGCTGCCGTTGGGAACACCCGCCATGACCGACAAGACGCCCGTCGCGTGCCAATGGGGAGCCGGCGGTCCATCCTGCTTGAGCGCCAAATTGACCGACTTGATGTGCGTCCCGGCGAAGAAGCGGTGACCTTCGTCCACGAGAGTATCGATCATGCCGATCTCGACGCCGGCGGCGCACGCGGCGAGGTCTCCCTTCCCCTCCCAGCCGATGAGCGCGAGCAATTCATGGCGTGTCGGCGCAGCCCCGGTCCCCGTCGGGCCGGCGCCGTCTTGTGGGCGGTAGGCATTGGTGATGGGCGGCCGGTAGATCGCATTGAGGCCGAACGTGGGGCCAGGAAAGGAAACCTCCAGCTCGCGCATCACATCCCACGCGTTCGCAGCCCCTTCCGGCAGGACCACGCGGACAAGACCGGCGGCATTGCGCGTTCCCACCACATAGTGGCGTCGCCCCAACTCCGACAGCAGCACAGGGGATGGGTTCGCCAGCAAGAACTCGGCCTGCCGGTAGGAGTCCGGCGGCGGCGGAAGTCGCATTAGACCGAACCGGTTACCGGCACCGTCACCGGACTTCTTTGCCTGTGCACTTGCCGTGTTGGCCTGCGCACCTGTGAGCGTGGGCCTGGCCGTTGCATCGGGACCGTCCCGATCCACGGGCGCCCCGACCCGCATGATCGGCGCCCCGTCGCTCTGCCCCGAGCCCGAAGCGACGGAGCTCCCATCGGTCGCGGGCGGCGTAGTCCCCCCTGACGAGGGGTTGCCGGAGGTTGACGGATCCGTCGAGGGTGCGCTCGGAAGGGGCGACGGCGCGATCGCGCCCGGGATACCCGGGGGAGTGCTCGCAGGGTGAGCGGGTGACGCCGCGGCGGGCGTGGAGCTCTGCCCCACGGCGACCGCCCGGCGATGGACCTGGCGCGTCTCATTCTCATGTGAGCCAGCGTGCGGTCCCCGCTCCTGTGCGTGATGCTCTTGGCCGCCATGCTGGCCCCGGTCGTGCGCCTCTCCCCGGCCCTCCAGCTCCCGCTGCTCGCTTTGGGCGCGGCGTCGCACCGCATCTTCCTCCTCGTTCCGCGCCCGGCGCTGTGCGGGGTCCTCGCGGCCCAGTGGCCGCGTTTGGGCCTGCGGCGGGCTCGGAGCTTGGGTCGGTGCCTGCGACCCGTTGTGGTTGACCGGCTGCGAGGCCTCCTGCGTTGGCCCACCGATCCATGGCTGGCGGTGCGATCCCTGGTGTCGAGGCGGCGAGGAGGGGGAGGGCGCTGCCGCTGGCGCGGAGGCGGGTGACTGTCGCGTTGCTGGGGCGCTCCCCTGCGCCTGGGGGGCCGGGCGGCCCCGTTCGGCCTCGGGTGGGCGCTGCTGGGGGACCGGTTGGGGCCGTTGTGCCGATGGATCGAAGTGCGGACCGTGGCGTGATGCGGCCAATCGCAGGAGCGCGTCCGTGTGCCGCGCGCCTGCCGGCTCCATCCCTGCGAGCCTACGCGCCGGCAGTGCGCTGGGCGCGCTGCTTTGCACGATTTCCGGCGCGCTTTCTCCGGCCTGCGGGTCTTCTGGGGTTCGCGCCTGACCGAGGCCACACGTGCTAGCAAGAGCGCCTGCGGCGATCCACAGCACGCCCATTGCTGCGCGTATGTGTGGATCCCACACCATAGCCCAGGCCATCCCCCGACGCGGCCAACCCGACGCGGCACGAGAGCTTAATGCACTTTCGCAACGCGCGTAGTAACTCTCCGGGCCAGGTTCAACGACGCTGTGGAAAAACTCTCTCGCTGACCGTTCGAGCCGCCCGGTGACTATGGAGGTTGCGGACCAATCAGATCAACATTGGGTTGTGCCCACGGTGCGGTCGGCGCCGCGGGCATGGCAATAAAGCAACATCTGCAAAAGCCGCGCTTTTCACAGCAAAGTGGCTGTGCGCCCGCGCCCTACTCGATCGCGTGCGGGCTTGCCTACTTGTACTCAATCTTGAGGATTTCGTAGCTGCGTGTCCCCTTCGGCGTCGTCACCTCGGCGCTGTCGCCCTTGGCCTTGCCGATCAGCGCGCGCGCAATGGGGGACGTGATCGAAATCTTGCCATCGCGCACGTCGGCCTCGTCCTCGCCGACGATCTTGTATTTGACCTTGTCGCCGGAATCCTCGTCCTCCAACGCGACCGTCGCGCCGAATTTGACTTTGTTGCCGCTGAGCTTGGAGGTATCGATGACCTCGGCGCGGCCGATCTTGTCCTCCATCTCGGCCACCTTGGCCTCGTTGAGCCCTTGCGCCTCCTTGGCAGCGTGGTACTCGGCATTCTCGGACAAATCACCGTGCTCCCGAGCGTCCGCAATCTGCTGGATGATGCGCGGACGCTCCTCGACCTTGAGGCGGTGCAGCTCGGCCTCGAGCTTCTTGAACCCCTCGATGGTCATCGGCACTTTTTCCATGGCCATGGCTTATTCTCTCAGATCGGCCCGGACACAACGCCCGTACCGGAACACAGTTTCACTCAGGCACTTGGGTTTGGCCACCCGTCTTTCGGCGGTGAGCCGCGGCATCCTCAGGATGCGTCGCTTACATAGGATTGCAGCGGTGCTACCCCAAGGGTGCCTGCCGTAAGCGCTTTGATGGCTTGCGTGGCCGCCAGGGCACCAGCCAAAGTTGTATAGTAAGGAATGTGGTTGAGCAAGGCAGTGCGGCGGATGTCCTTGGAATCGGCCAGCGCCTTGGCGCCCTCGGTTGTGTTGAAAACGAGCTGTGCCGCGCCGTTCTTCATCAGATCGACAATGTGTGGACGCCCCTCGAGCACCTTGTTCACCTGCTCGCAGGGGATGCCGTGCGCCACCAGAGCACGGCGCGTTCCGCGTGTCGCGAGGATCCGGAAGCCGATGTCGGCGAGATCGCGCATGGCACCCAGAATGCCTTCTTTGTCGGCATCTCGCACCGACACGAACACGGCCCCCTTCAGGGGAAGGGTGTTGCCGGCGCCCAGCTGGCTCTTTGCAAAGGCCATGGCATAGTCGCGGTCGATCCCCATGACTTCGCCGGTCGAGCGCATCTCGGGACCAAGGACGGTGTCAACGCCCGGGAACCGCGCAAAGGGAAACACCGCTTCCTTGACGCCCACGTGGCCAAGTTTCACCGGCTTGAGCTTAAAGGAGGCAAGCGTCTCCCCGTTCATGATGCGCGCGGCAATGCCGGCGATCGGCTTGCCGATCACCTTGGCCACGAACGGCACCGTGCGCGAGGCACGCGGGTTGACCTCAAGGATATAGATATCGCGACCCTTGATGGCATATTGCACGTTCATCAGACCGACCACGTTGAGGGCGAGGGCCAGGTCGCGCGTCTGTTTCTCGAGCCGCACGATGATCGAGGAGGCAAGGGAGTGGACGGGTAGCGAGCACGCGCTGTCACCGGAATGGATGCCGGCCTCCTCGATGTGCTCCATGATGCCGGCGACGAACGTGTCCGTGCCATCACAAAGGCAGTCGACGTCGACCTCGATGGCATCCGCAAGATAGCGGTCGATGAGCAATGGCCGCTTGTCGGACACGGCGAGTTCGGAAGGCTGATCGAGCGTAACCGCCAAGCGGGCGACGTACCGGTCGATTTCGCCGCTGTCCGTGACGATCTCCATGGCCCGCCCTCCCAGCACATAGGACGGGCGGATCATCACCGGGTAGCCCAGCGCATCGGCCACGCTGCGCGCCTCGACGAGGTTGCGCGCTATAGCGCTCTGCGGTTGCTTGAGGCCCAGCCGATCCACCAGCGCCTTGAAGCGGTCGCGGTCCTCGGCGAGGTCTATCGCCTCGGGCGACGTGCCGAGGATCGCCACCCCGGCCTCCTCCAGCGCGTGGGCAAGCTTCAAGGGGGTCTGGCCTCCGAATTGGACAATCACACCCTTAAGCCGCCCCTTCGACTGCTCCACGGCGATGATCTCCAGCACGTCTTCGGCGGTGAGGGGTTCAAAGTAGAGCCGATCGGACGTGTCGTAATCGGTCGAGACCGTCTCGGGATTGCAATTGATCATGATGGTCTCGGTGCCTGCCTTGGAGAGGGCGAAGCAGGCGTGGCAGCAACAGTAATCGAACTCGATGCCCTGACCGATGCGATTGGGTCCGCCGCCTAGGATTATCACCTTGTCGCGCTTAGACGGCTCAGCCTCATTGATGGGCACATCTGTCAGGCCGCGTTCGTAGGTGGAATACATGTAGGCCGTGGGAGAAGCGAACTCGGCTGCGCAGGTGTCGATGCGCTTGAACACCGGTCGGACATCCAGGGCGAGCCGCTGCTTGCGCACCTCGGCCTCGGTCAGTTTCGCCAGCGTCGCGAGCCGGGCATCCGAGAAGCCCATCGACTTCACCATCCGGAAGGTCTCGGCCGTCGCCGGCAGCCCGTGCGCCCGCACGCGCGCCTCCAGATCTACGATCTCCTGGATGCGCTCTAGGAACCACGGATCGATGCGGCAGGAGGCGTAGATCTGCTCGTGCTCGACGCCGAGCCGCATGGCCTGGGCCACCTTGAGGATACGGTCAGGGGTGGGCGTACCCAACGCGGCACGAATCACGTTCTTGTCGTCGCCCATGCCCAGTCCATCGAGTGCCAAGTCGTCGAGACCGGTGAGGCCTGATTCGAGCCCCCTGAGCGCCTTTTGCAAACTCTCAGCGAAGGTGCGCCCGATGGCCATGACTTCGCCCACCGACTTCATCGAGGTGGTGAGCGCGCGCTCCGCGCCCGGAAACTTCTCGAACGCAAAGCGTGGCACCTTAGTGACGATGTAATCGATGGTGGGCTCGAAGGAGGCGGGCGTCGCGCCACCGGTGATGTCGTTGTCGAGCTCGTCCAGGGTGTAGCCGACCGCGAGCCTGGCCGCGACCTTGGCAATTGGGAAGCCGGTCGCCTTCGAGGCCAACGCGGAGGAGCGCGACACGCGCGGGTTCATCTCGATGACGACGAGGCGCCCGTCTGCCGGATTGACCGCGAACTGCACATTCGATCCACCGGTCTCCACACCGATCTCGCGCAGCACCGCGATCGAGGCGTTGCGCATGATCTGGTATTCCTTGTCGGTCAGGGTCAGGGCTGGCGCGACGGTGATCGAATCGCCGGTGTGCACCCCCATAGGGTCGACGTTCTCGATCGAGCAGACGATGATGCAGTTGTCCGCCCGGTCGCGGACCACCTCCATCTCGAACTCCTTCCAGCCGAGCACGCTCTCCTCGATCAGCACCTCGTGCGTCGGTGACGCATCGAGGCCGCGCTCGACGATTTCGGCGAATTCCTCGCGGTTATAGCCGACACCGCCGCCGGTCCCTCCGAGCGTGAACGAAGGGCGAATGATGGCCGGCAGACCGACGTGCTCCAGGG
>JAMXLN010000131.1 GCA_024281145.1 Hyphomicrobiaceae bacterium | reverse complement strand
ACTGCCCGCCTGTAGGGGGTGTTCGCGCCGGCGCGGCTGCCGACCGCCTTGGGCTCGCGCAACCGCACGCTTTGCTCCCGGTGCCGCCCGGGCCTGCGATCACTGGCGCGGGCCGGGAGATTTACGGCGTCCGCAATCTCGTCACCTCATCGGTTTCGGAGGGCCCAGGCCGCCAACGCCTCGCGCCAACGATCGACGACGCTGTGGGCACCGTTCCTGGCGCCTCAACCCGCCCAGCAACCGCGGTGAAGCAAACCCGTGCTGTTGGCCTCGGGCTTGGAACGCTCATACCTTGCGCACCCGGCGGGCGGCGCCACCAAGGTCGGCAACGCCGGGTCAGGGTTGCTTACCGACGGCAGGATTGTGTAACTGTCGCTGGCTACACCGTGGGGGGTGCAGCATAGGAGACCCTGTGATGACGCTTCGCATTGGAGACACAGCGCCGGATTTTGAGGCGGAGACCACCGCCGGCCGCCTGAAGTTTCACAATTGGATTGGGGAGTCTTGGGCGGTGCTGTTCTCGCATCCCAAAGACTTCACGCCCGTGTGCACCACCGAGCTCGGCTACATGGCCAAAATCAAACCCGAGTTCGATCGGCGCAACGTGAAGATCATCGGCATATCAGTCGATCCCATCGACCGCCACGCCAAGTGGGCCGACGACATCAAGGAGACGCAGGGCTACGCGCCCAACTATCCGATGATCGGCGACCCCATGCTGGTCGTCTCCAAGCTCTACGGCATGTTGCCTGCCGAGGCCGCGGGGACGAGCGAAGGGCGCACGCCCGCCGACAACCAGACCGTGCGCAACGTGTTCGTGATCGGACCCGACAAGAAGATCAAGCTGGTGCTCGTCTATCCCATGACCACCGGTCGGAACTTCGATGAGGTGCTCCGCGTGATCGACTCGCTCCAGCTCACGGCCAAGCACAAGGTGGCAACGCCCGTGAATTGGAGGGAGGGTGAGGACGTGATCATTGCCGGCTCGGTATCGGACGAGGAAGCCAAGAAGCAGTACCCGCAGGGCTGGAGAGCGCCCAAGCCCTACATCCGCATCGTCCCGCAACCGCGCTAATCGACCTTGGCGAGGTTGGGGGAGCGCGGCGGGTGCCGCGCTCCCCTTTGTGCGTCGCGGGCAATTGCACTCCTCACGTCAACGTGGCCAATCCGAAACCATGACCGTCCAGCGATATCTCCCTCGGTTGCGTGCCCCTTACCGACCGGGCGCCGACGCGCCGAGCCCCTATGCCGAAGTCGTGCGGGCTGGCGAGCGCATCTACCTCAGCGCGCAGGGCGGCGCGGGGGAGGATGGCAAGGTTGGTGCGCCCGGCGATGCCAGTGCCCAAACCAATGCCGCCCTGGATCGCCTTGAGATGGCGCTCACTGCCGCCGGCGCATCGCTCGCGGACATCACCAAGCTCACGACCTCGATCATCGATCGCGCCCATCGCAAGGATGTCTACGGCACGATCAACCGCCGGCTCCGCAATGTCTATCCCGTGAGCACCGGCCTCATCGTTGCCGGCCTGCCCGCCCCCGAGATGGTGGTGCAGATCGACGCCGAAGCGATCTCACCAGCCGCCGTCACCGCCGCTGTCCGGCGCTATCGCAGTTACGACTACCCCAACTGGCACGGCCAGAATTTCTCTTGGCAGGGGTGCATGGTGGCGGCGGGCGCGAGCGAGCTCTTCGTGCGCGGCCAGACCGGCACGAAGCTCGACGGAACGGGTATGGTCGGATCGGGACGCCAACCCGAGGATGCGGCGGCACAGGCCGATCTGGCCCTGAGCAATCTGAGGGTGCTGCTCACTGAGGCGGGTTCGGGGCTTGAGGAGGTCGCCAAGATCACCGTCTACATCAGCGACCGCGCCTATCGCGGTGCTGTTTATCCGATGATTGGCAAGCACTTTCGCGGCATTCATCCGGTTTCGACCGGCATCATCGTGCAAGCCTTCGCGCGGCCCGAAATCCTGTTCGAGCTCGACGTCACCACCCTCTCCAAAGTCTCCGGCCAGCCGCACACACGGCTGCGCCGGTATCACTCACGAAATGTCCGCTACGGCACCGAGCAGCAGCCGCTCGATTGCGATTTCTGCATGGCCGTGCGCGCCGGCGATCGCGTGATCCTGCGCGGTCAGACGGGCACGGACTTGAACGAGGTGCTGAAGGGCCCCGGCGATGCCAGAGCGCAGGCACAACAGGCCATGGCCAACGTCGGTGTGCTGTTGGACGAGGCGGGTGCCAAGCTGTCCGATATTGTCAAGGCCACGGTCTTCGTGACCGACCGGGCGTTTTTACCGGGGGTTTGCGACGTCGTCCTCAGCCAGCTCGGCGGCGCCAACGCCGCCTTCAGTGCGCTCATCGTCAAGGGCCTGGCCAGCCCCGAGCTGCTGATGGAGGTCGACATCACTGCAGTGGTTGGAGGCGCTCCATGACGTTTTCGCTGATCGGGCGCTGCGCGCGCAGCGGCATGCTCGGTGCCGCCGTGACGAGCTCATCTGTCGCGGTCGGCGCGCGCTGTCCCTATGCTCTGGCGGGCATCGGCGCAGCTCTGAGCCAATCTCTCACGGATCCCCGCTTGGGGCCGCTGGCGCTCGATCTGTTGGCGCGTGGGTTTACCGCCGAGGAGGCCATGAAGGCCATGGTGGCGGCAACGCCGCACCGCGCTTGGCGGCAGCTGGCGGTCATCGACGCGACGGGCCGCACGGCCACCTTCACGGGGGAGAGCGTCGGCGGCGAGACGGGCGAGGCGCAAGGTCGCGACTGCGCCGCAGTTGCCAACATCGTGCGCTCCGGCGAGGTTCCACGTGCCATGGTGGCCGCGTTTGAGAGATCCCCCGACGCGCCGCTGCCCCGGCGCCTCATCGATGCGCTGGAGGCGGGCGAGGCCGCCGGTGGAGAGCACGAGCCGGTGGCGGCGGCAGGGCTCCTCGTCGTGCACAAAGAGCCCTTTGCCTACGTCAATTTGCGCGTTGATCATCATCCACAGCCCATCGCCGAGCTTGCGCGGCTCTGGGATCTCTATGCGCCGCAGGCCGACCTTTACGTGGTCCGTGCCGTCGATCCGCGTCAGGAGGCGGCTTTTACGGCCGCGAGGTAGGAAAAGAAAAGACGCGCCTTAATCGACTGGCCGGCCCGCGATCCGCGGGTACGCGCGCTGGACCTTGCCCACATTTTGCCGGAGCCCGCGGGACCCCCGCCTCTCATCCCACGCCGGGGCCTTTGCCCGTTGGCCGCCATGTCCTCAGGCGCGCGCGCCCAGCGCGTTAAGGGAAAACCCTTATGCTAAGTCCCCGCGAGACTGGAGAATGCCTGACCATGATCAAGGCTTATGCTAGCATAAGACGTGTGCCCTTCGCCGAGGAGGAGGCCTATGATTTTCCGCCAGCTCTTCGATCAAACGTCCTCGACCTATAGCTATCTGCTCGCCAGCCGGCGCGGCGGGGAAGCGCTGATCATCGATCCGGTCCTGGAGCGGGTCGATCGCTACCTGCAGCTCATCAAGGAGCTCGATCTCAAACTTGTCAAAGCGGTCGATACCCACATTCATGCCGACCACATCACCGGTCTCGGTGCCCTGCGCGACCGCACGCATTGCGTTACCGTGATGGGTGAACAGGCGCGCGTTGACGTGGTGTCGATGCGCGTGAGCGAGGGCGACAAACTCACCATTGAGGGCGTAGCATTGGACGTGCTCTACACGCCCGGGCACACCGACGATTCCTACAGCTTCTTGATGAACGACCGCGTGTTTACGGGCGATACGCTCTTGATCCGCGGCACGGGACGCACCGACTTCCAGAACGGCAGCGCGCGGGCGCAATATGAATCTCTATTCTCCAAACTGCTAAAGCTGCCGGAGGATACACTGGTCTACCCTGCCCACGACTACAAGGGCGACACGGTCTCCACGATCGGTGAGGAGAAGCGCTGCAATCCGCGCCTGCAGGTGCGCTCGGTCGACGAGTACGAGGCGCTCATGGGCAAGCTCAACTTGCCCAACCCGAAAATGATGGATGTGGCGGTGCCCGCCAACATGCGCCAGGGTCTCGCCCAAGACGAGATTTTCCGCAAGGGCTGGGCCGTCGCGCCGCAGCAGGCCATGGGGTGGGTCGGCAAGCCCGAAGTGGCACTGATCGATCTGCGCGAGCGGTCCGAACGCGAAAAGTACGGAATGATCCCGGCATCGCTGCACGCGCCCTATTGCGACCTGCAGGAGAACATCAGCCCCGGCGGCATGCTGCATGAACTGGCAGCGGCAACCAACAAACGCATCGTGTTTTATTGCGCCTTCGGCGAGCGCTCGGCGATGGCCGTGCAGGCGGCGCAGGATGCTGGGATCACCAGTGCCTGCCACATTCATGGCGGCCTCGACGCGTGGCGCAAAGCGGGTGGGAT